>CALAYC010000180.1 GCA_937894935.1 uncultured Verrucomicrobiota bacterium
ATCGTCCTCGACGCCGCCAACAACCAGATCAGTCTTTATATTGACGGCGTCCTGGTGGATACCGGTTCGATGGGCGGATTCAATGTGACCAACCTTGCCCCCAACAAGATGCGCATCGGCGCCGGTTTTTACTACGGCGATCAGGATCTTAACGGCACGATCAATGAGGTGCGCATTTACGGCGGGGCGGTTGGCGGTCTGCAAATCGCCGTCAACGCCATCACTGGTCCGGATGTTGTGGACAATATCGTCGCCCTGAATTCGCTCGTGTTGAATGTTTCATCAAACGTCACGGTCGGTGATTTGCAAAATACGTCGGTGACCTTCAACACGCTGAACTACGGTGTCATTGAAATTTCCAACAGCATTGATGTCACTTACTCGGTTGAACCGAGCGGCATTCTGCAGGTGACTTCCGACGGACGCATTCACGCTCTCGCGCCCGGCTCAGCGGTGGTGACGGCGACGCGCGGTGCAGTTTCATCGAGCGCGACAATCAATGTGGCGGATGTGCCATTGGCGTTGGCGCATCGGTATAGTTTCTCGGATGGCGATGGCGACGTCGCAGTCAATTCGATAGATCCAACGTGGAACGGCGAGATTCGCAATGCATTCATTCAGAATAATGAAGTGGTTCTCTCTGGCGGGACATTTTCTGCCGATCCCGGGATTCCGCACGTAGATTTGCCGAATGGTATTCTGACCAACTTCAATTCCATCTCCGTGGAAGCCTGGGTGACGGCCAACACTTTGGAGAATTGGGCGCGGCTCTATGACTTCGGCAGCAGCAATGCGGGAGAAGACATGGTGGATTCCGCCACCGTTTCCATGATGCTTACGCCGCGAGGAAACGGAAACGATCTGCGTGCGGAAATTTCCAATCCGCAGGCAATCACGGCTCGCGTTGGCAATCCGCTACCCATGGGCGTGAAAAGTCACCTCGTTTACACCATCGACGCTGTATCCCAGGTCGCGCGGTTGTATCTCGATGGCGTGCAGATTGCCGTTACATCCAACGTAACAGCGCGGCCCAAGAACCTCGGCGTCACGGTCAATAACTGGATCGGACGTTCTCAATTCAACGATCCGGCATTCGATGGTACGGTTGACGAATTCCGTATCTGGACGCGGGCGTTGAGCGGGTCACATGTTGCGTTAAATGCGCATGCCGGTCCGGATGAGGTTTTCAATTCGGCTGCCGTTCAAACGGTGAGCGTTATTATTACGAATTCCACCATGGTCGGTGGAACGACGCAGCATGCGGCAGCACTCGCGACGTATGCGCAGGCCAGTGATGTTCCTGTCACCGGCGTGGTCACTAATTGGACTAGTAGCGACACCAATGTTGTGACGGTGTCGGCCAGTGGTCTGGTGACGGCTGTTGGTCCGGGAAGCGCGACGATCAGTGCGACCGTTGATGGCGTTACCGGTACGAGTTCGGCCATCACCATTTCCGTGGTGCAGCCGACTATTTCGCAACAGCCGGCATCCATCAGCAAATACATCGGAGGCGTGGCGACGTTCTCGGTAACCGCAGGAGGTGGACAACTGACCTATCAATGGAAACATGCCGGAGTGAATATTCCGAACGCGACCAATAGCACGTTGGTTGTGTCGAATCTGACCGCTGCATCTGGCGGACAGTACACGGTTGGTGTCACCAACAGCGCGGGCGGAGTGTTAAGCGATCCGGCTACGTTGACCATTCTGACCACTCCGTGGTTGGCGCATCGCTGGTCGTTTGACGACAACCTGGATTCGGTCCGAGGCGTCGCTTGTAACGTCCGAGGTGGCGCGTACATTGATGGAGGACAACTGGTATTGCCCGGTGGCGGCGTACGACAGAACTGCGGCGAAATCAATGGCGTGGACGATGGCACCGGAAACGGCATCGGTCTGACGCTCAATACCAATGCCAGCATGACCTTTGAAGGTTGGATGACGGTCAGCAACCTCAACAATTGGTCGAAAGGTTGGATGTTTGGTAACCCGAACGGTGGCGGAGCGCAGCCGGGATTGTCTTATGTGGATCTCACCCCGCGTGCCGGTGCGGATGGTAATGTCCCTAGTATGTCGATTGACTCGGTGCTTGCCGGGGAAGTGAATACTCGAGGCGGCGCGAACCCGGCGCAATGGGTGGCCGGCCAGCTTTACCACGTCGTCTGTGTTTATGACGCAGACATCGATACGATGTCGTTCTATCTCGATGGCGCGTTGGTGGATTCCGCTTCTATGGGTGGTCGGCGGATTGATCAACTCAATGTTACCGAAGCCTATCTCGGTGCGGCAGTTCATTGGGGCGACCAGGATCTGACAGGAAGTTTTGATGAATTCCGCGTTTATATCGGCGCGTTGCCGGCCTATCAGATTGCGGCCAATTATCAAAACGGTCCCTCGGTCGTGGCTCCGGGCGCGGGACTTGCCATTGCGCCTGCGGCAAGTGGCAATGTAACCATCTCATGGGCTGCCGGCACATTGCAGGCGTCAGGCAGTGTCAGCGGTACTTATACCAACGTGCCGGGCGCGGTGTCACCATACACCGTTCCTGCGACTGCGCCGCAATTGTTCTATCGCGTCCAACTTCAATAATCCGACACGATTAAACCGAATCACACACCGCCGGGAGTTCGCTCTCGGCGGTGTTCTGTTTTCGCTTCGCGGATGATGCGTCCGGGGCATCATGCTCCCTCATGTCTTTTATGGTGCAGACTTTTTTCTTTGCGGCATGGCGAAAAATTGTTCTGCGACCTTAAAGAGAAATCATATTATTGGCGTCTGATGCTCATGCGATTCATCAAAGTTGGCGCAGTTTTTCTTTGCGGTTCAATTGTCGGCCTTGCGGCGGCCACCAACCCGCCGGCGTTTCCAACCGATCCGGATCAAACGCTCGAACGAACGTGTTTCCAAACGGGCGAGGCATGGAGTGAATTCGGCAATCTCCGCTCCGACGTCGCGATTGTTTACGGCATTGATGCGAAATTGCCCGCGCGCATCAAATCGTGGCGCGACCGCGGTTATCGCATTCATGTGATGACCGGTGTTTCGTGGGGCGAATATCAGGATTATCTCTACGGGCGCTTCGATGGCGTGAATCACGAGGACGAAGCGCAAACGGTGCGCGACGGGCGCAAGAGCAGTCACGGCGGTGATGTCTATTACATGTGTCCGAGTACGAACTTCGGAAATTTTCTCATCACCGGCGTGCAGCGCGCGTTGGATGCAGGGACGGAAGCGATTCATCTCGAAGAACCGGAATTCTGGGTTAACGCCGGTTACTCCGAAGGTTTCAAACGTGAGTGGCGCGTTTATTACCAGGAGGATTGGCAGCCGCCGCACAGTTCGGTGGACGCGCAATGGCGCGCTTCAAAACTCAAATACTATCTTTATCGCCGCACGCTGCAGCAGATCTTCGATCACGTGCAGGCGTACAATCAACGCACTGGTAAGAAAGTCCGCTGCTACGTGCCGACGCACAGTCTGTTGAATTACGCGCATTGGGAAATTGTCAGCCCGGAATCCAGTCTCGCGCGATTGAACGGTTGTGATGGTTACATTGCGCAAGTCTGGACCGGCACTTCGCGCGAGCCGAATAAATATCGCGGCAAAGTCAAGGAGCGCACGTTTGAAACAGCGTTCCTCGAATACGGCGCGATGCAGAACCTCGTTCGCGCCACAGGGCGGACGGTCTGGTATCTCAACGATCCCATCGAAGATAATCCGAATCACGACTGGGACGATTATCAGCGGAATTGGGAATCCACGCTCGTTGCGTCGTTGCTGCAACCGGAAGTGTGGCGTTATGAAGTTTCGCCATGGCCGGAGCGTGTGTTTCGCGGTCGCTATCCGCGTTCTGTGCCGGCGGAACAACGGCAATCGATTCCGCCGCGCTATGCCACGGAGTTGCAGATCGTGATGAACACGATGAACGACATGAAGCAGGATCGCGTGAAGTGGGACTGCGGCACGACGGGCATCGGTCAGATCATCAGTGATTCGTTGATGTTTCAACGCGGCGAGCCGATTCACAGCGATGAATATCTGAGTCATGTTTACGGTCTGGCGTTGCCGTTGTTGAAGCGCGGGATTCCGGTCGCGCCCGTGCAATTGGAGAACGTCACGCTGCCCGGTTATCTCAAGGACACGCGCGTGTTGTTGCTGAGTTATCACGGTCAGAAGCCGCTGGAGGCAGAAGTGCACGACAGCATTGCTGCGTGGGTCAAAGACGGTGGCGTGCTTGTGGTGATTGATGACGATTCCGATCCCTACAAACGGGTGCGCGATTGGTGGAACAGCAACGGGTTGAATTATTCGACACCGCGTGAGCACTTGTTCGAAAAACTCGGGCTCGCAAAAACTCCGGTCGCCTCTGAAAGCGAATGGACTGTCGGCAAAGGTAAAGTGACGTGGTTGCGCGAAGATCCCGCGCGGTTTGCGAACACGACTGGCGGCGATGCGCTCGTTGTCAGCACGGTCAAGCAAGCGGCTGCTATCGCAAAGTTGGATTGGCGCGAGACGAATTATCTTCTGCTTGAACGCGGGCCATACATCGTCGCGGCGGGATTGGATGAATCCATTTCTGCACCGGCGAAAACCTTGCGGGGTCGCTTTGTGAATTTGTTTGATCCTCAATTGCGCGTACGCACTGAAGTTAAAATTGAACCGGGCCAAAGATATTTTTTGCGCGACCTTAATGCGACGAAGGCGGATGAGTTGCGAGTGATTGCATCGGCGTGCAAAACGTTGGAAATCAGTCGCGAGAAGAATTCGTTCTCCTTTGCAGTAGAAGGAGTGGCGCGAACGCCGGCGGTCGTGTTCTTGCAAAGCCCTGCGAAACCCAGCACAATTACGCTCGACGGTGCACCCGTGGAGGATTTTGAGTATTCCAACTCCGATCGGTTATTATGGGTTCGCTTCGAAAATGAATCTCGCCCACGCACATTGACCATTAAGTATTAATTTATGAAAAAGCTCGTCATAGCACTCTGTTGTTTCACCGCGCTGTCGCTATCGGCCGGCGAACCTTCGCTCGTCACGTTGGCGAATCCACTGCAAGGCACGGATTCCTCGTTCGGCTATTCGCATGGCAATACGTTCCCCGCGGTGGCCGTTCCGTTCCCGATGAACGTCTGGTCGCCGTACACGCAACCACAAAAAGACTCGTTCTATTACCAATATCGTCAGAACAAAATTCGCGGCATCCGCCAGACGCATCAACCGAGTCCGTGGATTGCTGACTACGCGAATTTCTCGTTGATGGCGGTGTCCGGCAAACTCGCGGTGAAAGAAGATGACCGCGCGTCGGTGTTCAGCCACGACAAGGAAATCGCACAGCCGCATTACTACCAGGTTTATCTCGATACGTGGAAAGCGACGATGGAAGTTACGCCGACCGAACGCGCCGCGCGTTTCCGCTTCACGTTCGATGAAAGTGGCGATGGCTACGTCGTGCTCGATGCGTTTGCCAACGGTTCAGCGGTCGAAGTGTTGCCGAAGGAAAATAAAATCATCGGCATCTGCCGCAACAATAACGGCGGCGTGCCCAATAATTTCTCCAATTATTTCGTGATCGTGTTCGATCAGAAATTCAGCGCGTTCGGCACATGGACGCCGGACGGCGTCAAGGAAGGGCAGGCGAAGCTCGCGGACAAACACGTCGGTGCTTATCTCAAGTTCAAGGTGAAGAAGGGTAAGCCGATTACCTGCAAAGTCGCCTCGTCCTATATCAGTCATGAACAGGCGCAGTTGAATCTGGATCGCGAAATCGGCAAAGCGGATTTCGACACGATTAAGAAACGCGCCGAAGCTACGTGGAATGCGCTTATGAATCGCATCAAGGTCGAAGGTGGTTCGGAAACGCAGCAACGCACGTTCTACAGCGCGATGTATCGCAGCTTCCTCTTTCCGCATCGCTTCCATGAATACGATGCGCAAAACAAACCCATTTATTTCAGCCCGTACAACGGTCGCATTTATCCCGGTTACATGTACACCGATACGGGTTACTGGGACACGTTCCGCGCGTCGCATCCGCTCTACAACCTTCTCGTGCCTGACATCAGCGGCGAGATTATGCAAAGCGTCATTTCCGCGTACGAACAAAGCGGCTTTTTGCCGGCCTGGTCGAGCCCGGGACATCGTGATTGCATGATCGGCAATCACGCGTTTTCGTTGCTTGCGGATGCATGGATCAAAGGCGTCACGAATTTCAACGCTTCCGTCGCGCTCGATGCGATGGTGCATGATGCGAATACGCAAGCGCCGCGGTATTGTCGTGCGATCGGTCGCGATGGCGCGGAGTTTTATCAGAAGCACGGTTATGTGCCGACGTCGTTCCGCGAATCCACCGCGAAAACGTTGGAGTTTGCCTATAACGACTTTTGCGCGGCGGTGTTCGCCAAGAGCATCGGTCGTAATACCGAGGCGGCGGCCTTTGCGAAGAACGCAATGAACTACACGAACGTGTTTGATCCAAGCGTGGGATTTGTGCGGGGTCGCAAGGAAGACGGTTCATGGCGCGAGAACTTTGATCCGACCGAATGGGGCGGACCTTTCACCGAAGGCAATGCATGGCACTGGACATGGAGCGTGTTCCACGACGTGCCGGGTCTGATTCAATTGATCGGCGGTGATGAAGCGTTTGGAAAGAAGCTGGACGGAGTTTTCTACACGCCGCCGGATGTGAACGTCGGCAGTTACGGTGGGATGATTCATGAGATGACGGAAATGGTCGCCGCGAACATGGGACAATACGCGCATGGCAATCAACCGATCCAACACATGCTCTATCTCTACAACTACGCCGGTCAGCCGTGGAAGGCGCAGGCGCGCGTTCGCGAAGCGCTGACGCGGTTGTATCATCCGACGCCGGATGGTCTCTGCGGCGACGAAGACACGGGCCAGATGTCCGCGTGGTATGTGTTCAGCGCTATCGGATTTTATCCGGTGTGCCCCGGCACAGACGAATACGTCATCGGCAGTCCGTTGTTTGATCGCGCGACCATCACTTTGGCGGATGGCAAGAAATTCGTTATTACCGCAAATCAAAACGGACCGCAGCGTCCGTACATTCGCGAGGCAAAGTTGAATGGCGCGAAGTTCGAGAAAACTTTTCTGACGCATAATCAGATTATCAAAGGCGGCGAACTGACGTTTGAGATGACCTCCGCTCCGAATTACAAGTGGGCCGTTTCGCCCGAAAGCCGCCCGGGTTCAGCGATGAAGAAAGCGGGTTTCTAACAGGTTGAAAATTGCACAGCCCCGGAAGGGCGACAGAGGCGTCATAAGCTGCCTTCTGTTATCCTTGCCGGGGCTTCATTTTGTTTGAGTGAAGCCCCGAGGGTGTCGCTGCTTCGCCGCTATTTCAGATAGGCATCGTAGAGCAGCTTTGCGGTGATGAGCAGGACGACGGTAATAAACACCGGGCGGATGAACTTCGTGCCGCGGGTCATCACCATGCCGCTGCCGATGCGCGCGCCGATGAGTTGGCCGATACCCATGACCGTGCCGGCGAAGTAATTCACCTGTCCGGCAATTGCGAATACGAGGAACGAACATACGTTGCTCGAGAAATTCATCGCCTTGGTGTAGGCCGTCGCGCGGGTGAGATTGAATCCCATCACGATTACGAAGGCCATCGTCCAGAATGTTCCGGTGCCCGGACCGAAAAATCCGTCGTAAAAACCCAGCGCCAGACCGCACATCAAATCGAAGCGCCAACGCTCGATACGCGGCTTTGCTTCATGTTCGCCGAGGTTCGGATTGCGCAGGGAATAAATGGCCACGGCGATAAGCAACAAGGGGATGATGACCTTGAGCGTGTTTGGGCCGATCTGCCGCACACCGAGCGTTCCAATGATTGCGCCGATGAAAGTTATCAGGCAGCCACGCCAACAATCAGTGAGTTTTACTGCGCCGGCTTTTGCGTAATGCCACGTGGCACTGGCGGAGCCGAACATTGCCTGAAGTTTATTAGTGCCGAGGGAGACCTGTGGATCGCCGCCGAGGCTGAGAATCATTGGCAGCGTAATCAATCCGCCGCCACCCGCGATGGAATCCACAAATCCCGCGACGAGGCCGGTGATGAACAGTAATGGCAATTCCCAGAGCAGGCCGGCATCGGAGAACGAAGTAATCATCGCAGTTGTAAAATGCCCGACCTTTAACTCTCAAGCTTCCGCTGGAATTGATTTCAAAATTCGTCGGAGCGGTAGCCGCCGATGTGAGGAGGCGGAAATTCTCATGTTGTTTCACGCGTCCGCCTCGTTACCTCGGTGGCTACGAATATTGAAACCGCTTTCGTGTCTTTACGCATCACGATGTTGAGAGTCCGTTGGGCGCACTTGATTTATTCCAACGCTGCCGTGCGGAGGTTGCGGAATTCGACTTTCATCTTCAGGCCGGGATGCACTTGCAGGCCGATTGGCGCGGGTTTGGAATAGCGGGCGTCGGTGTATTGACTGATCTGCTTGCCGTTGAGCCAGACAGTGAACGTGTCGCCTTTGGCTTCGATGCGAAATGTATTCCAGTCGTCCGGTTTGAAAATCTTCTCAACGCCTTTGGCGTGTCCGGCTTCGGGGTAGCCGACGTTGGGATTGATGGGATGCCGCGCGAGGTAAAACGCGCCGGTCATGTCACGTTTCAAACTGCGCGAAATGCCGAGCTGCACCTGAATCTCCGGTTCTCGCATCATCACGCCGCTGTCGATTTCACCGGTCCAACGAGCATCCAGTTCAATCACGAAATTGGTGTAAACCTGTTCCGTGTACAGTACGTGACCTTGGAGCGACTCGTTGTTTTCGCCAATCAATACGCCGTTCTCGACCCGCCAGAACGGATTTGGATTCGGCACCCGCCAACCGGTGAGATCCGTGCCGTTGAAGATGGGCTTGAGTTCAACCGCCGTTGGTTCAGCAGCGAACAGCGGCGTGGCGAGAAATGCGGTGAGGAGAAACGTGGCGATGGTTTTCATGGGTTCAGGCTTAACAACGCAAACATTAGAATGGCGGAGGCAGTTCCGTCCATCGTTGGTTCGTTGGTCGAGTAGTCCCGAACGTCATCGTGATAAACGGCTTCGCCTTGAAATGCCGCAAACGGATCTGGTCGCGACAGACTGACGCCGCGCAGTGCTTTGAAAATGCGCTCGTAAACCGGTCCATCCACCAGACCGCCGCGAACGGGACGTTTGAGCAGTTGTGTGGTCATCAGATGCACGTCTTCGGAAAATTCATGGCCGATTTCTGTGAACATCGTTGTGCCCCACGGATTGCGTCCGAGCAACCAATCGCGTTGTTTTGCTGTGAATTCCCGGAAGCGCGAATCACCGGTCATGCGCTCGTACATCAGACATTGTGTAACGAGTGCCGTAAGCAGGTTGTTCGAACACCAGATAAACGGTACGCCGACGCGATACGGATTTTTTTCACCGGCGGCGATGCAGCGTTCGATGCCGGTGCGATAATAACCGGCGAGTAATTTTTTAAATTCGGCGTCCACAAGATCATAAAGCCGGAAGTGGCCGACGTTCATGAACGGATAATATTGATAGTGTCCGGCCTGTTCCTTGCCCATCCAGCCTTCATCGGCGGCGAGCTTTGCGTAACGTTTGGCGTCCTCCAAAAATCGGTTTTCTCCGGTAGCGCGAAACAATTCCGCTGCGCCCCATTCCATGTCATCGGCCCAGGTCGTTTCTTCGTAGCGATACGGCGCGCCGTAGGAATTTCCCTGCTGCACACCTTCCTTCGCGCGACCGAGCGAATAGACTTCCAAACCGGCTTTCAAACACCGCGCGGCAAAATCTTTTTGCTGCGGATCGTCTTTCCAGATCTGATACGCGAGCGCCATTGCTGCGGCGTAACGACCGGCAAGATTGGCAACGCCGGTGGATTCGCTCTGATACTGTTTCAGTCCCTGCGGCTTGCCATCAGCGAAATAGACCGGTCGCGCGTCGCCTTTGCCCCAGCCGTAATCTACGGTTTCATTTTGCGGTAAGCGCCAGCCCGCGTGATCGCGATCATCGGCGACCTGATGATAAAGCTGATCCGGCGCAGGATGCAGTTTGTGCAACCAGTCCAGTCCCCAGCGCGCTTCGTCGAGAATATCGGGAATACCATTTTTTCCGGGAAGGCCGAGAGAACTCACGCTATCGGTTTCAATTGGATGTCGCACCGCTACGCCTCTCACCCCATCCCGCTCGCCATCGGATGGGGAGAGGGTGGCCGTTAGGCCGGGTGAGGAGAGCTTGGATTTGCTCACTTCATACGCGAGCAACATCTGAGCAGTCGCGTTGACTGACGTGAGCATGTATTTCAGCAGATCACCGGCATCGTGCCAGCCGCCGGTGGCATCCATCGGCGTGCCGTTGGTCAGCGGGCCATAAACGGTACGCCCGTCGTGTTGATGGCAATTGGTGTTGAGCCACGGATTGAAGCCGCAACGTTGCTGCCGCATGAATTCCAGAAGTTGCACAGAAAGCTCGCCGTAAAAGTCATTTCCGATGCGCAAGGGCAACGAACGATTCGTGCCGACTTTGATGACATAATCGCCGGGCGTGCGAAATGTCGTGAAATCCAGTTCCGCATGATTCGAGAAAGCGCCCCAGGCCGCGTTTGTGGTGAGGCGGAGTTTTCCTTGGAAGCTGACACGACTTTCGTTGCTGACGGAGAGAAGTGAAAATTCACCTGGTAGTGGCGCATGAGAAAACGCGACCGCGAATTTTGTTTCGTTGCTGTGAAACCCAAGCTGATTGGCGCGAATGAAAATCTCTTCTGCGGAAACGGAAGTGAGCGAGAGAAGCAGGAGTGCGGTAATGGTTTTCATATCAGTGGGGCAGCTGGAGTAAATCATCTACGCGAACAAACTCGTAGCCTTTGCTGGAAAGATAATCGAGTAATTCGCCGAAGCGGGTGTAAAACTTGTCGGTCCGGATCGGACCGCTGCCAATGTGCAGCAATAGAATAAAGCCGTTTAAGCCGTGTGGATCGGTTTGCTCGCGTTTCACGATGCTGTCGAAGATAACCTGCGACGGCGTAAAATTTTTGTCAGCTTCGCCGGTGTAATCTGCATGTGAACGCGTGCCGGGTGTGTAGTTGATAAGCGTAAAACCGGCTTGCGCGGCCCAGGCAACGATTTCCTGATTGTAATGTTCGTACGGCGGAATAAAGAAGCGCCCGGGCTGTTGCTTCAGCTTGAGCCGATTGAAGCGTCGCACGTTCGCCTGCAAATCCGTCACGAATACGTCACGGCTGACGAGCGTTTTTCGCTCTTTGGTCCACGAGCAATAGAGCAGATGTTTGTCGGAATGAACGCTGAAGTAGTGGCCATCGTTGGCGATGCGTTTGACGATGGGCTGAAAATCCGAATCAGCGACGAAATCGCCGGTCAGGAAGAACGACGCTTTCGCGCGTCGCTTTTGTAATTCGTTCAAAATTGTCTCCGCGCCTTCGGCAAATTCGTGACCGGTGAACGCCAACGCAATTGCACGACGCGATTTGTCGCCGCGAATGATTCCGCCGTGCACTACTTCGAGGTTTTTTAGATCGAGAGGTTCAGCAGTTGGTGGTTTGTGAGAAGAAATTTGGCAGCCGGAGGTAAAAAACAAATCGGCCAGCAACAGGAGAGCGATGCTGAGATAAAACCGATTCTTCATGCGAGGAGGATTGGCGAGTGACGCCGGCCGCGACGAGAAAATTCGTGCACCTGTTTATGTAGGGAAACGTTGAAGAACGGCTTACGCGAATTTCGCGAGTTGGCGGCAATTGAGTTTATGCGCGAAAGTTCGCGACAATTGGTGTAAACCGCTCTGCGTGTTCGTTCATAGTTAAATTTGTTCCGCTTTGTGATCGTGGCTCAGTCGCCGGCTCGACACTGTGCGCGGCGTTTGTTACCAAGCTGGCGTGCGTTCGGAATTGTTCAACAACGTCTCCCGCATCGTGGTCAAGCTTGGCACGGGTGTCCTCACAGATGCCCGGAAGCAGATTGATCCGGCGCAATTGGAGCAGATTGTGGCGCAGGTCGCAGCGTTGCGGCAGGCGGGCAAGGAAGTCGTCGTCGTGACCAGCGGCGCGGTCGGTGCCGGCATGGGCGCGCTCGGTTATGAAATGCGTCCGACGGAATTGGCGGAAAAACAGGCCTGCGCGGCGGTGGGGCAATCGCGGCTGATGTCCACTTACGAAAAACTATTTGCGAAGCACAATCTCGTCGTCGCTCAGGTGCTGCTGACTCACGAAGATCTGGAACATCACGAGCGCCATCTCAACGCACGCAACACGCTAGTCACGCTGCTTCGGCATGGCGTCGTGCCTATCATCAACGAAAACGACGCGGTTTCATTCACGGAAATCAAAGTCGGCGATAACGACACGATGTCTGCATTGGTAGCGGCATTGTTGCCGGCAGATCTGCTGGTGATTCTTACGACGGTAGATGGCGTCATCGCGAACTTCGGTCAGACCGATGCGAAAACGATTTCGGTGATTGAGCAGATCGACGCTGATTTGGAAAAAATTGCTGGCGGCACGACCAGTGAAACGGCGGTCGGCGGCATGGCGACGAAGATTCAAGCCGCGAAAATTGCGGTGCGTTCCGGCATTCCGCTGGTGATAGCGTCGGGGCGGAAACGCGATGCGTTGGAGCGCATTTTGGCGGGCGAAGACGAAGGCACGTTTTTTGTCGCGCAGGAAGGAAAATTGCGCGGCCGGAAACGATGGATTGCTTTCTTTCATCATCCTAAAGGCGCGTTGTTTGTGGATGATGGCGCGAAGACCGCATTGCGCGAAGCGGGCAAGAGTTTGTTGCCGCCCGGGGTGACACGGTGTGAAGGAAGTTTCGGCGCGGGCGATGTGATTCGCATTTGCGACTTGAACGGAACGGAGTTCGCGCGCGGTATCGCGAAATTCAGCGCGGAGGAAATCCGAAGCAACACTCTGGCGCGCGTGGAACTGGTGCATCGCGATGATCTGGTGATTTTGTAGCCAAAGTTTCAACCGCGAACAAATTCGCCTCGTCCGCCAATTCAGAGTTCACAATTCAATTTTGATTCATGAAGAAATCGAAGACTGCGATTGAGGATTTATTGCGCGTCATGGCTAAACTGCGGTCGCCGCAGGGCTGTCCGTGGGATCGCGAACAAAACCACATGACATTGCGCCGGCACGCGATTGAGGAGGTTTACGAACTGATTGACGCCATCGAAGCGAAGGACGATCACGAGATGGCGGAGGAATTGGGCGATCTGCTGTTGCAGGTGGTGTTTCATTGTCAAATGGCGAAGGAGCGTGGGGCGTTTGATTTTGAGCACGTCACGCGACATCTGGTGGATAAGTTGATTCGGCGGCATCCACATGTTTTCGGTCAGGTGAAGGTCAAGAACGTGGACGAAGTCTGGGCGAACTGGGAGCGGATTAAAAAGGACGAAAAGAAAGGCACGCATCGCGAACGCCCGTCCGTGTTGGACGGCATTCCGAAACATCTTCCGGCGTTGTTGCGAGCCGAGAAACTCGTGAAGAAAGCGCGCAAAGCGAAGTTGCTTCCAGACAAAACGTCAAAGCGGCGCGCCAGCAAATCCGCTGTGGCGCGCGAGTTGTTTGAACTGGCGGCTTACGCGCAATCGCGCGGCTGGACGGCAGAGGAGCTGTTGTTGAGCGAGACCAAACGACGCGAGAAGGCACTGCGCCGTTTGGAAAAGCGCGCGGTGTGATTACTTCGCCCGAATATTTCCCACGTGGCTGATCGGAATAAAAATGCCATTGCCGACGTGTTGTAATTCCACAGAGGCGAGACGAGAGCCAATCAAATAACCGGACGTTCCAACTGTAGTGCTGACCTTCGAAGCGACAAAGATACCGTTACCATAGGCGGTCGCTGCCATCGTGCTTCCGTCACTGGAACTTGCGGCGCCGGTGTAATTCGGAATCGTAGGCAGATTGCCGCGCAGCGACCAGCTAATGCCGGAGTTTTGCGAAACATAAACGCCGCCGCCTTTGGCGACTGCTATCATGCGTTGTCCGTCGGCAGACGAAGCAACGGCAGCCCAATCCCCGGAAACCGAACTGGCTGACCAGCTTTGTCCGTAGTCGGAGGAAACATAGAGCAGATTATTCGGAGCTGTATTGGCGCCAGCAACGAGAACGCTGCCATCTAACGAGGAAGCGACGCAGGTCCAGGAATGTTGAGCGAAGCGACCGGTCCAGGTAGCGCCAGCATTGGTTGAAACATGTATCTGTTGTCCTGAAGCTACGGCGACGAGGTTGCTGCCGTCTCCTGACGACGCTACTCCAGTCCAAGAGAAAGCGCTGGAGCTGAGGTTCCAGTTAGCGCCTCCGTTGATTGATGTTGCGATGCCGTAACTCCCAGCGGCGGCGACTAAACGATTGCCGTCGAGGGACGAGGCAATGCTTTTCCAGGTCCGTGCCAAGCCGCCGCTTGCAGCGGTGCGAGCGGTCCAATTCGCGCCTGAATCCGTAGATGTGTAGATGTGATTATTTTCAGCACACGCGGCTAATTTGGTTCCATCCGCAGAGGACGCGACAGAGTTCCAGGCGAGATTGCCCAGGTTTGCAGCGCGCGGCGTCCAGGTTGCTCCGTAATTTGTGGATGTATAAAGAGTGCCGGGATTGGCCGCCGCGATTAATTTGCTGCCATCAGCAGATGAAGCGATTGCTTTCCAGTTGATGAGTGAACTGCCGTTGGTTGTCCATGTGACTCCGACATTATCGAGCAAATTGCCGATGAGAATGCGTTGCCCGGCGTTCTGGGCGATGATCCAACCAGCAGCGCCGCTGCCGGAGACGCGGATGATGTTGCCCACGGGAATTTGGGCGGTAGGCGGTAAGGTAATGACAACTGGCGTGGTGTCGTTCGTAGCGAGATAGCCGTAGTTTGCGGAGGTGGTAAGGGCACTGCCAGTCGGCACGAAATCAAAGATACGCCCCGGCACGTTGGTTAAACCCCGGCCTTCGCCGTAAAAATTCGTGGCGGTAACGCTGCCTTTGAACACGGCATTAGTGGCGCTGAGCAGGGCGACGTTGGTGGACAGACGCGCGTCGGGAATCGTGCCGACGAGATTGGTTGGATTCAGATTGGTCAATGCGTTGCCATTGCCGATGAAACTTGCGGCTGTGACACTCCCGCTGAAAGTGACGTTGTTGGTCAGCAAAGCCACATTGGTTGACAGGTTGGCGTCCGGGATTCTCCCGGTCAGATTGGTGGCGGCCACAGTACCGCTGTACGTTGCGGCATGGATTGCATACGGGGTTGCCGATAACAATTGCCGGGGCGTTAATGTGGTAAACGCGCTGGGGCTCCCATTCGTGCGCACACCGATTTCCAACCAGCGCGAGTTTCCGTCGAAGACGCTGCTCCCGAAATCGAGCGTCGTGGTGAACAACCCGTTGGTTACTCCTACGGAGGAATTTGTCAGAGACACCCCGACCTGACTGCCTCCGGACAAAGCGTTGTGCAGCGTGAACCGCAAATCATATCGTCCGTTGGCCGGTTGGCCGTTGTCGTTGAGTTGGCCCTGGTAAGTAAACGTAGAACTCTGGCCCAGCGCGCTTAAGCTGAGAATGATTCCCCCCAATGCAACGAGTAACGTAGATTTCACAGGCGAGGCTTTTAGCAGATTACGGTCGAACTACAAGCCGCAACCCATAGTCCTTTTGGTCCGCAAAAAGATGCGTCAGGCCAAGGAACTGCGGCTCGACAACCGACGATTCTCGCATAGGCTTCCAGCAACTTTATGACCGATCCGCGTTACACCAAATTGGCCAAGTTACTCGTTACTTATTCCTGTCGCGTCAAAAAGGGCGACCGCGTGCTTATTGACGTGACGGATGTGCCGGATGAAATGTCGGTAGAGCTGATGCGGGCGGTGCGCGCGGCGGGCGGAATTCCGTTAATTGATGTGCGCCATTCCCGGATAACGCGGGAAATTCTGCGCGGCACAGATGAGAAACACGCGACGCTTGTGCGTGAGCTCGAACTCGCGCGAATGAAAAAGATGCAGTGTTACATTGCCATTCGCGGTTCAGATAACATCAGTGAAAATTCCGATGTGCCGAGTGACCGGATGTCACTGTATTCGCGGATTATTCGACCGGTGTTGGATTGGCGCGTGGGCAAAACACGTTGGGTCGTTTTGCGTTGGCCATCGCCGAGCATGGCGCAAGGCGCAGGCATGAGCACGGAGGCGTTCGAGAATTTATACTTCGACGTTTGCACGATGGATTATCGCAAAATGGCCAAGGCGATGGTGCCGTTGTGGAAGCGCATGAAGTCGGCGGACCGCGTGCACATCAAATCTCCGGGGACGGACCTCACCTTCAGCATCAAAGGTATTGGGGCGAAGATGTGCGAGGGCATTCTCAATATTCCCGATGGCGAAGTGTTCTCCTGTCCGGTGAAGAATTCCGTCAACGGCGTGATTCAATTCAACGCACCGACCATTTACGCGGGGACGAAATTCGAGAACGTGCGCCTGGAGTTCAAGGACGGCAAAGTCATCAATGCCACGAGCAGCAACACGAAGCGATTGAATGAAATTCTCGATACGGACGCGGGTGCGCGTTACGTAGGCGAATTCGCCATCGGCTTCAATCCGTACATTCTGAATCCGATGTGCGACATTTTGTTCGATGAGAAGATCGCCGGCTCGCTTCACTTCACACCGGGGCAGGCGTATGGGATTGCGGATAATGGAAATCGCAGTGCGGTGCATTGGGACATGGTGCTGATTCAACGTAAGGAATGGGGCGGCGGTGAAATCTGGTTCGATGGCGAATTGATTCGGAAAGACGGCCTGTTCGTGCCGAAGGATTTGAAGCCGCTGAATCCGCAGAATTTGAAATAAATGGAGTCCCCGCGTGAGTCAGCCAAATTGAAGCGACGCGGCTTCACGCGGCGGCGGTTTTTGAAATGGAGTTTGGTCGGTGCGCCGATTGCGGTGGTCGGCGAAGCGGCGCTGGTTGAACCCAATTGGATCAAAGTTCGGACGGTACGGCTGGCTCAGGGGAAACCGTCTCATCGCATCGTTCACTTCACCGATGTGCATCACAAGGGCGACCGGAAATTTTTCGAAGCGGCGGTGCAGAAGATTAACGCACAATCGCCGGATCTGGTTTGTTTCACGGGCGACCTTATCGAAGAGGCAGAGCATCTGGCCGAGAGTCTGGAGTTGTTGCAGCAAATCAAAGCGCCGCTCTATGGCGTGCCCGGTAATCATGATTATTGGGCGAAGGTAAATTTCAGAGAAATCGCGACGGCCTTCGAAAAAAGCGGCGGACGCTGGCTCATGGATGAAAGCGTTTCTGTCGCTGCCGATCAGATAAACTTAGTGGGCTTCAGTTGCGAGAAACCCGCCGAACTTAGACCCAGCACTACGCAACGCAACGTCGTGCTGTTTCATTACCCGCAATGGGTGGACAAACTGGCAGGCTGGAAGTTTGATCTGGCGCTTGCGGGCCATTCGCATGGTGGCCAGGTGCGAATTCCTTTTTACGGACCGCTGGTAGTTCCATGGGGTGTCGCGCAATACGATTTGGGCCTCTTTCGCACTGCATCCGGTCCGCTGTACGTTGGTGCGGGTTTGGGCTGGTTTTATCTGAATCTGCGGTTCAACTGTCGCCCGGAAATTACCGTCATTGAAATCTGACGCGCGGCCTGTTACCCCATTGGTGGTCAAATGTCGGACGAAATCATCAAGTTGCGCATGGCGGCGGATAATCCGTCGGTCAGCGCCAAATGGCTCGAACGCGAGCAAGCCATCGCCAATCGCGAACGCGAATTCGGGCTGGAGAAATCTCTCGGTAATTTCCGCGTCGGCTCCGTGCGTGCGCTCAATGCCGTGCCGCTCACACGCGGGCTGGAAAGCGAGATTGTTTACGATGTGCCCGCGAAGCTCGCGCAAATGTTGCAACGCGATGAATTGGACGCGGCGTTGGTGAGTGTGGTGGAAGCGTTGTTTTCGGATCGCTACGACATTCTTGATGGCGTGGCAGTGGCGTCGTTAGGCGAAGTGAAAAGCGTATTTCTCGCGCATCGCAAACCGCTCGTGGAAGTAACCGAGGTTTACTGCGACACCGCTTCGCTTACCAGTGTGACGTTATTGAAAGTGTTGCTGGCGGATCGCGGTTTGACGCCGGAATTCAAACCGCTGGAAAGTTACGCGGCAGCGCAGGAGAAAGATTACGTGTTGCTGATTGGTGATGCGGCGCTGGATTTTCTATTCGCGAACGAAAAACAGCCGACTCACGAAATCTGGGATTTAGGCGCAGCGTGGATGGAATTGACCAATCTGCCGTTTGTTTACGCAGTGTGGGCGATGCGGCGCGGCGTGCATACGCCGGAACTGCGTCGGCAATTGCGCGAAGCGAAAGATTTCGGTCTCGATACGCTGGATCATCTCATCAGCAGTCGCCCGGAATACACGCGGGATTTTCGAAAGGATTATCTCGGGTGGCACATTCACTATCATCTGGGCGAGGACGAGAAGCGCGGCATCGCGCGATTTATGGAATTCCTCCGCAAATATGCGGGGCGACCGGTGTTTGAGCCGAAGTTTGTGTTCTGAAGATTAATTTCGGAAATCGTTTCTCAGGGTTGTGGGGTTGTTTCGGTGGCGATGCGTTTTTCAGCTATTCGGTAGAGATGAACCTCCCACGGCTTGAAGCGGTCGGTGAATTTCCCGTTGGAAATATCAATTAAACGGCCTTCGCCCAAGACTTCAGCCTGGGCAGCTTTCTTTTCGATCAACTCAAATTCCACATCGCCTTCGAGCGGGCGCATCGCAACAGCGAAGAGATAAATCTGATCGGCAAAAGGCTTGGTCATCGTGGCGACAGGAAGGGCTGGATTTCTGGATTTCACGATGGCGCTATTGGTGATCGTGGGGCTATTGAGAACGGGAGCGAGTGCGGTGATTTGTTGATTGATTGCAGCCACTGCCGCGAGCATCGCTGGATCGTCCAGCAGTGCGGCTTCCCGAAAGAACGGTTGAAATTGATGCACGAAATACACGATGCCGCGTGAACCGTGAATCAAT
Source organism: uncultured Verrucomicrobiota bacterium (assembly GCA_937894935.1). Taxonomy (GTDB): domain Bacteria; phylum Verrucomicrobiota; class Verrucomicrobiia; order Limisphaerales; family JADLHS01; genus JADLHS01. The sequence goes on from CALAYC010000180.1 coordinate 19,034, forward strand.
GACATCCAGACCTGTGCGCGTACTTGCGTCGGCGTGGGTTTTTGGCCTGGCACATCAATCGTAGTGCACTCGATGAAACTCCAGACCGGTTTCGTGTCGCGAGTCCATTGGCGCAAACGTGTCACGCCGCGCGCGACATACCAGAGATTGCCAGCCACTTCGATGTCGGGATGATTGGCGGGGTAAATGTCGAATGAAGCGATGTCGCAACCTTCGAGGTAACGCGGATAATCTTCCGGGTGACGATTGCGTTGACCGCGGCCGTACCAGTTGTCCCAGGCGACGCCTTGTCCGAGATTCAAAAACACCGGTCGAGACGGATCGGTGGCTTTCATTTTCTGATACTCCGCGATGATCTGTTCTGGCGGAATTGGTCTGCCAAAGCCGAGTCGCGCGCCGCGGCCTTGCGAATTATCGGGTTCGTCGGTTTGCAGCCAGGCAATGATGTTGGTGCGATATGGATGCTGAAGTGCGGCAGAGGTTTGGTGACAAATCAGTCGCAACCCGGAAGTTTGCAGTGTGTCCAGTTGCGACTGCGTCGGTCCCTGCCACAAACCGACGAATGTATTGATTCCGACTGCCTGAAATTGCGCAGCATTAGTAGGCGCTTGCAGCCAGACGCCAATCGGAAAAAAGTTCGGGACGTTGAGAGGGGAGGAAAATACGCGAGATACCGAGATGGTCGTCAGAACAACCAAAGAAATCATGATCCGAATCCGCCGCGTCCGATTTAAAGGAGTCGCCGGTTTGCAGGATAGCCCAATGTGCATTTCAGGCGGAGAAGTAAGCTTCTAACTTTGATTGCACAAGTTTTAAGCAGGCGAATGAGTACCGGCTGGTCCGCAGGAAGATTGAAAATTCTGGCTATCGGTTGGGGCGTAAATAGACTGACGCTCATGAGTTCCAAAACTTTGGTGACTGGTGCGGCGGGCTTTATCGGCTCGCATGTGTGCCGACATTTATTGGCAGCGGGACATCGGATTGTCGCGTTGGATGATCTGAGCGGTGGATTCCAGGATCAGGTGCCATCGGGAGCCGAGTTTGTCGTCGGGTCAGTCACAGACACGAAGCTCATCAATCGGTTGTTTGCCGAGCACAAGTTCGAATATGTTTTCCATCTCGCGGCCTATGCGGCGGAAGGGTTGAGCCATTTTATCAAGCATTTCAATTACACGAACAACCTGCTCGGCAGCGTGAATCTGATTAACGCCGCAGTGAATCACGAGGTGAAATGTTTCGTGTTCACTTCGTCCATCGCCGTTTACGGACGCAATCAATTGCCGATGACTGAGGCCGCGACGCCGCAGCCGGAAGACCCATACGGCATTGCGAAATACGCGGTGGAATTGGATTTGAAGGAGGCACACGAGATGTTCGGGTTGAACTATGTCATCTTCCGCCCGCACAACGTGTACGGTGAAAACCAGAATATTGGTGATCGTTACCGCAACGTGATCGGCATCTTCATGAATCAAATCATGCAGAACCAACCGATGACCGTGTTCGGTGATGGAAAACAGACGCGCGCGTTCAGTCACATTGACGATGTTGCGCCGATTATCGCCGCGAGCATCACGCGTCCGGCAGCTTACAATCAGATTTTCAACGTAGGGGCGGACAAACCGTATTCGGTGTTGGAACTTGCAACCGTAATTGCCAAGGCGATGGGAGTAACTCCGAACATCAAACATCTCGAAGCTCGCAACGAAGTGGTGGACGCCTATTCCTCGCATGAAAAAGTGCAATCGGTCTTTGGCGACCTCATCAAGAACGTCTCGCTGGAGGACGGCATCAATCGGATGGCTGCCTGGGCTAAACGGCAAGGGCCACGGCGTTCACAGCCTTTCAGCGGCATCGAAGTGATGAAAAAACTTCCGCCCTCCTGGGCTGCGGATTTGAAAGCGTAACGGGCGCATGAGTTCCGCTCCCAAAGTCGCGGTCATCCTTATCAATCGCAACGGTTACTCGTTGACCGAAGCCTGCGTGCGTTCATTGGCGGCTACGCGTTATCCCAATCTGCTCACCGTGATTGTAGATAACGGCTCGAAGCAGGAAGAATTGGAGCAATTGGTTGAATTGGCCCGACGTGAGCCGACGGTATTGGTGCATCCGCTGGGTTACAACGCGGGTTTTACGAAAGCGAACAACGTCGGGGCGGAACTGGCTTTGCGAGAGCATCAGGCGGATTACCTCTGGATTCTGAATAACGACACGGAAGTTCGCGCTGATGCGATTGAATTGCACGTGCGCGCATTTGCGGAACATCGTCTCGATCCGAAAAACACTATCGTTTCGTCGATCATCACGTATTTCGAGAACGACAACATCTGGTGCAACGGATTGCGGGATATGGCGTGGTTTAATTTTCCGCGCGGGGTGGATAAAAACCTGCCTGCCGCGCAAGTGGCTCGCCCGGGATTGGTGCTGAAAAGCGCGCCGTACTGCGTGGGATGTTCGATGTTTTTTGCCCGTGAATATGTGACGGAGCACGGATTGATGGATGAGGCCTTTTTCATCTATTACGACGACCTCGATTTCAGTCTCGGACGCAACAATGTGCATATTCAGCAGCCGTTGGTGCGACACAAAGTCTCGGCGACTTCCGGCAACAAAGGCAGCGCGCGTTTTACGCCGTTTCAATCGTTTCTCTATGCGAAAAACGGCATCCATTTTTACTTTCGAAAGAAGAAAATTCCGCTGCTCGAGAAAATCATTTACGTGCTTTTTACCAACTGGGTTTTTGTCCTGCTTTACGTGCGCGACTGGGCGACGCTCAAAGCGCATTGCCGGGGCTTGTGGGAAGGGCTGACGAAGCCTGATAAAAAATTTGTTCCACAATAGCCTGGCGAGAGATAGGCGAGAAACGAGAGCGTAGAATGAATTCCTCAGAGATTCGAAGTGAACCCCGCCCAAACTGTTTGCTTTGTGGTTCGGTGGGTACGCTGCGCTACGAAAATCTGCCGGACCGGTGTTACGCCGCGCCGGGAAAATGGAATATCCGCCAGTGTTCCAAAGCGGACTGCGGCTTTGCGTGGTTAGACCCGCAACCAATTCCGGCAGACATCGGCAAGGCCTACACAGGCTACTACACCCATAATCAACCTGAACCCGGGGCAGCGCTGTTACGTGATATTTGCTGGAGCGTTTGGATGAGCTACCTGGGAATGCGGTTTGGGTACAAGCAGGGCGTTGGACCGAAATGGCGGCGGATTCTGGCTCCGCTGGCCTTGATTCATCCGGGCGGTCGGGCGGAACTGGATTCAGCGGCGATGTATCTACCGGCTCCGAGGCAGCCGGCTAAAGTCATCGACGTCGGGTGTGGTAGCGGCGTGCTCCTCGCGCGGATGCAATCACTCGGATGGCAGGTTGAAGGAGTGGATGTGGATGCGGATGGAGTTGAAGCCGCTCGTAAGCGCGGCGTAGCGGTTAAGTGCGGCATGTTGGCGGAGCAAAATTATCCCGAGAATCATTTTGATGCCGTTTATTCGAGCCATGTCATCGAACACGTTCACGATCCTGTGGGCTTGTTACGTGAGTGTTTTCGAATCCTGAAGCCGGGCGGGCGGTTGGTAATTATTACGCCCAACCTGGAAAGCTGGGGACACGAAGTATTTGGAGCCGCGTGGTTGAATTTGGATCCACCCCGGCATCTGGTTTTGTTCAACCGTCGCAATCTCTACAAGGCGGCAGCAGATGTGGGGTTTGTCGTGGATTCGCTCCGCAGCACCCCGAGGTCGGGCTGGGTTTATGGGGCGTTAAGTCGCCAGATTCAACGCACGGGGCGTGGCGAAATGGCAGAATTGGGTAAGGTCGGGAATCTCCTTTTCGGCATCATTTATCAACTGCGCCAGCGTCTTAAGTTGCGGCGAAATCCGCTGGCCGGAGATGAACTGTTGTTGCTGGCGCGGAAACCGCAATGACGTTTGCGGTAAATCGCTGCCAGACGCTTACAACAACCGAATCTGCGCGGTGTCTTTCACCAGAGATTCGCGCAGGCTTTCCACGCGGCTGCGGCGACGCTCGATGATTTCCTTGTCTGTGGTTGGATCGTACGGAACGGGATAATTTCCATCCCAACAGGCGAGACAGAAGTTTTCTTTCGGAAATCCGGTCGCTTTGACCATGCCTTCCAGCGAAAGATAGTGCAGTGAATCGGCGTTTAAATACTCGCGAATCGCGTCCACCGAATGATTCGCCGCCATCAGCTTGCTGCGATCCGGAAAATCGATGCCATACACGCACGAATTCATGTGTGGCGGACAACTGACGCGCACGTGAACTTCTTTCGCTCCTGCGTCTTTCAAGGTCTTCACGCGTGCTTTGCAGGTCGTGCCGCGCACGATGGAATCGTCTACGATGATGACGCGCTTGTCGCGCACCAGTTCCTCAATCAGGTTCAACTTCACGCGCACATTGAAATCGCGGATGAGTTGCGACGGTTGCAAGAAGCTGCGGCCGACGTAGTGGTTGCGGATAAACGCCATCTCGTAATGAATCCCGGATTCTTCCGCATAGCCAAGCGACGCATACACGCCGCTGTCCGGAACGGGAATCACGAGGTCTGCTTCGACCGGATACTCGCGCGCGAGTTGGCGGCCCATCTCGACCCGGACTTTGTAAACGTTCCGACCGGCGATGGTGCTGTCCGGACGCGCGAAGTACACGTATTCGAACATGCAGAACGCGCTGCGTTTCTGCTCCGGAAAAGCTTTGATGCTTTGGAGACCGTCGCGATTGATGATGACGATTTCGCCGGGTTCAACGTCGCGGACAAACTTGGCGTGAATCAAATCGAACGCACAGGTTTCACTGGCCAACACCCAGGCATCGTCCACCCGCCCAATGGACAGAGGTCGGAAGCCATGAGCGTCGCGGACGCCGATGAGTTCGTTCTCCGTCATGATGATGAGCGAAAAGGCGCCTTCCAGTCGCTGCACCACGCTGGCGAGATGGTTATCGTGGCCATCTGTGGCCGGTTGCGCGAGGAGATTCAGAATCACTTCGCTGTCCACGGTGGTTTGGAACATGACGCCGCGGGATTCCAACTCATCGCGGAGCGCGGCGGCGTTGGTCAGGTTACCGTTATGAGCGACGGCGATCTGGCCGCGGAGGCAATTACCAGTGAGCGGTTGCGCATTGCGAATGTTGCTCGAGCCGGTGGTGGAATAGCGCGTGTGTCCCACGGCCATTTTGCCGACGAGGTCGTGCAGAATCTGGCCGTTAAAAATCTGCGAAACGAGGCCCATGCCTTTGTGTTCGCGGAATTGGCGGCCATCGCAGGTGACGATGCCGGCACTTTCCTGGCCGCGATGTTGCAGGGCGTAGAGGCCGTAGTACGTAAGTTCGGCCGCGTTCGGATGGCCATAAATACCGAACACGCCGCAGTAATGCTTGGGGTAATATTGCATCGCGAAAAACGTCGCAACGAGCGATACCTATTTGAACAGAGGCCGCGTCCATTGCGCAAGCTTCAAGCTGTCTTGAAACGAGGTGAATCCGACTCTGCGTGACCGCAGTTGACTTCCGCAAAGCGATATCGCATCGCTCCGGTTGCAACCGAAAGCAGACTCAAGGTGCTGTCAAATTCAAGCGATAGAAAGTGGGCGCAGTTTCGGGCGTGAAATTGGTAGTAAACGTGGCGTTAACAACCGGATTCGTAAAAATGGGCGTCCAGGTTTTGAGGTCCGAGGAAATTTCCAGCCGATATCGTGCGTTGGTGGAGGTTTGATAGCTTAACTGCATTTGATTTCCGAGTGGTTGCAGGTTGATGCGGCGATTTTCGCCGACCGCGAAAAGCCCAAGATCGCTCCAGATGATGTTGGCGCAAAACAATCCACCTGCGGGGTTCACGTGAGTCGGGTCCTGCATGTAACCTTGGTCCACGAGCCATTGATAACTGATGCTCGGCGTCATCAAATCCACATAAGCGCGGTTGTGTTCGAGGGCTATGGTTCTGACAATCGTATTCTGATCAATGGTTGTCGTGGTATTTGTGTCCACCGATATCCAGGTCGTGCCGAGATACAATACATCGCCGTCCGGAGCTGAGTTTTGCCACCAGGCTTCGCACGCTTCCATCCAGGTCGCCAACGATTCGACCGGTTCTTTCATGTGCCAGACGATGAGATCCGGCTGGAGCGCGGCAAAAATCGGTTCGCGAATGCTGAGCGGCACGTTTGTTACTTGATTTAAAGCGATGCCGCCCCAATCGGTGAACGCTGCATGAATCCCGTTGGTAGCAGTGTCAAGGACCGACGGTCCAATGATGAAGTTCGTGCCGGAATCAGATTCTATCCTTACGCGATAACGATTCAGCGGGAGCGTCACGGTTGCAAAGTGTCCTTGCGGAATGACGCTATAGCCATCAAGCGTCAGTGCTGTTTCCCAGGGGGAGTTGTTGGTGGAAATCATCAAACGAAATGAGCCGCCGTTGGTTTGACTGATGTAAAAAACGCCAACGCGATCGGCCCAAATTCCGCCGGGGCTGGTCAAATTATTCCACCAGACCGCGCCTCCCGGCGGCACTGACGAATAGGCGTTGTACCAGAAATAATCCGGACCGCGACTGGTGGCGCCGGATTCGAGAGTCCAGACGGCGCTGTTGCGATAGTTGTTCAGTGAAAAACCGGCAATGCCGAAGCGGTTCACAAGTTTCTGCATCACGTGATACGTGGGCGAGCGATAGGAATCCGCCATGGAATCGCCAAAAGACAGGACGGTGACCGGGCGATTGGAGCTTTCAAGTAACGCATAAAAACGGTTCAACGCATTTACGTTGGTAGTCGAAAAATCCAGCGCCCGACCGGTTAAAATACCTGAAACAAAACAAAGACTGATTAATCCGATGCGAAAAATTGTACGCCCTGAGGAGATGCTGCCGCCGAGTTTCATAGCCTGTGACCCGATGCTAAAGACCCGACGGCGTTTGGCCAGTTCTAATTAAAGTTGTCTGAAGCGGGCTGAATCCATCAAAGAAAAGCTCGCAAGTTTTGCGCAGTTTCGTTACTCACCCCGCCAACTTGTTATGAATCCAGCCTCATCCGCGTCCATTAACAATCGTTGGCCGCCGCAAACCAAGTTCATCATCGGCAATGAAGCCGCTGAGCGTTTCAGTTACTACGGAATGGTCAGCATCCTGATGGTCTATATCACCAACGTGCTGGAAAAGACCGAGGACGAAGCCATCTACATCGTACACGGGTTTAAATTCTTCAATTACTTCATGCCATTGTTGGGCGCGTGGGTTTCGGATCGGTTTTGGGGGCGTTACAAAACCATTCTTTGGATCTCGCTTGCGTATTGCTTAGGACACGGCGTGTTGGCCATGAGCGATTTAACCAGCTCCAAAGAAGGTCGCACTTGGTGCCTTTATACGGGCTTGTTCCTGATTGCGTTCGGCTCAGGCGGAATCAAACCGTGTGTATCCGCATTCTTAGGGGATCAATTCCGCGTGGACCAACGGCATCTCTTACAAAAGGCGTATGCGGCGTTTTATTGGTCGATCAATTTCGGTTCGTTCTTCTCGATGATGCTGATTCCGCAAATTAAAAATTACAGTTGGGCGTGGGCGTTTGGTGTGCCGGGTATTTTGATGGCGTTGGCGACGTTTATTTTTTGGCTCGGGACACGGCATTACGTGATGGTGCCGCCCGCGCGAGAAAGTCGAACCGCAGGATTTTTTGCTGTGTTGTTTGCCGCGTTGAGCGACCGCGGAGCAGGCCAAGGCTTTTGGGCGGGCGCCCGGAAACGCTTTTCCGAAGCCGAAGTTCAGGCCGCCGCATCTGTTGTGCCGATTCTTTCCATCTTCGCGTTGATTCCGGTGTTCTGGGCGCTGTTTGATCAAACGCATTCCACCTGGGTGAAGCAAGGGGAGCAAATGGTTTCGATCAATCTTCCGTTCGGCCTGATTCTTGACGCCTCCGCCATGCAGTCGGCGAACCCTCTGATGGTCATGACGCTCGTTCCAATTCTCACGTGGGGATTGTATCCGGTGCTCGGACGATTGGCTTCGCCGCTGAAACGAATGTCGGCGGGATTCTTTTTAGCGGGTTTCAGCTTCGTGGTTGTGGCGTGGTTACAAACCCGCGTGGATGGCGGAGAAAAACTCAGCATTCTCTGGCAGGTGCTGCCGTACCTCATTTTGACGACAGCAGAAGTGCTGATTTCGACGACGGGTTTGGAATTCGCATTCCGCGAAGCCGCGCCGTCCATGAAGAGCACGATTATGGGTTTCTGGAATCTCAGCGTGGCGTTCGGAAATCTTCTCGTGATGGGAATTACGAAAGTTTTGTCCACCGGCGAAGGCCATACATCGGTCAGTCCGGGGCGATTTATGCTCTATGCGGGAATGACCTTTGTAGCCGCGGCAATTTTTACAGTCATTGCGATGCTCTACAAATATCGCGATGAATCCGCGGCGCAGGGAAAATAAAATCGGCGTAGCAGCCGACGAGCGACAGGTGACGAACGTGATTCAGTCCAGAAACTGAATCTTCACGCCGCCTTCTTTCGGTTTGGAAAAACTGTCGAGCAAGGTCGGAGCGAGAGGATTTTCACCCGACTTGGGTTTCGCCTCGGCTTCGGTGGGTTTAGGGCAATTCTCCGCTTGCGGACTTAGTGCAGAACGCAACGCACCTTCGACGAGTTGCGAGCAGTGAATTTTCATCGGCGGCAACGGGCCCAGTTCGCCAGCGAGCTCTTCAGCTTTGAGTGCCAATGCTTCCTCAGGCGTTTTGCCGCGAATCAATTCCGTGGCAAGGCTCGCGACGGCGATAGCTGTCTCGCAACCGAACGATTGAAACGTGGCGCGATCAATTACTTTCTTGCCGTTTTCGTCCTTGAACTTCACCCACATGCGGAGCATTTCGCCGCAGTCGGAATTGCCGACTGTGCCGACGGCGTCGGCGTTGGCGAGTTCGCCCATGTTTTGCGGATTGGCGAGCGCTTGCTGAATGCGTTTCTGTAAATCTTCGGTCACGGAAAAAATAGAGCCGAAATCGCGAGAATTGCAAAGTCGCAAAACGGATTCTCCTGCGGGCGCAAGATTAAGCGGCGGAAATTTCTTTGATGGCCTGAAGGCAATACCATTTTACCGCGTTGCTCATAGGCGGTTGCAGTGATTCAAGATCTTCAGCGGAACACCAACGCAGGTCGTGATGTTCTTCGGTGGCCAGCCTGATGTTGCCGCTTTTGGGCCGCGCCCAATAAATCATCCCGATGTGTTCGTGGGTGTCACTGATGCGATGAATGTCGAGAAAACGCGGTGCAATCAACGCGCGCGTGCCGGGTTCGGTGGTGGGCGGACGTTCACCCAGCAGTTCGACCTCTAATCCGCTTTCCTCGCGTGCTTCGCGTAACGCGGCCTGTTCCGGGTCTTCGTCGAGTTCAATGTGACCACCGAGCGGCAACCATTTGTTGAGCTTGCGATGATGAATCAGCAGAACCTTTGCGTGTTCGACTACGAAGATCGCGACCGTGAAATCAATTTTCTCGTGAATGTGCGGCATGAGCGCGGCAAGTGTGCGAACTGATGCGGCAAAGAAAAGCGCAAAGGCGCGCCACGTATCACCCGAATGAGCTACTAGGCAGCGATGCAGCGGTGCGATATGCTGCGTCAATCCATGATAACTGCCGTAAAGTTGCGTTCCGTCGTGCGAATCTTTATCGCCCTGGCGGCGCTCGCGATTTCATTTTCGCTCCACGCTCAAACTCTGGTTATCACCAACGGCTTGCAGAGTTTCAGCGCGCTTACGAATACCACTGTGATTCTGAGCAATCGTTGCGAGGTGCAGATTGCGGCGACGACACAACCGATTCCTGGCTGTTTGATTCATCTGAATTCACCTGACGCCTTTTTTGTGTTTTCAAACCTGAAACCGTCGGTTGTGGTTTCAACGTATCTGTCGCAATTCCGCATCAACGGTGCAATCGCCATCGCGGATAATAATTGTCGCGTCGTTCAATACGGCGTCGGCACCGTCGTGATTCCGCATAACGCTTCGTTTCAACCGTTGCAGGTTTTTACCGGACCGCATTTCACCGGCGAGTCGCGGTTGCTCAGCCAACACGTTTATTATCGGATTCCGCAGTTGGGCACGTTCAGTTCCGACATCAGTTCGTTCAAGCTGAAGCGCGGTTATGCGGTTACGTTCGCGCAAAACGAAAACGGCACAGGCATCAGCAAAAATTACGTCGCACAGGATGACGACCTCGAAATCAGCGTGTTGCCGGCGGACTTTGATAATCGCATTCGGTTTGCGTACGTGTTGCCGTGGCGTTGGGTGGATAAGAAAGGTTCGTGCGACGCGTCAGCAACGGATCTCAAGGCAGGTTGGTGGTATAATTGGAACATCAGTGAGAACTCGTCGCGCGATATTCAATACGTCGCCATCAAACAGCAGCCTCATTGGCCGGATCTGAATCAAAACTGGCAATTGCGCGGGGTCAATCATCTGCTCGGTTACAACGAGCCGAATAATCCGGTCGAAGACGCCTATGTAAATCTGACTCCGCCCGGATCTGTGAATGACGCCGTGGCGCGCTGGCCGGAATTGTTGGGCACGGGTTTGCGCGTCGGAGCGCCAGCGGTGACGGATGGTGGGCAGGGGTGGATTACCGATTTCATGAACCAGGCGAATGCGGCGGGAATGCGCGTGGATTTTGTGCCGGTTCATTATTATCGCAGTTATTCGAATAACAACAATCCCGCCGGCGCAGCCAACCAGCTTTATAATTTTCTGAAGGGCATTTACGACGCGGTGAAACGACCGATTTGGGTAACGGAGTTCAACAACGGAGCGAACTGGACCGGTGATCCGGATCCGACCTACGCGCAAAACGCGGCGGTGATTCAGGCGATGATTCAGATGATGGACGAGACTCCGTGGATAGAGCGGTACGCCATTTACAGTCGCGTCGAATTTACCCGGCAGACGCATTACGATGAAGGTGGTTTAACGCCGATGGGCGTGATGTATCGCGAACACGTTGCGCCGCTGGCTTACCTGCAAAGTTTGCCGGACAACGGTACGCGCGGAATCAGTCACCTGCATTTCGATGGTGATTCGCGCGATCATTCAGGTTATGGCAATAACGGCATCATCTCGGGCGGAGCAACGTTCACAAACGGGCCGCGTGGCGCCGCACTGGTTTTCGATGGTCAAAAGACGAAGGTGACGCTTCCGCCGAACATTGCGACCGGTAACGCGTTCACGTTTGCGGCGTGGGTGCGTTGGAACGGTGGCGGTAATTGGCAACGTATTTTCGATTTCGGCAACAGCACGACACATTACCTGTTTCTGACGCCGAGTTCCGGCAACGGCACGTTGCGTTTCGCGATTTGCAATGGCGGCAGCGAACAACTGGTGCAGACGGCCGGCCCGTTGGCGCAAAATCAGTGGCAACATGTAGCTGTCACGCTTGGCGGAAACATTGCCCGCCTCTACGTCAACGGAACGCAAGTCGCCATCAACGCTGGAGTCACCATCACGCCCGCCAATTTCAGTCCACGAATGAATTTTCTCGGCAAGAGTCAGTTCAGTGCTGACCCGATGTTCAACGGCGCGATGGATGAAGTGATTATTACCGATTACGTGATGTCGCCCGCGCAGATCGCCGCATTGCAAACCAACGCGCCGCCGCAATTCACCAATTCTCTTATCGACGCAGGTGTTGCCCAGCCAGATGTGCCGTTCAATTTCAGTGTCGCAGGCATGGCGGTGGATTCTGATGCGGGCGACATGCTCACTTACGGTAAGGCGGTCGGTCCGGCGTGGTTGAACGTGGCGGCCAATGGCACGATTACCGGCACGCCAGGCGAAATGCATGGTGGCACAAATTACTTCACGATTACTGCGACGGATTCCGCCGGTCACACGGCATTTGCAGTCTTGACCGTTTCCATTCCGGGCGCGCCGCGGGATGGCACTTGGATTGCAAATGCAGATGGCGCGTGGAGTGAACCGGCGCGTTGGAGTGGTGGAATCATTGCGAATGGCCCGAGTTTTCTGGCGGATTTCAGCACGATTAATATTACGGCAAACCGAACCGTTACGGTTGATTCGCCGCGATCCATCGGTTCGCTGCGTTTTGGTGACACGTCCAATGCGCAGACCTGGAACATCGTAGCAGCAAACGATGGACGAGTAACTTTGAACAGCGGCTCCAGCGCGATGCCGACGATTCACGTCGCTACGCCGACGGTTCTCAGCGTGCCATTAGGAGGCACAAATGGTTTTGCGAAAACCGGCACGAGCACGTTGACGTTGGCGGGGAGCAATGCGTTGTCCGGCGCGATAAACATCGATACCAGTAGCACCACGACGGCGGAAGGAGCAGTGGTTGCGGCGCATCCGCATGCGTTGGCAAATGCGAGCATCATTCGCATTCGTAACAATAACGACGGCAGTTCCACGCTGCGACTCAATGGCATTAATGGCAGCGTGATTATTCCGGCACAAATTGAAGTGAACTGTCGCAACAACAGCGAGCCGACGATTCAGAATGTTTCCGGCACAAATTTTCTGAGTGGGTTCATTCGGGTGGACGTCGGCGGAACCGCACTCAATTTCCAATCGGATAGCGGGCTGTTGGTGCTGAGCGGCTCGAGTCAGTATCTGGGTTCGCTCACGGGCGGACGCAGTTACGTTTTTTCGGGTAATGGCAATCATCTGGTGACCGGTTCGATTCTCAACTCCATCAACGGCGCGCCGATCAGCCTCACGAAATCCGGCGCGGGTACGTTGACGTTGGCGGGAACGAACACTTACGGCAGCACCACGACTGTGAGTGGCGGAAGGTTGCTGGTGAACGGCGTCATCGGAACGGGCGGTTTGTCGTTGAGCAGCGGCGTGACGCTCGGCGGCTCGGGTATTATCAACAGCGCTGTGACTATTCCGAGCGGAGCGACCCTTGCGCCGGGCGATGGTCTTGGTCGGTTGCGAGTGAACAGTAGCGTGACGTTGCAGCCGGGAAGCATCACACGGATGGAGCTCAGCGGCTCGCCATTAACCAACGATGTCTTGCAGGTCACGGGCACGTTGACTTTAGGCGGTACGCTGATGGTGACGAATGTTTCAGGCGCGCTTGTTCCCGGCAGTGTGTTTCCACTTTTCCAGGCGGGAATTGTCAGCGGCGCATTTGCGAACGTGATTCTGCCGCCGTTGGATTTTGGTCTCGCGTGGACGGCGTTGACGAATGGAACGCTGGCGGTGATTGCGACGAATCCGCCGTCAATTGCAGCGCATGAAATTCAAGCAGGTGAAAACTTCGTGCTGAGTGGCGTCGGCTCGGCGCATCAAAGTTACACGCTCGAAGCTACGACCAATCTGATTGTGCCGATGATCTGGACACCGGTCGCTAACACGGTTGCGGATGCGGCCGGAAATTTTGTTCTGGTGGATTCCGAGGCGGAGAATTTTCCGCAGCGATTTTATCGCGTTGTTGCGCCGTAAGACCGATTTGATGCCTCAATCATTCTCGAGGTTTTGAATCCGCCTGGCTGTTGAACTCGGGCGCGATGGTGCTGAGGTGATTACAAATCCGGCGCAGACCATCCAACAAATCCAGAAAGCAGATGCTGGCGGAAAACGATGGCGAATTTCCGGGCTGCAACCGTTCGTAATGAACTTTCTTCTGCAACAGACACCAGCGATTGAGGTCGTCTTTTGCCTGTAAGAGTTGTTGGGCCGTGCTCGCGTCGCGGGTTGTCACGAGGCTGGTTACCAAATCAAACTGCCGCAACGTGCGATGATAGAGATTTTCCAGAATTTCTTTGTCATCGTCGGCTTGCGGAAAATCTTCCTCCAGTTGTTTCATGACGGTGCGCGACAGATTTTTCTCAATCAAATCGCCGACTGCTTCCAGTTCATTCGAATAACTCAGCAGCATGAAGTGCCACTTCCGATCCATCGCGTTCAGGTCGCCAATCTGACTGAGATACGTCATCAACTGGCGATTAATCTGATCGACTGTGTCATCGTGCGAACGAACGTTTTTAATCTGGTCCGGGTTTCGATGCTGATAAGCCATCCACAGACTGCTCAACATGCCCCGCACTTCATCGGTCATTGCCAACGCCTCGCGGGTGGCGTGAGCCAGTGCGATGGAAGGTGTTTCCAATGCTTGCGGATCCAAAAACGATTTGCGTCCGTTTACTTCGTCAGGCAACGGATCGGGTCGCAGTATCTTTTTGATTAAATCCAAAAAGCTGCCGAGAAACGGGAGAAACAGGACAGCTACCAGAACATTGAAGCCGGTATGCAGCAGCGCCAGTTGTTGCGGCATCGGCACCTGGTTTTTCAAAGCTGAGAACGCGGCGGCTGGTAACAACGCGACGGCTAAAACCGCGACAATTATTTTTGCCAGCAGATTGGCGAGGCCGAGTCGTTGGCCTTCGACGGTGGACCAGGAAACCAGCAAGGCAGTCGCGGCGACACCAAGGTTCGTGCCTACCACCCAGATGATAAACAGCGAATCCGGCAACACGCCGCCCGATGCTAATCCGATTCCAAGTCCGACTGTTGCGGTGGAGCTTTGCAGCAATACTGCCAATCCCGCCACCACCAATCCAAGCACATACGGATGCCGACCCAGAATCGCAAAGATTTGGTCCACGTCCTGACTGCGACTGAAGATGTCCGCGCCTTCCCGGAGAAAATCCATCGCGAGAAAAATAAATCCCAACGCGAGAATACATTGGCCCACGCCTCGAACTCGTTCGCGGCGCATGAACTGAAAACACACCACGCCGACGAAAAGCAACACCCCCACGCTCGCGCCTAATTGCAAGGCAGCGACGTTCGCCAGAAACGTCATGCCCAGATTCGCTCCCAATAACACCGCGAGCATTTTCTCGGTGCTGATTTTCCCGTCGCCGAGAATTCGGACAATCAACAGAGACAAGCCGGTGGAAGACGGAGCGACTACGCCAGCGGCGATTCCCGCGCCTAAGGCCTGCGTCCGGTTTTTCGTCGCTTTTTCCAACCACGCAACCAGTCGTCCACCCAACAAGCGATCCAATCCCTTTCGCAAGAAGCGCACGCCAAAGGTGAGCAACGCCAGGCCCCCGGCCAGTTTGATCAAAAACATAATCGCATTTCAGTTTCTGCAACGGCAGGCGCGGTAAAACAGAGATTCGCGACAGCGGTGAAAATAGTTTCTCGCTCCGGCCACCAGCCCACGCTCGGGACAGTAACGCAGAGCGCAGTCCACCGCCACATCAGTTGATGTGGTATTTCTCTGCTTCTGCGCGTTTGTTGCCTGTCGTGAAACTGAATCGCGTTAGCGCGCGGCTTCCGTTGCCAAACCTACTTTGGTGATCTCCAACTGTTGCAACACATCCAGCACGTTGATCATGTTTTGATAATCCACCTCTTCCGAACCTTCGACGACTACGCCGAGTTCCGGATCAGCGGCTTTCATCTGGCTGAGTTTGGCTTTCAGTCCTTCGGTGGTGAAATATTCCCGATTCAGAAACGCTCGACCCTGATCGTCCACGAGGATGCGATTGATCTTCGGCTTCGGTTCGTCCGGTTTGGGGGCGGGCGGTTTGCCGGAAGGCAGATTGATTTCCAGGCTGTTCGTCAATTGCGGCGTGGTGATGATGAAAATCACCAGCAACACGAACACCAGATCGAGCAGTGGTGTGATGTTCAACTCGTTCAACGAGCCGTGCCCTTCGCGTTTAATGCGTCTGAATTCGCGTCGTTTCTTCATTCGATTCCAATCTCCTCGACTGTCTGCACATCAAAGCGCACTAAAACCTGTTCAGGAAAACCTTTGGGTGGCGGACGCCCGATCGTGGTCGTTTCCGCCAGCGCCTTGCGCACGGAGTTATCCCAGGCTGAATGCCCCGAACCTTTCTTCCAACTCGTGCCGAGAACTCGTCCGGTGGCATCGAGCTTCAATTCCACTTCTGCAACGAATCGGGCATCGTCAACGCCATCGGGCCGACTCCAGCGCGAACGCAACGTGTATTCCACGTAACCTTTGTAAATCGCGTTCGGATCGGAAACCGTTTCCACCGCTTTGCCACCCTCGAAATCAAACGCCGGCAACGCAGCGGCCGCCGGGGCGGCAGCAGGCGCAGCAACTGGTCCCGCAGCCGCGGGAGGCGGAGTTGCGGTCGGGGGCGTGATGCGCGGTTGTTCTTGCGGTTGCGCGACCGGAGGTGGCTCGTCTTTCGGTTCTTCAACCGGCGGTTTTTCCTCGGGTGGTTTTTCTTTCGGTTTTTCTTCCGGCGGCTTTTCCTTCGGCACCATCGTCACCGCGATTTTCTTGAGCTCTTTGCCCAACATGCCTTCGCGCGCCGCAATAAACACCAGTCCGCCGATGATGATGGCGTGAAACACCACCGAGATCACCACGCTCAACCGGGACGCCCGCTTCTGTTTGCGAATGTCTGCCATGCGATTGCGTTAATTCTTTCCGTTCGGTTCGGTCGCCAGATCCACTTTCACCACGTTGGCCTGTTGCAACGCGTCCATTACGCTGACGATGTGGCGATACTTGGTTTTGCTGTCACCGCGCACGATGACGTTCAGGTCTGGATCATCTACTCGCAACTGGATGAGTTCCGACAGCAACCCATCGAGCGTGACCTCTTTCTTATTCAGATGAATCGTGCCGGCAGCATCCACCGTCACGTAATTCGCTTTCGGTGGCGAATCTTTCGCCTTCTTCGAAGCCGTCGGTAGATTCAAATCCAGATCATTCACAATCGGCGTGGTTGTGATGATGAAAATCACCAGCAGCACGAAAGCGAGATCCAGCAACGGAGTGATGTTCAACTCCGTCAGCGAGTGATGCACTGATTTTGAGCACTTCCTCATATCCCGGCAGCTTGAGCGGCGACGGTGGCTTGATAGTCCTTGCTCGCGAGCACCTTGGCGACGGCATCAGAAACTTCTTCACCGATCGGTCGCGCGTCCACGTAGCTGTGTTCAATCTGGGTAGCGAAGCGGATTGCAAACGCGTCCAGTTCCTGTGTGAACGCCCGGATTTTCGTCACCATGAAGTTGTAGGCAAACATCGCAGGAATCGCGACGAGCAGTCCAATAACCGTCGCAATCAACGCGCCCGCCACGCCCGGCGCCATCGCGGTGAGGCTCGCGGAATTCGCTTTAGCGATGCCGGAGAACGT
>CALAYC010000181.1 GCA_937894935.1 uncultured Verrucomicrobiota bacterium
TTTGCCACTCTCATGCTTGCCGCTCTGTTCGGCAAAAGTTAAGTACAGGCTCTAATTGTCCATCGCTTTCCTTTACCTCCGCCAACAACACACATTCACTGGTGGATGTGTCGAAATACGCTAAACCCCACACTCGCGAACGCAGCCATTGCCCATCTGGTGTCTGCAACTCGATAAGGCCCGACTTTATCTCTGGTGGAAAAATCACCTTGTGCTGTCCCTTGGCTGCGATTGCTCCAGCATTGTTGGGCAGGATTTCAATCTCCGCCTTGGATTCCTTCCATTCACCATTTTCGAGAAAGTGCAGTCCGGTGGTTAGTTCGGTATAGGAGCGAGTGCGAGTAATCACTTGGCCGGCAAAATTTGTTTCCAGCGCCGTTTGTTGCCAAACGCGATGGTGTGGGCCGCGCTCAATCACTTTTGGTGCTGCATCGAGCAATAGCGCACGTGGGTTATTCGATTGCGAGGACTTTATATGAATAGTGATGACAAGGCACGACAGAGCAACAATTAAGTATTGAACGAGTTTCATATTTCTCCTGTTGATTCCCCGGTGCCCCGCCCGAAACGCAAGGTCAGTCCATCATGGGTCGCATGACGACTTGTTTTTAGGACGGCTGTGTTAAGGCGGTTATACTCCTGTCCCGAAACGTTGCAACAATAAACTTTAGTGGGGACACGTTTTTGAAACAACTACTGCGAACCATAACCAATCATTGCAGTCCGAAGCCAGTAATTGAAACCATGGATGAACACAGATGAACACGGATTGGGGAACGGCTTTACGCGAATTTCGCGAATCAACACGAATTGTCTGATGCGCTTTCCCATTCGCGGTAATTAGCGAAATTCGCGGAAAAGTCTTTATCCATGTTCCCCCGTGTCCATCCGTGGTTGTATTGGAAAAATACCGGTTCAAAACCAACCGATGAGGCCGCGAATCAGCGCGTCGGTATTCGCATACCACCATTTCAGCACGGTGGGTAAATCCAGCTTGGCGGTCAGCAACGGCAGGCCGATCAAGAGCACGAGCACGTTGCCAAGAAAAATTATCACGCCGGAAAACAGATAGCCCTGACTCGTGATGTCAGTCTGTTGCGTTTTCAAAACGTGCGCGTTCAACGTGACGTGAAACGCATACGCCGCGCCGATCAATAGGTGAAACCACACAAAAAAATCTTTCCAATTCCAGATGAGATGTCCGGCGACGAACACGCCCACGACGATGATGGCGTAGAGCGGGAAAAAGTACGGCGAAAGCGCGATGATGAAATTTGTTTTATCCACGATGACGTGCCCGCCGCCGGACGTGACTTTGAATTTTTTCACACTACCACCAAACAGCCAGACCCAGAGGGCGTGCGTGAGTTCATGGCCGAAGACGTAAATCCACATCGGCCGCGGCAGAGTCAGATAAATCGCGAGCCAACACGCTGCGCCGCCCAGGAGCGGAACGATGGTGATATCCGCACTGCCGCACGCGCGCATCACCTGCCAGAGCGTTTGTCCCGCCGCAACGCAGACCGGCAGCAACAGAATCGCAATTAAAAACTTCGCCCACTTCGGCACGGGCGGATGCTAGCGATAGATTCGCGGCTTGCACAGATTATCAGAAACGCGATGGCGAAAATCGCGACGGCTGCAGATTGTCTTGAAACCGGAAACCTGAATCTCGAAACTCCGCGCGTGACACAGAACGAAGTCCTGCAAGTTTTCCGCGATACCGGCGCGCTGCTCGAAGGTCATTTTATTTTGCGCAGCGGCCTGCATAGCCGGCAGTTTTTTCAATGTGCCCTCGCGCTCCAACAGATGCCCATTGTCGAAAAACTCGGCGCAGCGCTGGCGGCAAAACTCAAATCGCGGGGCGCGGTTACGGTGGTTTCGCCCGCGATGGGCGGTCTCGTCATCGGTCAGGAAGTGGCGCGCCAACTCGGATTACGTTTCATCTTTGTCGAGAAAGAAGAAGGCAAACTCGTCCTGCGGCGCGGTTTCAAAATTGCACCCGGCGAAAAAATTATCGTCGTGGAAGATGTCGTGACCAAAGGCGGTCGCGTGCAGGAGACAATTGAAATCGTCCGGGCGCACGGCGGCAACGTCCTCGGCGTCGGCATGGTTGTGGATCGTTCCAATGGTCAAACGCAACTCGGCGTGCCGATGTTCAGTCTGATTGCACTGCAGGTGGAGACGTTTGATCCGAACAACCTGCCGCCCGATCTGGCTCAGATCCCCGCGGTGAAACCGGGAAGCAAATAATTTCACATTCATGGACCGGGCGTCTGCCAAGGTGTTCCTGACGGCGGAGTGGCGGAATCTGGTGATGCTCAATTACGAAACTGAGCCGACGCTGCTGCAACCACGCGTCCCCGTCGGAACAGAATTGGATTCCTGGCAAGGGCGCACCTACGTTTCCGTCGTCGGTTTTCAATTCCTGCACACGCGCGTTTGGGATCTTGCAATTCCGTTTCATCGCCACTTTGAAGAAGTGAATCTCCGGTTTTATGTGCGTCGCAAAACGCCCGACGGTTGGCGGCGCGGGGTGGTGTTCATCAAAGAAATTGTGCCCCGAGCCGCCATTGCTTCAATAGCGCGGCTTTTCTACAACGAACCTTACATCGCGTTGCCGATGTCGCATCAAATCGAGTTCCTGAATGGCGAAGTGAAATCCGCGCGCTACTCATGGCGACAAGGTGAACACGAGCAAGCAGTGAAAATAATTACTCGCGGCGCAGCGCAGGAATTACTCGCCGACTCCGAAGCTGAATTCATCACGGAGCATTATTGGGGTTACACGACGCAGCGCGATGGCACGACGATGGAATATCAGGTCGAACATCCTCGTTGGCGCGTTTACGAGGCCGCCGAGGCGACCTTCAATTGTGATGTGGCCAATCTCTACGGCCACAACTTTGTGCCCTGCCTGAAAGCAAAACCGGTTTCAGCCTTTTTGGCGGAAGGATCAACCGTAACCGTCTATCAGGGAAAACGAATTTCTGATTGAAACCAGCCTGAACCACCACGCTGCGGAGATTAGTATTATTTAACTAAATCCTTCCGGAGACTGCGCCATATTCCAACGCGCCAGCCCTGCGCCACTGTGCCACTGCGTCGCCAATGGCACACTTTTCCCACTCTTCGTTCCTCGCCAAAACTGCAATCTTTTCTCGAAAATTTGGCAATTTCAGAGGTTTCAGCCCCCTTGGCACAGGACTGGCATAGGTAGGTCTTGCTGCGAGTATCGTGGCACAAAAACCAGATTTTATTTTATGGCAAAAGTATTAGGCATCGATTTGGGAACGACAAACTCCTGCATGTCCGTCATGGAAGGCGGCGAGCCGCTCGTTCTGGAAAACTCCGAAGGCAAGCGCACGACCCCCAGCGTCGTCGCCTTCGCCAAAAACGGCGAGCGCCTCGTGGGCGACGCCGCCAAGCGCCAGGCTGTCACCAACTCGCGCAATACGATTTACTCCATCAAGCGGTTCATGGGCCGCAAGTTCGATGAAGTGCAGGAAGAAATTAAGCGCATGCCGTACAAGGTCGTCAAAGCGGCCAATGGCGATTGCGCCGTGGAAGTCGAAGTGGACGGCACGGTCAAACAATATTCCCCGCCCGAAATTTCCGCGATGATTCTCGCCAAGTTGAAAGCTGACGCCGAAACGCGTCTCGGCGAGAAAGTCACGCAAGCGGTCATCACTGTTCCGGCTTACTTCAACGATTCGCAACGCCAAGCGACGAAAGACGCGGGCCGCATCGCGGGTCTTGAAGTTCTTCGCATCATCAACGAACCCACTGCCGCGTCGCTCGCGTATGGTCTCGACAAGAAGAAAGACGAGAAGATTGCAGTGTACGACCTCGGCGGTGGTACGTTTGATATTTCCGTTCTCGAAATCGGCGATGGCGTGTTCGAAGTCAAAGCGACTAACGGTGACACGCACCTGGGTGGTGACGACTGGGACAACGCGCTGATGGATTGGATTCTTGACGAGTTCAAGAAAGACACCGGCATGGATTTGCGCAAGCAGCCGGACGCGTTGCAGCGCATTAAAGAAGAAGCCGAAAAAGCAAAGATCGCGCTCTCCAGCGCGCAGCAATACGACATCAACCTGCCATTCATCACGGCGGACGCGAGCGGTCCGAAGCACATCCAGAAAACGCTCACCCGCGCGAAGATGGAGCAGCTCACAGATAACCTGTTCGAACGCACCATCAAGCCGACTCAGGCGTGTTTGAAAGACGCCGGTCTCGATGCGAGTCAGATTGACGAACTCGTGCTCGTCGGTGGTATGACCCGTATGCCGCGCGTCGTTGAAACGGCCCGCAAGCTCGTCAACAAGACGCCGCATCAGGGTGTTAATCCAGACGAAGTCGTAGCGGTCGGCGCAGCGATCCAAGGCGGCGTGCTCAAAGGCGAAGTGAAAGACGTGTTGCTCCTCGACGTCACCCCGCTCTCGCTCGGTATCGAAACACTCGGTGGCGTGTTCACCAAGCTCATCGAACGCAACACCACGATTCCGACTCGCAAAGCGGAAATTTTCTCCACCGCCAGCGACAATCAGCCGGGCGTGGAAATTCACGTGTTGCAGGGCGAACGCCAGTTTGCGCGGGATAACAAAACAATCGGCAAGTTCCAACTCACGGACATTCCGCCTGCCCCGCGCGGTGTGCCGCAGATTGAAGTGACGTTCGACATTGACGCCAACGGCATCCTGCATGTCAGCGCCAAAGACCTCGGCACGGGTAAGGAACAGAAAATTACCATCACGGCCAGCAGCGGTCTTTCGAAGGAAGAAGTCGAAAAGATGCGCAAAGATGCCGAATCGCATGCCGAAGAGGACAAAAAACGTCGCGAAGAAGTCGAAACGCGCAACGAAGCGGACAACGCCGTTTATCGCACGGAAAAAATGCTCAAGGAAAACGGCGACAAAATCTCCGGCGACGACAAGAAGAAGATCGAAGACGCGGTGAACGCGGTGAAAGAAGCCCTCAAGGGCAGCGACGCCGCAGCCATCAAGGCAGCGAGCGAGAAATTGAACGAAGCCTGGCAATCGGTCAGCGCGGAGCTTTACAAAAAAGCGTCTGAACAGGCCAAAGCCAGCGGCGCGCAAGCCGGCAGCAGCGAAGCCGGTGGCGAGCAGGCCAAGTCCGACGACAAGAAGGGTGGCAAGGACGAAGGTCCGATCATTGACGCCGAAGTCGTGGACGAGAAGAAATGATTAACAACCGCGAACCACGCGAAATACCCGAACAGTTTTCGCGTGGTTCGCGTATTTCGCGGTTTAACAAAAAATTTTCCCACCGCTGGGGCGGCGGGAGTTACTTAACCAGTTAACAAACAACCAGAGAAAATAAACTATGGCACTGAACATCAAACCCCTCGGCGACCGCATCCTCGTTGAAGCTGTCGAAGAGAAGGAAACCAAAAAGGGCGGCATCATCATTCCGGATTCCGCCAAGGAGAAACCGCAGGAAGGCATCGTCCGCGTGCTCGGCACGGGCAAGCTTGACGACAAAGGCAATCGCGTCGCCTTCGAAGTGAAGGTCGGTGACCGCGTGCTCGTTTCCAAATACGGCGGCACGGAAATCAAGATTGATGGCAAGGAATACAAGATTTTCAGCTCGGACGATCTCGTCGCGATTCTGAACTGATTAAATCAGGTAGGGCGCGTCACTCCGTGGCGCGCCAGGCGGGCAGAAAATTGTCCGCGCTACCGATGACAAACAATTAACCGAAAACAGAAACTAAAAATTATGGCAGCAAAACAACTCCTGTTTGATGAAAGCGCGCGGCAGGCCATCCTCCGCGGCGTTTCCAAACTCTCCAAAGCGGTCGTCGCCACCCTCGGACCGAAAGGCCGCAATGTGGTGCTCGACAAAAAATTCGGTTCTCCGACGGTGACCAAAGACGGTGTCACGGTCGCGAAGGAAATCGAACTCGAAGATCCGTACGAAAACATGGGCGCCCAGATGGTGCGCGAAGTCGCCAGCAAGACCAGCGACAACGCCGGTGACGGTACAACCACGGCGACGGTTCTGGCCGAAGCGATTTATCGCGAAGGTCTGAAGTTCGTCACCGCCGGGGCGAACCCGATCGGTATCCAACGCGGTATCCAGAAGGCCGTTGATGCCGCCGTGGCGCAACTCGACAAGATCGCCAAGAAGGTCAAAGACAAAGAAGAAATCAAGCAGGTCGCAACCGTCTCCGCCAACTGGGACACCACCATCGGCGAAATCATCGCCGACGCGATGGACAAAGTCGGCAAGGACGGCACCATCACTGTCGAAGAAGCGAAGTCCATCGAGACGACGCTCGACGTGGTCGAAGGTATGCAGTTCGACAAGGGCTATCTCTCGCCCTACTTCGTCACCAATGCCGAAAGCATGGAAGCGAAGTTGGATGACGCGTACGTCCTCATTTACGAGAAGAAGATCAGCTCCCTCAAGGACCTGCTCCCGATCCTCGAAAAGGTTGCCAAACTCGGCAAGCCGCTGTTGATCATCGCCGAAGAAGTCGAAGGCGAAGCGCTCGCGACGCTCGTTGTGAACAAGCTCCGCGGCACGATCAACGTCTGCGCCGTGAAAGCTCCGGGCTTCGGTGATCGCCGCAAAGCGATGCTCGAAGACATCGCCATCCTCACCGGTGGCAAATGCATCACGGAAGACCTCGGCATCAAGCTCGAGAACGTGCAGCTCGAAGACCTCGGTCGCGCCAAGAGCATCGTGGTGGACAAAGAAAACACCACCATCGTTGAAGGCAGCGGCAAGTCCTCGGAGATCCAGGGCCGCGTGAATCAAATCCGCCGCCAGATCGCCGAAACCACGAGCGATTACGACCGCGAGAAATTGCAGGAACGCCTGGCGAAGCTCGCCGGCGGCGTGGCCGTCATCAATGTCGGCGCGGCGACTGAATCCGAAATGAAGGAGAAGAAAGCCCGCGTGGAAGACGCGTTGCACGCCACCCGTGCGGCCGTCGAAGAAGGCATCGTACCTGGCGGTGGCGTAGCGTTGCTGCGCACCCTGACCGCGATCGAAGCCACCAAGGGAGCGAACGAAGACGAAGACATCGGCATCAGCATCATCAAGCGCGCGGTGGAAGCTCCGCTCCGCGCGTTGGCCGCGAACGCCGGTGAAGAAGGCAGCGTCATCGTGGACAAGGTCAAGAAGAGCAAAGGCAACGAAGGTTACAACGTCGCCACTGGCGAATACGAAGACCTCGTCAAAGCGGGCGTTGTCGATCCGAAGAAGGTCACGCGCACTGCGTTGCAGAACGCCGCGTCTATCTCCGGCCTGCTCCTGACCACGGAATGCTTGATCACCGAGCTTCCGGAGAAGGAAAAACCGGCTCCTGCCGGTCACGGCCCTGGCGGCATGGGCGGCATGGATTACTAAGATCCGTTCGCTGTCCGAACAGTTCAGAGGAACCGAGATAATCACAGCGCGGCCAGACAACTGGCCGCGCTTTTTTTCATTGTGGCATTCGTCGCATCGTGACGAATTCGCAATCAAGTTTCCACTCGCCACATAGCATTGACGGGTTACTCTCCAGTCATGAAATCGCCTCGCCTGCTGGCCGTTCTCTTCATCGGATTAATTGCCCCGATTCTGGCGCAAATACCCGTCGCTGCGGCAACAAATGCCGCTACCAATCATTGTCTCTGGGAAGTCAAAGGCGCGAGCAACACCGTGTTTCTGGTCGGCTCGATGCATCTCATGCGCGACGATATGTATCCGCTGCCGGAAGTATTCGAATCCGCCTTTAAGCGTTCCTCCATCGCGGTCTTTGAAACCGACATGAAGGCGGTGCAATCCCCTGCTCTCGCGCTCAAGCTCGCCGCCAAAGCGATGTATCCCGAAGGCGAATCGCTGAAAAAGAATTTGTCGCCCGCCACTTACTCGCTGCTCGCGTCGAATTTACAATCGTCTTTTCTCAGTCTGGAGGTAATCGACCGGATGAAACCCTGGATGGCCGCGATGACGATGCTGTTGATGGAATTGCAGAAAGAAGGATTCGATGTGCAGAACGGTGTGGATAAACATTTTTACTCACGCGCCGTTGCCGATGGCAAAAAGGTGGATTACTTCGAACCACCGGATTTTCAGATCAACCTGCTGACAAGTCTCGACAATCACGAAGGCGAAGAATTTCTTGGCCAGGCCATGCGCGACATGAGCGTGTGGAAGAAACAATTCGCCGACCTCGCTCAAGCGTGGCGCACGGGCGACACCGCCGCGCTGGATAAACTGGTTGTGGACTCATTCCGCGAATATCCGGCGATGCTGAAGAAGTTCCTGCTGGATCGTAACGCGGCATGGATTGAGAAAACGGAAAAACTTCTGCACGACGAGAAAGACGCGATCATCATCGTCGGCGCTGCTCATCTGATTGGCAAAGGCAGCGTCGTGGACCTGCTACAAGCCAAAGGCTACCAAATCACGCAGCGCTGATGTTGCTCCAGCCATCGCTCCGACATTCGTCACAACATTGATTCGACCTGCCGGTCAGGAGACCGGCGCTCCCGGCGTTAATGCGCTACGCCGGTGGCGTGCTGCCATGCGTGGATGATTTCATGAACAATCTCATCCACGCCCACGCCATTCTTCACCTGCGCAAAAACGAAAGGTCCGTTTCCGCGCATTTTTTTAGTGTCGCGTTCCATCACCTGCAAATCCGCGCCGACACCCGCCGCTAAATCCGTTTTGTTGATGACCAACAAATCACTTTGCGTGATACCCGGACCGCCTTTGCGCGGAATCTTGTCGCCGCCACAGACATCAATTACTTGAATCGTAAAATCCGCCAACTCGCGACTGAAACACGCCGCAAGATTGTCGCCACCGGATTCGATGAACAGCAGTTGCGGCTTAAACCTGGCGTGCAGTTCCTCAAGTGCGAGCAGGTTTGCGGAGATGTCTTCGCGAATCGCCGCGTGTGGACAACCACCTGTTTCCACTGCGCGAATCCGTTCCGCCGGCAACGCGCCATTCCGGGTCAAAAACTCGCCGTCCTCTTTCGTGAAGATATCGTTCGTCACAACGGCAATGTTCATCTTGTCGCGCAATTTCAAACAAAGCTGCAGCAGCAACGCAGTTTTGCCACTGCCCACCGGCCCGCCAACGCCGACCGTGAACGCGCGTTTCGTGAAATCGCGATCGAGCGGGAGTTCGCGTTCGTGAAAATGACCAGGACTGTCAGCGTGACCGTGTTGATGAAGGAGGATTCTCATAATGAATTTAACCACGAAGGGACACCAATGAACACGAAGCCCGATTTTTTGCGTTAGCCGGTTGCTTTTGTGGCTGTCTTTTCATTCCTGTGGATTCGTGTTCATTGGTGGTTTCAACTTTGAAACAATCTGGAGTAAAGCCGATCCTGCGCGCCTTGCCATAAATCCAGCAGTGGCCCGGTCTGGGCAATCTCATCGAGCGACAGGTTCTCGCAGCGTTTTCGCACCCGTTCCGCATCAGACGAAAATCGGTGCTGAAGTTTCTGCGCTTCCATCGGCCCGACGATGTTCAAACGCACGGCAGCAGCAAGAACAGCGCGTAATTGATTGAAAACAAACATTCGCGCGGCGGTTTCGCGAGAAACATCGAGTCGCCGTAAACACGCGCCAAACACCGGCGCAAAATGGGCGAACGGAGCGTCGATCTCCGAACCGGCGCGTTGTTGTATCTCTTCAGCATCGAGCCGGACCGGAGGCCGGCGCTCCAAGAAGATACGTTCCACCGCCGTGAGAAATGCCCGACCTTGCGACCGACTCGCATGATTCGCGACGTGATTCGTTGTAAAGGCGTCGCAGAGTTGATCAACCTCACGCAACTTTTCCGGCGCATCAAACGTCGCTATCACAAATGGCAGCGCCGCATAACCCAGTTGTTCCAAACTCGCTTCAATGAATAAAACCAATTCGTTGCGTCCACGTACTTCGCCATGTTGCCAAGCCGCTTCCAATCCGGACGAATGCGCAAACCCACCCGTCGGAAACGCGGAGTCCATCAACTGCCAGATGAGGAAATCAGGTGCGAAAATTTTGCCTTCGGAAACATCATTCGCCTTCACCCCGACGCTCTCTTGGGGGAGAAGGCCGGGGTGAGGGCGAGTGTCATCGTTTGTGGCAGCCGACGTGCGGAAACTTACTTTTTTGCTGGCGCGAGACATCAGTTTGAACCGACTCACGTCGGCTGCTACAGACTAGAAAAGATTATACCGCTGTGCCAACGGCAACACCTTCGCCGGCTCACACTTCAGCAATTCGCCGTCCGCCCGCACTTCGTACGTTTCCGGATCGACCGTAATCTTCGGCATCGCGTTGTTCCACTTCAGGTCCTTCTTGCCCACTTTGCGACACCCTTTCACGGCGACAACCTGTTTCGTCAGACCGTAGGCCTTGCCGACGTTCGCCTTCTTCGCGAGTTGACTCACAAACGCAATGCTCGTCGCACCGATCGCGCGACCGAACGCGCCGAACATCGGTCGCATGTAAACCGGTTGCGGCGTCGGAATGCTCGCATTCGGATCGCCCATCTGCGCCCAGGCGATGAATCCGCCCTTGATCACCATCTCGGGTTTCGCGCCGAACATCGCAGGTTTCCACAGCACGAGGTCAGCGAGTTTGCCGACTTCAATCGAACCAATCACATGCGCCATTCCGTGCGCAATGGCGGGGTTGATCGTGTATTTCGAGAGGTAACGCTTGATGCGCACGTTGTCGTTGTCGCCCCGTTCTTCCGGCAACCGACCGCGCTGTTGTTTCATTTTGTCCGCAGTTTGCCAGGTGCGCGTAATAACTTCGCCGATGCGGCCCATCGCCTGCGAATCCGAACTCATCATGCTGATCGCACCCATGTCGTGCAGAATATCTTCTGCCGCGATGGTCTCGCCCCGGATGCGACTCTCCGCAAATGCTACGTCTTCCGGCAGATTCGGATCGAGATGATGACACACCATGAGCATATCGAGATGCTCATCAATCGTGTTGACCGTGTAAGGCCGCGTCGGGTTCGTGGAACTCGGCAGCACGTTCGGCTCACCGCAAATTCGAATGATGTCCGGCGCGTGACCGCCACCCGCGCCTTCGCTGTGATACGTGTGAATCGTGCGGCCCTTGAATGCGGCAATCGTGCCTTCAACGAACGTGGATTCGTTCAAGGTATCCGTGTGAATCGTCACCTGCACGTCGTGTTGGTCGGCAATGCCAAGACAACAATCTATCGCGGCGGGCGTCGTGCCCCAATCTTCATGGAGTTTCAAGCCAACGGCCCCAGCTTTAATTTGATCCACCAAACCGGCCGGCATCGCCGTGTTACCTTTGCCAGTGAAACCGAAGTTCAACGGCAACGCATCCACGGCGCGAAGCATTTCGCGAATGTAATTGGGTGCGGGCGTGCAAGTCGTCGCGCACGTGCCAACCGCCGGGCCAGTGCCGCCACCAACCATTGTGGTGAGACCGGCGGCAATCGCCTCGTGCGCTTGTTGCGGACAAATGAAATGGATGTGCGTATCGAGGCCGCCCGCCGTGAGAATCAACCCTTCGCCGGCGATAACTTCCGTCGTGACGCCAACAATCATCCCTTTGGTCACACCCGCCATCACGTCGGGATTGCCCGCCTTGCCGATGCCGGAGATAAGGCCGTTCTTGATGCCGATGTCGGCTTTGTAAATGCCGGTGTGATCGAGCACGAGCGCGTTGGTGATGACGCAATCAAGCGCATCCTTCGCGCCGACACCCGCGGCCTGGCCCATGCCTTCGCGGATGACTTTGCCGCCGCCGAATTTGCATTCGTCGCCATAGACGGTGAAATCCTTCTCGACCTCCGCGATGAGCGAAGTGTCGCCGAGCCGGACCTTGTCACCGGTGGTCGGGCCGAACATGTCGGCGTAATGGGCGCGTTTCATTTTGTGGCTCATGGGCGTCCTAATTGGTTTGGGCAGTCTTGTGATATGTGACCTGCCACGCATCCTTTGGTTTGCGGAAGTTATCCCAGCTCGCAGTTACAGTTGAACCATCTTCGCTTAATTGGAAAGTCGTTCCAATAAATGGAGACGTGTCAGGACCAGCAAATTCCAGACGGAATGGGTTATTGCTGCTGGCAAAATAATAACCAAGAAAGGATCGCTCTTCATTTCCATTAACAGTTTGAGCGTGAAAGACACGTCCATCGGAGATGAAAATCAATTCTTCCGAGTTCTCAGCACGGTAAGTCCCAACGAGCTTTGGATCGGTTGAAAGCGAAGCACATCCAGCAAGCCATAGCAGACTGAGTGAGCAAAGGATGGAAACGAAGTGTTTCATTTTAAGTGCTGGCAAATCCCTTCTGCTTCACCCGCTTCATCGCAGCTTTCTTTCCGGCAGCGGAAACTTTGCCGCTCGCGAGGTTGTTGCCGCCGCGAATGACTTTCTTGCCGGCGATCTCAACGAGCTTCACCATCTTGGTTTCGCCGGGTTCAAAGCGCACGGCTGTGCCCGCCGGAATATCGAGGCGTTTACCGTAAGCAGCGGCGCGATCAAACTTCAACGCGCCGTTCGTCTCGATGAAATGATAGTGACTGCCGACTTGAATCGGACGGTCGCCGAGATTGGTGACTGGTAATTCAATCGTGGTGCGACCGGCATTGAGTTCGATCTCGCCGTCTTTGATTTCCGTTGAGCCGGGAATTGGTTCGGCGACGGCGGGTGCGAAAAGCGAAACATCCGGCACAGGCAGGAAGCTGCCGTGGAGCGCGAGTTTCAAATCGCCGTTTTCCCTGGCAATCGGATGATGCACCGTGACGAGTTTTGAACCGTCGGGAAACGTGCCTTCGACCTGCACGTCGTAAATCATTTCCGGCACGCCGGGCATGACCTGATTTCGTCCCAACAACTGCCGCCCCAGATTCATCAACTCGGCGACACTTTTTCCGTCGCGAATAAATTCCAGCAATACAGTCGCGATGAGCGCGACGGCTTCGGGATGATTCAACTTCACGCCGCGCGCGAGGCGTTTCTGTGCGAGAAAACCCGCCTGATGCAGTGTCAGTTTATCGAGTTCACGAGGAGATAAGTGCATAGCTGAAATTGTTTAACCACGAATGGACACTAATGAACACGAATTCAGAGGCGGAAAGGTAGGGCGCGTCACTCCGTGCGCGCCGTCGTTGCGATT
>CALAYC010000182.1 GCA_937894935.1 uncultured Verrucomicrobiota bacterium
TTTGCCACTCTCATGCTTGCCGCTCTGTTCGGCAAAAGTTAAGTACAGGCTCTAACGTGTAAAAAATGTTATTCAAATACTCTGTTTTTGTCCTTTGTTTAAAGCGCCTGTCTTGAACAGCGATTTTACCAACCAGCTTGGGCAGCATCACTTCGGGCACACTCCGCTCGAGGATGTTTGTTACTTCGCACGAAATGGTTCTAACCCCTATTTCACCGGAGCCGTCTGATATGATATATACCGACTTGAAGCGAGTTGGTATTCGCCTGCCTTCCACCATTCGGCTCTCATCCAATGAAAAGGAGGATTCCACCTTTAACGGCTGTTTTTCTTGCCTGATAACCCGCAGACTTTCTTCGACGCGCTGGGCATCTTTGACGTTGTCAGGTTCATCGACTTCCGGGTAGTCCAAGAGGTCTGCAGATGGTTTTTGACTAGCCTGGACGAAAGAGCCACGACTTATTAATGGGTTGGGAGAATCTCCGAGGAGCTTAAAGCTAAAATCCGTTGACCACGTTAAAGGCGTTTTCCGGGCATTTGCAATAAGTAAATTAGGAATTCGGTCATTTGGATATTGGCTGACATACTCTCCAGCCAGGAATGCAATCCAGAGGGTTCCTACCCGCTCCCCATAATCAATAGGAAACGGCCCCCTCGAAACTCGCGCGGGATGCTCCGAAACTTCCATCGCTAAGTTTGTTACCACTTTGGAATTCTTGTCTAATCTCTTATCGCTATATAGTACACTAAAAATGTTGGTCCCGTCGTAAGCAATCTCCTCGGTCGTTTGGATGCCATAACGAATTACATAGTCCTTCCACGATAGCTTCCACCTCCCCCGATCATCCACCCCCATAATGAAAGAACTTACGTTTTCTATCGGCGCCTTTCCTTTTGATTTAAGCTCACCTCTTATAATCCCTTCGACTTTAAAGACGGGCTGAAAGGTCTCTTCAGCAAAAACAGCACTATTGCAGAATCCAACTAAAATGACGCTACCGGCAACGGCTAATCTATTGAACTTGCTTGTCCACAAATAGGACCAAATTAGAATGCTAACCGCCCCTAAAAACATCGCCCCAAGGATTAGGAGACTCGCTGCCTCAAGACGGGCCTCCATCTTTCCGAGGAGCGACCCCGCACCAAAACATTTGCACGTGTTGGCAACCTCTGGGCTTAGGTAAAATCCTACCCTATAAACAACGAATATAGAGCAAATCCACAATGCAACAAGAACTCCTTTGAAAGGGTTCTTCACCGACAGCACCGCCAACATGATTACCGCAGATAGTTCCAAAAGACCCGCCCCAATCATTAACTCGCGATTTGTCATCCAGGTTAGGAATGGATCGCGCTTTTCGGCGGAAATATTTGATAAGTCCGACGTAAATTTTCCAAAAGCCGCGACGCAAAATACTAACATGCAACAAACAAGATAAGACTGAGTCCACCTCCGCAAAAGCAAGAACTTTTGAACTGAGCAATTCATTAATACCCAAACAGAAGAGTTACGAGAATCAGCGCCTTCAACTAAAGCCACACTGGGGTTAGGTTGGTTTTCGTTGAGATTCATGACCAAGCTAGAAGCGGTTTCAAAATTCGTGCTGGTGTAAGTATTTAATTCTGGACCCTTTGGGCGAATTATGTGAAAAGCTGGGGATGACGAAACGATTACTGACCGATGCGCAGTAGCTCCAAATCGAACCGTTGTTACCCAAACCCCAGCGCCGGGATAAACGCGGACGCCCACCCAAAGATCTCCGCCGAAAAGGAGTCGGTTCTTGGTTTTGACATATCGGGCGCTACCGTGCTACAGGAGATTCGGCCTGACTCAAACCAACGTCAACTGGCCCATCAAAGAGCATCCGTGCCGCATTCAAAAATTTGCCCGCTCGTTTCATTCTGTTTTTCTGATTACCCGGATTTGACTTGCGTTGAGGAAACCATGCAAAGCCCAAATCGGGAAGAATTAATCTGTACTAAAATTCGTCATTTTTGTACTCGGATTCGTCAAAACGGAAAAACGCGGCGCCGCAGAGAAGATGATTGAACGAACCCCGCACAATGAATTATGTGAACACATAACATCTCCGCGTGCTCGCGTTCTTTTCTGCGTGTATCCCGCAAGGTCGGTGCTTGTTATTTAGCGCCCTTTGCTTTGGCCGACGTATTTTTGCCCGTTTGCCCGTTTGCCCGTTTGCGGCAGCGAGCAGCCGGGCGCGGTGTTCTTTGGGCGGATAGCCGAAATGACGTTTGAATGCCAACGAGAAGCCGTGCTGGTTTTGGTAACCCATTAAGTGGGCGGTCTCCTGCACGTTCTTGCCTTGAGCCAGCCATGCCCCCGCCAGTTCCATGCGCTTAGCCCCAAGCCAATCCTGCGGACATTCCTGGTATTCCGCTCGAAACTGCCGTTCCAATTTGCTCACGGAACAGCCCAACTGCTCCGCCAGCCGCTGCACGCACCATTGCGCCGCTGCGGCGCGTTCCGCCCAATCCGTAGTCTCCTGCAACAGTCTCGCCATAGTTCCTGATCTTGCTTTGACAAGGTGAATGGGGCTTTTGGATGATTTGTTGGTTTGAGTTTAAATGAGTTGTGGAATGACTAACAATTAGTGTCAGGTTATTTCACTGGCTAGTCCAATCCGATTGATTATTCGGATGATTTTATCATCGGCTTCCGGAGCGCCGACGTGTCGTCGGCTTTAGCCACAAATAGGCACACCAGGCGCAAAATCTAATTCGGTTTTGTGCCAGGAAATAACTTGAACCCCTCTAAATCGCCGGCACGAGTGAGTTCAAATATTTCTCGAGATTGGTGTATCCATCGTCGCCGTACAGCGCTCCGTCCGTGGGATCGTTGGGATTGAGGCCGTATTTTTTCTCCCAATCGTCCGGCATCCCGTCCCGATCCGTATCCAGCGGCGCAGGCTTGGAACGCAGTTCCGGCCAGCCGCCGACTGCTTTCTGGGAATCAATCAGCCCTTTGCCCCCGCCGCCGTACGTCTCGCCATACTTCGCCGTGCCGGTGCGAATTTCATGGATGATGCGTTGATCCACCGAGTCTCGCGACAACGAACAACCCGCGCGAGCGAGCACCAGTTCGTATGCCTGTTCCGCAGATTGCGTGGTGACCGGGGCCACGACAAACGGTTGCGAAACGCGCAGGGTGGCTTCTGTCGCTTCGCCATCCGGGGCGAATTCGATGCCACCCTTCCAGTTGTCGGCGGAGATATCAGGAAAGCCCCAGACATAGTTGCCGGTCGCATACATCTTCCCGCGCGGATCTTTCTGGATGAAAATCCGGTGGCGGACCCGCTCCGAAGTGGCCGGGCCGTATTTGTAGTAATTATTGATCCAATTGCGCGGCCACAATTCACCGCCATAGGCGCTGTTGAAGCCCCAGTTGTAAATGACATTGTTGCGATAATCCATCAAGCCGGATTCGGGATTTCCGGAGGCTCGGGGATTACGGCTGCTGTGATGCGCGAGAATATTGTGATGCCACGAGCCCCCCGGCCCGCCCCAAAGGCCACCGTAGCCATGCGACCCTTTTTTGTGGACGGACTTCGTCAGGCTTTCACTCACGATACACCATTGGACGGTGAAATTAGCACCCTTGTTGATCGAGAACGTTTCATCCACACCCCAACTCGCACTGCAATGATCAATGATGAATTGATCGCCTCGGCCACCAAATCCATCCTGTTCCACGCCCTTTTCATCGCCGGGTCGAAACCGCAGGTAACGAATGATCATGTTCGTCGTTTCAAAATTGATCTGATAATTCTTGATACAAATGCCGTCGCCGGGAGCCGTCTGGCCCGCGATGGTAAGATCGGGATTCTTGATTTTGATTTCCGATTCCAGCGGGATGGTTCCGGAAACCCGGAACACGACTGTGCGCGCACCCTTCGCTTCCACCGCAGCGCGAAAACTTCCCGGACCGCGGTCGTTCAGATTTGTGACCTCGATGACTTTTCCGCCCCGGCCGCCCGTGGTGTACTTTCCGAAGCCTTCGGCGCCCGGAAAGGCTGGAGCATGATCGGGTCTCAGATTGGACAACGTCACCGTTTTGGTCACTTCGTCATACTTCAGTTCATAACGCCATCCGGCGGGCAGCTCGACGCGATCAAACCGGCCTTCCAACGCGGTCAGCCCGGGACCGAACAAACGGAGTTGCGAGTTCTCATGCGGTTTGATGCGTCCGACAAATCGCACTTTGAGCGTCCCGGATAAACGCCAGCGCCCTGAAGTTATGGGATTCAGGACTTCGCTGTCGGTGACCTCAAACGTTGTTTCGTTGCCAGTGGATTGCCAGTCGGCGACGGTTGAGTTCGTTTCCGCACTCGAGCACGATATTCCCGCGGCGAAAAGTCCGATCAGGCAGTAACATGCCTTTAGTTTCCTGAACTTTGTTTGCCGCGAACGCCAGATTTGTTTTGAGAGTGATACCATGGGTTTCGCTCTTGGTATCAGCTTTACGCGCTGGTGCAATCCCGGTCTGCGGTGCTGCCCGAAATGCCAGATGCCATCGCCCGAAATACCAAGACACCTGACAGGCGGCAGCCTAAGTTGAGCGCATTACCCGAGTTAAAGCCAGGCAGGCAACGCGACGTTTTCCGCGTTGCGAATTGAGTATGGTAATAACCCTGGATGGCCAGTGATGTATGAAAATTTCTAACCGCTCCGTCACGACGGCAAACGTCCTCCGGTGGCAAAACGAAATTTTGTCCAATTCTTTAATCACATCATCCTATGCGAGCCCGGGATTGTTGTTAGCGTATTCAATCAATAACTCCACCACTCGTTTACGCCAGTTGGCCACACCTGTTTCAAGCACACCCGGTTTTGCTCAATAAATCTCTAATATCGCTAATGCATACCTCATCATTCTTTCGTCCGGTTCGCTCAACTGCATTGGATTGGCGCGGGAAAAATCGCGCTTTTACCCTGATTGAACTGCTGGTGGTGATCGCCATTATTGCCATTCTGGCCGCCATGCTGCTGCCCGCCCTCGCCAAGGCCAAGGCCAAGGCACAGGGCGTTTATTGCCTGAGCAACACCAAGCAATTGACGCTGGCGTGGATCATGTACGCGGATGAAAATAACGGCAATCTGGTAGCCAATCGCCCGCGGGCGGAGATCCAATTCGGATTGAATCCGGACAGTTGGATTCTGGGCGATATCAGTTATGGCCGGGCCGACGGCACCAACACAGAGTATCTCGCCACCGCCAAGCTCAGCGCTTTCGCCAAATCCATCGCCATTTACAAATGTCCGTCAGATCGCACCACGACCACCATCGCGGGGCAGTCCTATCCGCGCGTCCGCAGCATTTCGATGAGCAAGAACCTGGGCCATAACAACGACATCAAAAAAATGACCCAAATTAACAACCCCAGCCCGGTCATGACGTGGGTGTTTATTGATGAGCATCCGGACACGCTCAATGACGGCCAATGGTACATGA
>CALAYC010000183.1 GCA_937894935.1 uncultured Verrucomicrobiota bacterium
CCGCTGATGTTGTTCGGTTCGGCAGGACTGGCGTTGATCTACATCGTCATGGGCTTCTGTTATAGCAAAGGCGTGCAAGGTCTGCCGATGCTGCTGTTGGTGTTGGCAGCAATCGGTTGTTACGCCATGTCGCTGGCGCCGGTGACGTGGGTGGTGATTTCAGAAATCTTTCCGAATCGAATTCGCGGCGCAGCGGTGGCGGTGGCGGTGTCAGCGTTGTGGATTGCGTGTTTCATTCTCACTTACACATTCCCGATTCTGAACTCCAGGCTCGGTCCGTCAGGAACGTTCTGGCTTTATGGCGCGATCTGCGTCGCTGGATTCATTTACATCTTTTTCAAGTTGCCGGAAACCAAAGGTAAGTCACTCGAACAATTGGAACGGGAACTTGTGGACCAGAAGGAATCAGGAAAATGAAGTCGCAACCGTTTTCAAAATCGCCCGGCGCCGTGTCAGTGCGCGTCGAGGATTTAGTGATCCCCACCTACCTGCCCGCGCCGCCGGACAAGAATCCGATGTTCCTGGAGAAACGCGTTTATCAGGGCAGCAACGGCAAGGTGTATCCGCTACCGTTCACGGATCGCATCGCGGAAAAACCGGTGGACCGCAAATGGAAGGCGATCTGGATCGAGAACGAATTTATCCGCGCGATGGTGCTGCCCGAAATTGGCGGTCGCATCCATGTCTTGCAGGATAAGACGAACGGTTACGACGTGCTTTACAACCAACCGGTAATTAAACCGGCACTCGTGGGTTTAGCAGGACCGTGGATTTCCGGCGGCATCGAGTTCAATTGGCCCCAACATCATCGGCCCGCAACGTTCCTGCCGGTGGATTACGAAATTGAGAAACACGCGGATGGTTCGGTCACGGTCTGGTGCAGCGATCACGATCCGCTCTGTCGCATGAAAGGAATGCACGGCGTTTGCCTGCATCCGGGTAGCGCCTATCTCGAACTCAAAGTGCGCGCGTACAATCGCACCCCTTTCGTACAGACCTTCCTCTGGTGGGCCAACGTCGCCACGCGCGTGCATGAAGCGTATCAAAGTTTTTTCCCGCCGGACGTTTATTATGTCGCCGACCACGCGCGACGTTCCATGAGCGAATATCCGTTGGCTCAAGGTCACTATTACGGCGTCAACTATGGCGAACGCGGTCGCAAAGGCGTTCCGGCCAACGAAGTGCCAGCGCAATTTGTTCCACCACATTGCGCGCCTGACGCTCACCGCTCCGATCTCAACTATCAACCCAACGACCTTTCGTTCTATGCCAACATTCCCGTGCCCACGTCCTACATGTGCATGGGCAGCAAGGAAGACTTTTTCGGCGGATACGATTTCAAGGCGCAAGCAGGCATCGTTCACGTTGCCAACCACCACATTGCTCCCGGCAAAAAACAATGGACCTGGGGCAATCATGAATTCGGTTACGCATGGGATCGCAATCTGACTGAGCCCGACGCCAACGGTGAATACGGCCCGTACATCGAAATCATGGCCGGGGTCTATACCGACAACCAACCTGATTTCAGTTTTCTCCAGCCCGGCGAAACGAAAACGTGGAGTCAGTATTGGTATCCGATTCGACAAATCGGCCCAGCGCAACACGCGAACCTGAATGCCGCTGTTTCGCTCTCCCGTCAGGCTAAGAAAGTGCGACTCGGTGTTTCCGTCACGCGCCAGTTTTCCGGAGCAAGAATTCAACTTTTTGCCAGCGGGAAGGAACTTCTGTCGAACAAACGTGATCTCGCCCCGGGCGTCCCATTCGTCGCAGAAGTCCTGTTGCGAAAAAGCGTTCGAGAAACCGATTTACTCCTGCGCGTCAGCGATTCCGACGGCGACGAAATCATTTCCTATCAACCTAAACCTCGCGTTATCGGTAAAGTCCCTCCACCGGCAACCGAACCGCCTGCGCCTGCAGACATTGCGAGCACAGACGAACTTTACGTCACCGGTCTGCATCTCGATCAATACCGGCATGCGACGCGTTGCGCGACGTTGTATTGGCTGGAAGCATTGAAGCGCGATCCGTTGGATTCACGTTGCAACAACGCAATGGGGCTCTGGCATCTCAAGCGTGGCGAGTTCGCCACAGCGGAGAAGTTTTTCCGTAAATCCATCGAACGCCTGACGCGGCGGAACAGCAATCCATACGACGGCGAACCGCTCTACAATCTCGGCCTCTGCCTGCGCCATCTTGGTCGCGATGACGAAGCCTATGACGCGCTTTATAAAGCCACGTGGAATCAGGCGTGGGCGGGCGCAGCTTTTCACGCGCTTGCGGAAATTGATGCGAGTCGTGGTGATTGGCCCAAAGCCCGCGAACATTGTGAGCGCTCGGCCTGGAGCGGCGGCGAAAATAATCGCGTCGAGAATCTGTGGGCTATCGCCATAAAACACACCGTTGGAGAGCAGGCATCCGAAGCGATGCTCAAATCAAATCGCGCTCGAGACCCGCTCGATTGGTGGACGCGGCATCTGCTCGGCGAACCGTTGAACTGTGATTTACAAACGCGATTGGACATCGCCCACGACTACGCCCGTGCTGGACTGTTTAAAGAAGCGATTGAACTACTGGAAGCTGGAGCGCAACCGGGGTCGAAGACCCAGCCGCAGCAACCTGCAAAGTTCGGCACAAACGACCTCGCTGCGGCTGAGGCTTCGCACACAGGCGCGCTTCTTGATCAAAACTGGGGCGCACTACCACTCGTATTTTACACGCTTGGTTGGCTGGAACAAAAACGCGGAAATTTCAGCGTCGCATTGAAACATTTCCGCAAAGCGGCAATTCAATCGCCGGATTATTGTTTCCCGGCGCGGCTCGAGGAAATCGCCATTCTCGAAGCGGCGATGCGCGCCAATCCTCGCGATGCCCGCGCGCCATATTATTTAGGCAACCTGCTCTACGACCGTCGGCGTCACGACGAAGCTATTCGATTGTGGGAACGCAGCGCGCAACTTGATCCGAAATTTTCCGTCGTCTGGCGAAATCTCGGCATCGGTTATTTCAACATCCGCAAACAGCCCGCCAAAGCTCGTGCCGCGTACGACCGTGCATTCAAAGCGAATCCGGCTGACGCGCGTCTGCTCTACGAACGCGACCAACTTTGGAAACGGTTAGGCGAATCACCGACGCATCGTTTGCGCGAGTTACAACAACGACTCGACCTCGTACAGCAACGCGATGATTTGAGCGTGGAACTTTGTGCGCTCTACAATCAAACCGGCCAACCGGAGAAAGCGTTGACATTGGTCAGCACGCGTCATTTCCAACCGTGGGAAGGCGGCGAAGGCGGCCCGCTGGGTCAATGGGTTCGCTCGCATCTGGCCATAGGTCGCGCCTGTCTGGAATCGGCGCGCCTTAACCCCTCACCCGGCCTATCGGCCACCTCCCCATCCAATGGGGTGAGGGGGCGTCCGATCAGTCTGGCCCTATTTCACTTCCAAGCCGCGCTGACCGCTCCGAAAAATCTCGGCGAAGCCAAGCACCTGCTCGCCAATCAGAGCGACATCCATTACTGGCTCGGTTGCGCTTATGCGGCAACAGGCGACTCCGCTGCTGCTCGGCGTCATTGGCGTGCTGCCGCCACGTTCAAAGGCGACTTTCAGCAAATGAGCGTCCGCGCGTTCAGCGAGATGACGTATTACTCCGCAAAATCCTGGGAAAAACTCGGCCAACGCAAAAAAGCGCAAAAGCTGTTTCGCGAACTGCTCGCCTACGCGCAACAACTTCAAAAATCCCGTGCGAAGATTGATTACTTCGCCACCTCACTACCGACGATGTTGTTGTTCGATGATGATTTGCAATTTCGTCAGGAAACGACGGCGTTGTTTCTTCAGGCGCAAGCGCACCTTGGCTTTGGCAACAAATCAAAAGCGCGAACGCTGCTTCGAACCGTCCTGCGTCGCGATCCTAATCACGCGTTGGCAGCAGATTTTCTCGCGGCATCATGAACGCGCTCGGCAACAGTTACGAAGTGCGATCCGAACAGGAGTTCGCCACTTATGTGATGACGAACGCCGAAGTCGAACTCGCGGTCGTGCCTGAACTCGGAGCGCGCATTGTTTCCCTGCAAGACCTGCGCACTGGGCGTCAATGGCTCTGGCATCCGACGACCGGATTGAAATTGTTTCGCAATCAATCAGGCGATCGATTTGAAACCGGTCCGCTCGCTGGCGTGGATGAATGTTTTCCCACTATCGCTCCGTGCGAATATCGCGGTCGCGCTCTGCCTGACCACGGCGAACTTTGGTCCGCCGCCTGGTCAGTGGATCGCGCCGCGTGGCAAACCGGACTGCTGCGAACCACCGCGACACCGGCAATTTCGCCTTTCCATTTCTGTCGCACGATTGAATTAGCAGGCAATGAAGTACGGCTGCGCTATCAACTGACGAACCGAAGCGCGACCGCAGAAAAATTTCTTTGGGCATTCCATCCGTTGCTGAAATTGCACCCGGGCGATTGGCTCGAACTTCCGTCATCAACTCGCGCTTTGTTCAACGGCGCGACGTGGTTGGACGATATTTCCTCCGCACCTATCGCTGGAAAATGCGCCAAGATTTTTGCTGCGCCGGTGGCAGAAGGTTTTGCGGCCATCGATAATCCGGTTACGGGCGACCGACTGGAATTTGAGTGGTCGCCGTCGGAGAACAATGTTCTCGGCATCTGGGTAACGCGCGGCGGCTGGCACGGACACGAACATTTTTCGGTCGAACCGAGCAATGGCGATGCGGATCGTTTGACTGATGCGGTGGCACGCGGTCGCTGCGGCACGATTTCCGGCGGACAAACAATTCAGTGGCGCATTTGTTTGCGCGTTGGCGCAGCGACGAATGGAGAGAATTAAAACTCTCTGCCGGTTTTTATTTGAGAACATTTTTCAGACTTAAGATGCAACGCATGAATTTCCGAACGACCGTCGCACGAACGAAACTGCCGCTAAGTTCGCGATGGTTTCTGCGGCTTCTCGCCAGCAGTCTGGTTCTCGCTTCGATTTCCACCTTTGCCGCGGTTGTTCCCGTGTCGTCGCTCGATTTAAAACCGATGACCTGCGGATGGAGTGAACCGAAAATCAATCAGGCTATTGGCGGCGGACCGTTGCTCATCGCAGGCAAACAGTTTCAGAACGGCGTTGGCACTCATGCCAACAGCAAGTTACGCGTGAATCTTTTCGGGAAAGCGAAGCGCTTTTCGGCACAGGTCGGCGTGAACGACAGCGCCAGCACTCAAGGCAGCGTGGAGTTCATTGTCAGCGGCGATAACAAGGAACTCTGGCGCAGCGGCGTGATGAAAGTTGGTCAACCGGCAAAGTCGGTCGATGTGAACCTGGCAGGCGTGAAGATTCTGACGCTGCGAGTCACCGACGGAGGCGATGGTGAAGGCAACGATCACGCTGACTGGATTGATGCGCAGATTGAAATGGCGGACGACAGCCGACCGGTTTCGATTTCGGCTTACGAAACATTCGCACTGCAAACGAAGTCCTTCAGCCTGGATTTCCAAGTCGGCGATGATGGCCGTTTGTATCAACGCGCTATCGGCGGCAACTCATCGGCGAAGCTGTCCCGGAACGAGGAAGCGTTTCCACAATGGGGCGACGGTTACGTGTGGGAGCCGGCGTTGCAGGTTGTGCACGCGGACGGCAACACTTCGACAACGCTGCACTACGAGGACTTAACGCGCACCACCGATAGTGACGGTCGCGAACAGATTCGCATCACGCTTCGTGACCCGGCGTATCCGTTCGAAGTCGCGTTGTGTTTTCGCGCGCATCACGATCTGGACGTCATTGAGCAGTGGACGGAAATTCAGCATCGCGAACGCGGTATCGTGAAATTGGAGCAAATGGCGTCCAGCGCACTGCTATTTTCAGTGACAAATGTGAAGCTTCTGCATTTCTTCGGCGATTGGGCCAAAGAAATGCAACCTTACGTCGAATCACTTCAGCCCGGGACCAAAGTGCTGGATTCAAAAATCGGCGTGCGCGCGCATCAGTTTCGCAATCCGTCGTTCGTTCTATCGTTGGATGGACCACCGCAGGAGAACAGCGGTCGTGTGTTAGCAGGAACACTGGCGTGGTCAGGGAATTTCCGGTTTGCATTTGATCACTTTGCGACTGGTTTGCGCGCGGTGTGCGGCGTGAATCCATTTGCCTCCACCTATCATCTCAAGGCAGGAGAAAAATTCATCACGCCCACAATGATCTGGACGTGGAGCGAGTGCGGACTGGGCGATATGAGTCGTAAATTGCATCGCTGGGCGCGAACGTTTGCTTTGCGCGATGGCAATCAACCGCGCAGCGTTTTGTTGAACAATTGGGAAGCCACCGCGTTTGACTTCGACTTTGATCGCATCGTAAGCCTTTACGATCCCGCCAAAGAAATCGGCACAGAGTTGTTCCTGCTCGATGATGGTTGGTTCGGCAACAAATATCCGCGCGTGGATGACCGTGCCGGATTGGGCGATTGGCAGCCGAACTGGAAGCGCTTGCCTCACGGACTCGCGCCACTGGCCGCTGAAGCCAATAAACGCGGGTTGCAATTCGGCATCTGGATTGAACCCGAGATGATAAATCCCAAAAGCGAGTTATTCGAAACGCATCCTGATTGGGTGATTCGTCAACCAAAGCGCGAACTGGAATTGCAGCGCAATCAACTCGTACTCGATCTCACCCGCCCCGAAGTGCAGGAGTTCGAGTGGAAAGTGATTCAGGACATTCTCGGCGTACCGGGTATTTCGTACGCGAAGTGGGACTGTAATCGCTATCTCACACAGGCCGGTTCGTCGTGGCTGAAGCCGGATCGCCAATCACACCTGTGGATTGATTACACCCGCGCGCTGTATGAACTGATGGACAAAACAGCAAAAACATTTCCGCACATTGAACTGATGCTTTGTTCCGGCGGCGGCGGACGCGTGGATTACGGCGCGCTGAAATACTTTCACGAATTCTGGCCGAGCGACAATACCGATCCGACGGTGCGCCTGCCGATGCAATGGGATTATTCATACTTTTTCCCGGCAATCAGCATGGCGAGTCACGTGACGCATTGGGGAAATCGCCCGATGCACTTTGCGTGCAGCGTGGCGATGAGCGCGCGTTATGGCATGGATCTGGATCTCGTGAAATTGTCGGCAGAAGACAAAGCGATTTGTGCCAGAGCGATTGCGGCTTACAAACGCATTCGTGAGGTCGTGCATCTCGGCGATCTCTATCGTTTGGAGCAACCGCACAACGCCGACCGTGGTGCGCTGAACTACGTCTCTGAAGATCGAAGCAAAGCCGTGTTGTTTGTGTTTCAACTCCAGGACGGCGCAGCACAGCCGGTTCGCCCGCAAGGACTCGACGCGACGAAACGTTACATCGTTCGGGAAATCAATCCTGCGCCGGGCCGCGCAGCATTACCGCAGGAAGGCAAATCGTTTGCAGGCGAAGAACTGATGCGCGATGGGATTATTCCGAATTGCGTTAAAGCGCTGGAAGCTTGTGTTATTGAACTCGCGCCGTGAAAGAGGATGTGATTCGGTTGATTCAACGCGCGCCCTTTCAGTTTGATGGCAACAATCGAATGGTGAACTTGCCGCCTAAGAATCAACGCATCACGTTGAATTCCAACCTGGGCATTGAATGACTCGTCGCTGGTCTGTGTTCGGCGAGGACGAAGCATCCATTTCTCTAGAAGCCGTTCCTCCCATGACTGACGGCCTTCTTCCCTCTCACCCCTAACTTTTGTGGGGTAGTCGTTTCCCGCCGGCTGATTAAAGTTAATTTATCAGCCATAGAAATAATTGTGCCGTGACAATCAACCATCATCTAACCAGGCCGCGAACAATCGCCGCAGGTCGAAAGCTGCGGCTCAATTCGCGCGCCTTCACTCTGATCGAATTACTCGTCGTCATCGCCATCATCGCCATTTTGGCGGCGATGTTGTTACCCGCTTTGGCGCGCGCGAAAGAAAAGGCCCGCCGCGCTTCGTGCCTGAGCAATTTGCGGCAAATCGGTATCGGCATGACCGTTTATGCAGGCGACAACAATGATTATGTCGTCGAAGCCCGTGCGGCTTCCGGCACCGCCAGTGCCACCGTCAAAGGCAAATACAATCAACACGCCGTCAACACACCACAGGCGGACATGGCCAAGTCGGTAAATCTCGATCCCACCATTACCAATACGGCTTCCATCTGGGCCTGTCCGAGCCTTGGACAAGGCAGCGTTACTTACAACGCCACCACTACGCCGCCGCAGTGGAATGTCGGTTATCAATATTTTGGCGGCATTTACTGGTGGTACAACATTGCCAATGGCAATGGGATTGAATCACGCAGCCCGACGAAATTGAGTCGATCGCGAGCCAGCCACGTTCTCGCGGCGGATCTGGTTTGCAAAGACAATACAACCTCCGGCAATCCGT
Organism: uncultured Verrucomicrobiota bacterium; assembly: GCA_937894935.1. Lineage (GTDB taxonomy): Bacteria > Verrucomicrobiota > Verrucomicrobiia > Limisphaerales > JADLHS01 > JADLHS01. The sequence continues at coordinate 8,412 of CALAYC010000183.1, forward strand.
GGGCTTCAGTCAGCGGCAACAACAAAGTCGCTCATCAACGCCCCAAAGCGCAGTATCCCGACGGTGCCAATCACCTGACCGTGGATGGCGCAGTGGCATGGATTAAATGGGAAAAGCTGTTGCAGATCACGACGTTCGATACCAGCTCGCGGCTGTTTTACCACTATCAGGACGACCTGGGATTAATCAATCAAGCTGACCTGCCGTATCTTAAAATCCGCCCGTGATGGCTAAAGAAAGGTTTCCCACGTTTTTATAGGGTAGTTCATTAAAACCCACGTGTGTCATCATCACAACAACTCCCGACACCATGAAAAACGCTGCGTTGCCAGTAATTCATCTCCCACACTTGAAATCCTTTCAGCAACCATCGGTCACCATCACGCACGCGATTAGAAACGAGCCCATCACCATAACCACCACATCAACCACCATCGCAAATGAATAAATCCCATCGATCCTTATTCTGGAGCGCCACGCTGCTCAGCAGCTTATGGGTCGCCTCATCAGCCTACGGCGCCACTATCGACCAAACAGTCACCCAAGGCCTCGGCGCGCATTGGAATCAAGCCGCGTGGGGCACACCCGCCGCTGTTCCGACTGCGGGAAATGATTACGTGACGCCCAGCGGTTTCGATGTGCGCACGCCGGATTCTCAATCACCTTCCACGTTTCTCGGCGATAGTTTGCGGATTGATGCCGGTGGACGATTGGTGCTGAAGAACGGCGGTGCGAATAATGGTTTGGCAACGGCGAACCTCATTCTTAACGGCGGTTCTATCACCTACAACACCGCCAACGGCACGACGATTTCCGCTATCGCCGGAACCATTCTGGTGCAGGATAACTCCACGATTAACTCCGTCGCCGGCGCCTCCACACGCGACATCTGGTTGCACTCGGCGTTGAGCGGTAGCGCGAATCTTTCAGTGGGCATGGTGAATAACGCGCTGGTTCTTTTCGGCACGAACACCGCCTACAGCGGCAATTGGACCGTGAACTCCGGTCGCATTGAAATTGGCAACAACGCCCAAGACCCGCTCGGCTCCGGCTCAGTGTTGTTAAGCGGGCTGGCGAATTCGCTGACCTTTAACGCGACCAATGATTTCACCATCAACAACGCCATTGATGGATTCGGCGCGATTGTGAAGTTGAACACCAACACCGTAACGCTCGGTGGCAATAATCCACTGGCTGGAACAGTCGTCGTGAGCAACGGCGTACTGCGATTGAGCAATGCCGGTGCGATTGCCAATGTTTCGTACATTACTCTGGCGGGCGGAACGATCGATGCCGCGCCGATTGGCGGTCTCGCCTTGAACGAAGGATTGGGGCAGATCCTGAACTGTCGTGGCACGGTGAACGGCAACCTCAGTGCCGGTTCCGCCAACACGCTTAACTTCAATCTCACTGCGCTGACAAACGATGTTTTAAACATCAACGGCACGCTGACGTTGAACGGAAATCCGATGCTGAATCTTGCGTTGAGCGGTTTCAAACCCAGTGGCACGTATCGGCTCATCAATTACACCGGCACGATTCAAGGCGGCGGTTCGTTCACATTGATTCCTCCGCCCGAAAGCTCCGCGACGTTCCAGTTGGATACCAGCACGCCTGGTCAAGTGAACCTGATTATCACTGCGGCCTCACAAAACCTCACCTGGGTTGGCGATGGATTTGGAAATACGTGGGATACTTTCTCGCCGCTCTGGACCGGCACGACAACGACGTTCAACACCGGTGACAATGTCACGTTCACCGATTCCGGTTCTGCCGTTCCGGACATTTTTGTCTCCGAGACAGTGCAACCGTTCAACATGACGGTAAACAACTCAGCGCAACCGTATTTGTTCTATGGCGAAGGCATTTCGACATTGGGAACGCTGACGAAAGCGGGCGACAATGTTCTCGCGTTAACCAGTCCCGCGAATCAATTCAACGGTGGTGTGGATATTCAGGCAGGCACGCTTTCCATCGGTGCCGGCGGCGGCTTCGGTTCGCTGGGAAGTCCCGTTGGCATCACCAACAATGGTGTTCTTAGGGTGAATCTCGCCAGCGGCGGCCTTGCGCTGAACATGCCGATCAGCGGCAGCGGCGCCATCGAAGTCACTGGCGGTGGCGCAACGCTCATCGTTCGTGGCACTAACTCTTACACCGGTCTGACGACCATTGATAATGAATGTCAGCTCAACATCACCACGGCCACTGCGTTGGGCACAGCAGACAGCGGCACGGTCGTTTTGGCCAATGGCCGATTAGGCGTCGCCAATGAACTCGTGGGTGATATGACCGTGGCCGAACCGATTCAGGTCGCAGGTCAAGGTGTCACCGTTGCGCCCGGCGCGCTTTACGTCAACACGACAGGCAACAATGTCACGTGGGCCGGACCGGTCACCATCACGGGTGACGCGCGTTTCCGTGTCGTAAATCCCAACGTGCGCATGAACTTTTCCAACACCGTTCTCGGTAACAACGTCGCGTTGCAATGCACCGTCGGTAATGCCGCCGCCGATGCGAATTCCGTGATGTCGTTCCAAAATACGTTTTCTATCGGCGCTGGCGCGTTGACCAAAGACGGTCAAGGCATTGTGGAATTCCTCAGCAATTCCAACGAAGCCGGGAGCACCACGGTCAACGGCGGCACGTTGCGCGTCAACGGAACGTTCAACGGCGGTCCGGTTACGGTGAACAGTAGCGGCATACTGGCTGGCACGGGCAGTGTGCTCGGTCCGGTGTCCATTCTCGATGGCGGACAACTCGCGCCCGGCAGCGACGATATCGGCACTTTGACGCTGAACAACACGTTGACGCTGGCGGCAACCGCCAACACCGTGATCCGAATCAATCGCACGAATTCTCAAAATGCCGATCTGCTCGTGACCGCCAACCTGGCCGCCGCCGGTTCATTGACGGTTGTAAACGTCGGTCCGGCGTTGGAAGAAGGCGACACGTTCGATCTCTTCGACGCCGCTCTGAGCGGAGCGTTTTCAGCGACGAACCTGCCGCCGCTCGCAAATCCGAGCCACGTCTGGGATACGTCATTACTGATGAGCCAGGGCATCATCAAGGTTGCGGCTAATTCCCTGCCCTTGCTCCCGTTGGAAATCACCGATATTCAGCGGCAACCCGATAGCGTTTCACTCACGTGGAATTCTTACCCAGGGCAACTTTACACCGTGGAATATTCGGTGAACCTGACTGATTGGTCAGTGCTGCAAACGGATATCGCAGCCGATGCGACAACAAATTTCACCACCGCCGTATTGGATCTCAGCGGTGCTGGTAGCGGAGCGGGTCTTGTCCTCGCACAGTATCAGATGGGCAGCGAAAACGCTCAGATTCAGGATGCCGAGAATCTCGTGGCTGCCGGACCGTTGACGCAAGGAGCGGGTTTAAACCTGTTCAACGTTGCCGCCAACGTATCGCCGAATTACGGCTCGGCGCCGGTGCTGCAAGCGGGCTTCCCGAACGCCGGACCGGACCTCGCCTCGGCGCTTGCGAATGAAGCCTGGTTCACCTTCTCGCTGACGGTCGGCGCAAACGTGACTGACCTCGACCTAACGTCCCTTACCTTCAATGGCGCTCGCGGCGGTGGCGCAGCACCACGCGGATATGCGGTATATGTCACCACGCCGACAAGCACCGATGAAGAAGTTCAAGGCGCAACCAACTTCGCGACGCAGCGTCCGACGTGGAGTTTTGAAACGGTTAATCTGAGTGGATTGGCCAGCTTGCAAAATCTCACCGCCGGCCAGGTTGTGACCTTCAAAATCCCGATCTTTGCACCGAGCCCCGGTCAAAGCGTGGAATTTGATGACCTCACAATCATGGGCAATGTTTCCCCCGGACCGTTGCCACCGTATGCCGGAGCGCAGCAACTTTTCCTGCGAATCAAGGAGCAATAATTGTGGGAGGTGGGCGAATCGCCCCGGTGATTCCTGGATCGCCGGGGCGTTTCTATTCGATTCAACATCGCGAAGTCAGAGCCGCATGAGTAACGAATCACAGTTGCAAGTCAGTCGCCGCCTGAACCGATCAGGTTTGCAGCGCACGCTGTTGCTTGCGACCGCAATGCTCTCGGCATGGAATGTGGCTCAGGCGGACGTGTTGTTGCGCTACGACATGAACAGCGCCACACCGACGTTCGCGGCCCCGGGCGAAATCATCAAAGGTCAGGCTCTGTCCTTTGGCAACGGCGTCGGCTCGGTCACCGTGCCCTCCAATCTGGCCTATTCGAGCGCTCCGGTTCTCGTGGTCAATCCAGCCATAAGCGTTCTGCCACTTAACAATGCGAGCACCGCATTGAACGCCGGCTGTGCGGTTTCGTTCGATTTTCAAGTTGGCACAACGGTCGGCAGTCTGTCGGTCACCGGATTAACTTTCAATGTCGCGCGCGGCGGCGCTAATACGAATCGCGGATTCGGCGTGTACGTGACGACACCGTTCGTCGCCAATGTCCAGGTGCAACCGTCCACTTACATCACAGCGCAGCGTTTTGATTGGCAATCCGTTTCCGTAAATTTAGGAAGCGTCGCGGCGCTTCAGCAGTTGCAAGCAGGCGATGCGGTGCGAATCACAATTCCCTTTTGGACTGCTGAATCGGTTCAGAGCGTTGAATTCGATACAATCACGCTTTTGGGCGTTGCAACTCCGCCGACTAATGTTCCTGTCGCAGCAGAACTGCGTTTTACCGATCTGAAGCGCGTTGATGAAAACGTAACCGTCACATGGACATCCAATCCCGGTCGTCATTACACGCTGGAATACGCGGAAAACTTTCCGAACTGGGATTCGCTTCCCAACAAGATCGCTGCGTCGGCCGGAGCGGAAACGAGTTTCACCTTCAACACCACTTACACCGATAACGGCCCGGTTGCGTTGCTGCGCTACGAAATGGGCCAACGCGCGCCGCAGTTGCAAAACGCCGCCAAAACCGGCAGCGGCAGCGAGTTGACGCCTGGTGACGGTCTGGCGTTGTTCGATGTGAATTTCAACGCCTACGAATCCGCGCCTTCGCTGCAACTCAACTTCAAGAACGCCACCACGAATCTTTCGGCAGCGCTGGAGAATCAAAGTCACCTCAGCTTCACGTTTCAGGTTGGCTCGAATGTCACCGATCTCGATTTAACGGGTCTCAGTTTCAACATCGCGCGGGGCGGCAGTTCGACCCCGCGCGGTTATGGCGTTTACGTCACCACGCCCACGACGACGGATGAGTTGGTGCAACTCGCCACTGCGGTGAATTCCGTGCGACCCGATTGGACGCCGCACTTCATCAACCTGACCGGCTTCAGCAGTCTTCAGAATCTTACTGCCGGACAAACGGTGACCTTCAAAATCCCTGTTTATTCTCCGTCCACCGGTAGCAGTCTTGAGTTCGACGACATCACCTTGCGCGGACATGTTACCCCCGTACCGCAACCGGATTACGTGGACGCCGAGCAACTGTTTCTCCGCGTCCGCGAATTACCCGGCGATCCGGTTTCAGTGGAATCCGCTACGCGTCCGACCGGCGCGACGTGGAATCAATATGCCACTCGCACGTTGGAACAGTTGCCGAGCTTTCTCGCAAATCTCGAAGACGGCCCAACGAGTATTTACGGCGGCCGGTTGGCGTGGCAAACCAACGCCACCGGTTATTTTTATCCGCTGAAGATCGGCGATCGCTGGTGGTTGGTGGATCCGCAGGGTTGCTTATTCCTGCACAAAGGCGTCGCCGTCATTTCAACCATTGGTTCGCCGGGAGCGAGTGCGGCCCTCAACTCGTTATTCACCAACTCCAGCAATTGGGCGGTTTCAACCACGACCCTGCTGCGCCGACATGGTTTCAACGGCGCGGGTGCGTGGTCGGACACCGGGCGACTCCGACAAGTGCCCGGACCATTCGTTTATACCATCATCAAAAACTTCCTCGCCACTTACAGCAGTTCGAGCACGAACCCGGGCTATCCGCAGGTGTTCGATCCCGAGTTTGTCACGTTCTGCCAATCGTACGCGCAGTCGTTTGCCAACACGAAAAACGATCGTTACCTCCTCGGTTATTTCTCCGACAACGAACTGCCGTTTCCGTCCACGCTGCTGACAACGTGGTTAGCGTTGCCGCCGGGAAATTCCAGTTATGACGAAGCGTGGCGCTGGTTGCGCGAGCGATATGGTGCGGGCGCAACTGCAGATCAGGTGACGAATCAGGATCGGCTCGATTTTCTTGGCCACGTTTGGGGGCGCTATTACAGCGTCGTCAATCAGGCCATCAAACAACATGACCCGAACCATCTCTATCTCGGCTCGCGCTTTTTCTCGTCGGACAAAGATCGCCCGGAAATTTTTCGTGCCATTGGACCGCACGTGGATGTGATTTCAGTCAATCATTACAGTCAATGGACCCCTGACATTAATCGCATTCGCATGTGGGAACAGGAGTCCGGGAAGCCAGTCATCATCACCGAGTATTACGTAAAAGGCGAAGACAGCGGCATGCCGAACAACACTGGCGCGGGTTGGGTCGTGCGAACGCAGGCGGATCGCGGTAAGTTCTATCAGAACTTCACCCTCGCGCTGATTGAATCCAAAGTTTGTGTCGGCTGGCATTGGTTCAAATACGCAGACAACGATCCCGATGCCGATGCGGATCCGTCAAACATCGATTCCAACAAAGGCGTGGTGAGCAATCGCTATCAACCTTACGACGAATTGCTGGACGCGATGTGGGAGTTGAATCGTCGCACTTATCGCCTGACTGAATGGTTCGACGGAACGCTCACTCCGTAAATGGGCCGCAACCATCGGAAGGTTGCAACCGCCGACGATTTGTCGCTCAATATGAATGCCAATTCATGAGCCGATTTATTGCGCCTTCCATTTCAACTTCCCTGCTCCGCCAAAACCAATGGGCGGGCCGGTTGTTTTGCGCATGGCTGCTGAGTCTTTCGCTCGCCTTCATTCAAAATGCCACCGGCGCGATTCCGGTCGATGATTCTTATTCGGTTCGAACGTGGCAGGCCGATGATGGATTACCGGAGAATCGGGTCGTTGGCGTTGTGCAAGCGCCGGATGGCTTTCTTTGGGTAGCGACTCAGAATGGGCTCGTGCGTTTCGATGGCGTCCGCTTTCAACGTGTGGATCGGCCAGGCACACCATCGTTAATCGCTGGAACGATGCGGGTGTTGATGCTGGATCGTGATGGCCGCATCTGGTTGGCCAAGGAAGAAGGCGGAACACTTTTCTGCTTCGAAGGAACAGAGATGCGCATGTTCAGCGCCGAACAAGGCTTGCTGAAAAACGAAGCGCAACGCTCGCTCGCAGCGGACAACACCGGCGCACTGTGGATTGCTCACAGCGCGGGCAAACTGGTCCGTCTTAATGCCGACGGACAGGCCGAGATTTTCACTCAAGCGGAAGGATTGCCTCGCGGAAACAGCATTGTCTGGCTGGCAACCGATCGCAGCGGCACGTTGTGGTTCGCCAAGGGAAATCGCGTCGGCGTGTTTCAGGACGGCAACTTTGTCCCGCTCCACACATTCGGCTCGTCGTCGTTGCGGTTAGCTCCTTCGCGGGATGGCGGCATGTGGGTTTGCTCGGGTCTGCAAATTTTCAAATGTCACGCCACCAACGCGCCGATGGAATGGGGACGCTTGCCGGCTGAAGGCCGCGAACGTTCAGGAATTGAACCGTCAGTCGTTTTCGAAGACCGATCCGGCATTGTCTGGTTGGGAACGGCTGCGGCCGGGTTATATCGCTGCGAAAGCAATCAGGTCGCTCGCGTCGAACTTCCCAATCCGGGCATCCTCAGCCTGACGGATGATCGCGAAGGAAATCTCTGGGTGGGCTCGCGCGGCGGGTTGCATCGCGTGCGACAAAAGTTGACGACGCTGATTGGACCCGATGCAGGTCTGCCTTTTGTCGCGGTGCAATCAGTTTGTCAGGATGCCACCGGCGCGCTTTGGGCCGTGGGCGACAACGGCGTCATCGCCCGACAACAGGATGGCGGTTGGAAAATTCTTCCGGTTGCGGCTTCCGGTCCAGAAGCCTACGTCACCTGCGCTGCTGCCGATAGCGAAGGCAATGTCTGGGTCGGCACGCGCGGCGGAAGATTGTTTCGCTGGCGCGATGGGCATTTCACCAATTTGAATCTGCGCGAGGCGTTGCAGGAAAAATCGCTGCGGGCGCTGCTGGTTTCGCGACAAGGTGATCTGTGGATCAGCACCGATGCCAGCGATGCGATTTATCGGCTGCGCGATGGGAAGTTGCATTCGTTCAGCCTGCCGCCGGGACGACGTTTCGTACGCGCAATGGCCGAAGATGCCGCGGGAAATTTCTGGGCCGGTGCATCGGACGGATTACTCGTGCGCGTGACAGGAGATGAACTGGTTGAAGAAACTTCGCGAACAACCGGTTTGTCGATTCGCGGTTTGTATGCGACGCCGAACGGCGATTTGTGGCTCGGTTTCGCAGGCGGCGGCGTGGGACGATTGCGCGACGGCCAACTTCAACGTTTTACGACTGAGCAAGGATTGCCGAATGATTACGTTTCGCAAATTTTGCGCGACGACCGCGACAGTCTGTGGTTCGCAGGCAATCAGGGAATTTTCCAGGTGCGCGAGCGCGATTTTGACGACGTGAGCCGAGGCATCGTCACACGACTGACGCCGATGATTTACGGCCGCGGCGAAGGCATGCCGGGTTTGCAAGCGAGCTTCGACTACGCACCAGCGGCCGTGCAAACCAGAGACCAACGGCTCATCTTTACGATGTTATCCGGCCTCGCCGAAGTGCGCCTTGAGCGCATCCGGTTGAACTATCGTCCACCGGAAGTTTTCGTAGAACGCGTTCTCGCTGGCGATCGTGTCGTAGCAGCTTATCAACTCATTCCCGGCACAAACTCCGCCGCCCCGATGGAATTGCGCCATCGCCCCGCCAAACGTGAATTGCGTTTTCCGCCCGGACGGCAACAGGTGCAATTTGAATTCACCGCTTTAAGTTTTGTCGCGCCGGAAAATGTTCAATTCCGGTATCAACTTGAAGGTCTCGATGAGAATTGGATCGATGCCGGGAATCGCCGCACCGTCAGTTATGCGCATCCGCCGCCGGGTCGTTACACGTTCAAAGTGACTGCGTGCAACAACGACGGCATCTGGAACAAAATCGGCGATTCGTTGCCGGTAGTGTTTGAGCCGTTCGTCTGGGAAACGCTGTGGTTCAAACTCACAGCCACCGCCGTCAGTTTCGGACTGGTTTGCGGTCTGGTAGTGATGGGGCTGCGCCGGCGGCATCGGTTACAACTCGAACGGCTCGAACGACAACGAGCTGTCGAAATGGAACGCACGCGCATTGCCCGCGACCTGCATGATGATCTTGGCGTCGGCCTCACGGAAATCGGTCTGTTGGGTGATCTGGCCAACACCGGTAATTCACCTGAAAAGAATCGTGAACATGTCAGTGAAATTTCAGATCGCGCTCGCTCGCTGGCGGCGTCGCTGGATGAAATTGTCTGGGCCATCAATCCCGCAAACGACAATCCGCAGTCGCTGGTGGATTACCTCTTCCCGTACGCGCAAAGGCTGCTAAGCCGCGCGGGTATTCGTTGTCGGCTTGAGCTCACCGGCGCGTTGCCGCGTGGTGCGTTGAACTCCGAACGTCGCCATGAATTTTTCCATGCGTTCAAGGAAGCGCTGAACAATGTGATTCGTCATTCCGCTGCTACGGAGGTGCAGATTCATTTCGCGGCCATCGGTGGCGATTTGCAGATCTGCGTCAGCGACAACGGCTGCGGTTTATCAGGACATGAAGAAAAAGCTGGTCATCACGGTCTGACCGGAATGCGCGAGCGCTTGCAACGCCTGGGCGGCAGTTGCGAAATTTCAAGTGCGACTGGAACAGGAACAACGGTTACCTTTATCCTTCCGATGCAGACGAGTTGAATCATGATCAAAGTTGCCATTGTTGAAGACGACGCGCGATTTCGCAAAAGCCTGCGGAAGGTAATCGAATCGAAACCCGATTCCGTCTGCGTGGGCGAATACGCCACCGGCGAAGAAGCGATTACCGGCATTCCGGCGAATCTGCCCGACGTCGTGCTGATGGATTTGAATCTTCCCGATTCCTCCGGAGCGGAAGTGACGGCGCGGCTGAAGTCGCAATTGCCCGACTTGAGCGTCGTCGTGCTGACGGTGTACAACGACGCCGATCACATTTTCAAAGCCCTTCGTGCCGGCGCCGGTGGTTATCTATTGAAACAGGCAACCGCCACCGAAATTCTCGAAGCCATTTCTGAAGCGCATCGCGGTGGCGCGCCGATGACCAGTGAAATTGCCCGCAAAGTTATCGCCGCGTTTCACGAACCCAAGCCAGCGCCTGACGCCACGGAAGCGTTGGCGCCGCGGGAACGCGAAATTCTGGAACTCGTCGCCAACGGCTACGCGAACAAGGAAATCGCGGACCAACTCAAGATCACCCTGAGCACGGTTTGTTGGTACTTGCATGAGATTTATCGCAAGCTGCATGTCCAAAGCCGCGTGCAAGCGGTGAACAAATTGCGCCAATCAAGTTCCCGCTCGCCATTGGGATAATCCCGACGAACTTCTGTTGCATCACCGCGATACCTGCCCCGCCCTACGCTTTTGTGGGGTAGAGCCAGATTCAACTGCGATTAACATGTGTTCATCACATGAAGTACTCGGATCGCAATTTTCTCTGCGGCGTCATTACGTGTTTCGCTTTATCCATCCATCTCGCCAGAGCCGCCGTCGAAGTGGAAGTCGCGCGCGACCCGCGTGGGCCTTACACGAATTACGCGACTCGCACGCTGGAACATTTGCCACAATACGCCGCCCTGCCGGCGAATACCAATCTGAGTCAATACGGCGGCTGGAAAGGTCAACGCGTTCAAGCCACGGGATTCTTTTATCCGACGAATATTGCCGGTCGCTGGTGGTTGGTTGATCCGGAAGGTTGTCTGTTTCTTCACAAGGGCATCGCGGCGGTTTCGCAACTCAACACTCCCGGCGCACGCGCAGCGCATCAACGCCTGTTTGGCAGCGAAAAGCAATGGGCGCAACAAACCGCTGACCTCATGCGTGTTCACGGATTCAATGGGCTTGGTGCATGGTCCGACACCGAACGTTTGCGCGGCGCGAATCCCCCGCTCGTTTACACGCGCATCTGGAATTTCATGAGCAGTTACGGCGCAAAACGCGGTGGCATTTACCAGAAGTCCGGTCACATGGGTTATCCGAACGATTGCATTTTTGTTTTCGATCCTGCGTTTGAAGAATTCTGCGATGAACACGCGAAGAAACTGGCGGCACAAAAAGATGATCCCTGGTTGCTGGGACATTTTTCCGACAACGAACTTCCGCTGTGGCGCACTTCGCTCAAAGGATTTCTGAAATTCCCTGACTCCGATCACGGTCATCAAGCCGCGTTGAAGTGGTTGCGCGAACGCTATGGCCCGAACGCCGGCGCTGCCAACATCACACCGGAAGACGAAAAGGAATTCCTCGGAGTGGTCGCGGACCGCTATTTCCGTATCGTGTCTCGCGCCATCAAAAAGTACGATCCGAATCACCTTTTCCTTGGTTCTCGTATCAACGGTCGAGCCACGACGTATCCGGAAATTTTTCGCGCCGCCGCACCTTACCTCGATGTAGTTGCGGTGAATTACTACTGGGCCTGGACGCCGGATGCCGATCTGATGGCGATGTGGAATCGCGAATCCGGTCGTCCAATTATCATCACTGAATGGTACGCGAAAGGCATGGACTCGGGTCTGCCGAATCGCAGCGGCGCGGGTTGGACCGTAAAAACGCAAGCGGATCGCGGGCGGTTTTATCAGCACTTCACGCTCGGCTTGCTGGAATCAAAAATCTGCGTCGGCTGGGACTGGTTCAAATACATTGATAACGACCCGGAAGCCGTCGGCGTCGATCCGTCAAACGTAGATTCCAACAAAGGCGTCGTCAGCAATCGCTACGCACCCTACACGCCACTGCTCGATGCGATGAAGCAAATCAATGAACGCAGTTACTCTTTGATCAACGCGATGGATGCCGGCAGCTCTAAACCTGCGCGAACCGCCGCGCACAGTCCGGAACAACGCTGAGCACAGTTTTAATCGCACTTCAATGATTTCGCTGCGTCTCGAGTCGTTATGAAAAAAAGTTTTCTTTCACTCGTTTGCCTGCTGATCGGCGGCCTTGGTTTGTTTGCCGAAAATATTCCCGATCTCTTTCTGCATCCGGCTCAATCGCTCGATGGTGAATGGCGCATCATTATCGATCCGTACGAGTCGGGTTTTTACGACTACCGCTGGACGCAACGCGATAAGAGTTCCAATCCGTCTCGCGCGGAAGCGTTTTATCTCGATGTCAAACCGGCCAATCCGTCCGAACGCGTCGAATACGACTTTGATACTTCGCCCACGCTGGAAGTCCCCGGCGACTGGAACACGCAGCGTCCGGAATTGCTCTACTACGAAGGCACGGTCTGGTATCGCCGCACATTTACCGCCGCTGTGGCAGCCGGAACTGAACGTGCGTTTCTTCGGTTTGGTGCGGCGAATTATCGCGCGGACGTTTATTTGAACGGCAAAAAACTCGGCACGCACATCGGCGGATTCACACCGTTTTCCTTCGAAGTCACCTCACACCTGCGAACCGGAACGAATTCGCTGGTTGTAAAAGTGGATAACAAACGCAGCCGCGAAGGCGTGCCGACGCTGAACACCGATTGGTGGAATTATGGCGGCCTGACCCGCCCGGTGCGTCTCGTCCGCACTCCGACAAAGTTCATCGCCGATCATCGGCTTTGGCTCGAATCAGAAGAAACAAAGGTTGTCTCTGGCTGGGCACAATTGGACGGCGCGAAAGCCGGAGAAACTGTTGAACTCCGCATCCCTAAACTGAATCAACGCCTCAGTGCACAAACGGATGCGCAAGGGCGCGCTCATTTTCGTTTCACTGCTGCGAACTTGAAACTCTGGAGTCCGGAAGCACCCGCCATCTATGAAGTCACCTTCCGCAGTGGCGACAGCGAAGTAACCGAGCCCATCGGTTTTCGCACCGTGCGAACGCGCGGCAAAGAAATTCTCGTCAATGGCCGACCTGTTTTTCTGCGCGGAATTTGCATTCACGAAGAGTTCCCGCTCGCGGACGGAGGACGCGTTCGCAACGCCGCCCAGGCCGAGCAGTTATTAAAGTGGGCGAAGGAATTGAACTGCAATTTTGTTCGTCTCGCGCATTACCCTCACAATGAAGAAATGACGCGGCTCGCCGAAAAAATCGGCCTGCTCGTGTGGTCGGAAGTTCCCGTGTATTGGACTATTGATTGGGAAAATCCCGAAACCTACCAGAACGCGGGGCAACAGTTGACAGACATGATTCGTCGCGACGCCAACCGCGCAGGCATCATCATCTGGTCGATCGCAAACGAAACTCCCGTCAGTCCGGCGCGCACCAGGTTTCTGACCGGTCTGGCGACAACAGCGCGAGAACTGGATTCGACGCGTTTGTTGAGTGCCGCGATGGAACGTCACGCTAAACCCGGTCACCCGAATGTCAGTGTAGTCGAAGATCCGTTGGCGGATATGGTGGACGTGCTTGCGTTCAATCAATACGTCGGCTGGTATGATGGTCTGCCGGAAAAATGCGAACGTGTTTCGTGGGAGATTCCGTACAACAAACCGGTCTTCGTCAGCGAATTTGGCGCAGACGCCAAACACGGCTTGCACGGCGACAAATCACAACGTTGGACTGAAGAGTTTCAGGCTGAACTTTACCGCCAAACGTTTCCGATGTTGGAGCGGATCGATGGGCTGGTCGGATTTTCGCCATGGATTCTGATGGACTTCCGTTCGCCGCGTCGTCCGCTTCCCGGCGTTCAGGATGGCTTCAATCGCAAAGGTCTTCTGTCGAGTGACGGTGAAAAGAAGCAGGCGTTTTCAATCTTGCAGGAATACTATCGGCAACGCGCAGAAAAAACACGTCCGTGATCAAATTTGTAGCCGCTGACGTGAGGCGGTAGAAACCCTCCTGTTTTTCAGCACGTCCGCTCCGTTACCTCGGAGGCTACGGATTTCGAAACCACTTTTAGAAACTATACCGAACGCCAATGTTCACGAACCTCGAATCATAGCCGCTGCGCCCACGCTGGGTCGTGAAGCTAACGTAAGTATTCAAAGCCGGTTTCCATTGAATCGCCAACCCAAGCGTCACGAGAATGCTCTCCCTTCCCATTTCCGGTCCGGCAACTGAAAAGCGATTGCCTGCGCCGCTCGCGAATTGCGAATCCAACGAAATCTGGTTGTCGAGAAAATCATGCCGCCACGCGAACAACAATTCCGGAGTAATCACCGTCCAGGTATCCGGAATCTGAAAGCGATAACGGATGTGCGCGCCCAATTCGCTGTGCAATGCGGCTTCGCTCTGATCATCAATCCGCAGCGGCGCGCTTGAACCGCTTTCCGTAAATCCTTTGATGCTCGCGTGCATCACCTGCAACGCGAAGCTCGGACCGAATTGCCACGGGCCGTATTCCCGGTTGTAACCGCCACCGAGAAGTGCGGTGACGCCGAAACCTTCGGTATCACCGGAAGCAAACCCACCGATTGATTGGCGTCGCGTATCGTAAGAATTAATCGCGCCGCCCAGCATACCTTCAACATGCAACCCTTCCGGCGTAAACCACGTGCCATACACCTGCGCACTCACCGTGGTCATGTCTGCAACTCCGCCGTCAATCAAATCGCCACTTGTGGAGAAATAATTGATCGCGCCACCCACGATGATCTCCGGAGCGATTCGGCGATCCGCTCCCAACGAGAAACCGTTTACCGATAAGTCGTAACCACTGGCATTGTCATCGCCACTGACGCTGGCGGAGTTGAACGGCAACTCGAAATAAACGTTCCACGGGCGGGTCACATATCGATCGAATGCTTCTTTACTCTGAGCGCGACGACTCACCGTTTCCTGATAGAAGCGTTGGTAATCTGCGTGCAGTTCGTTGACTCGCTTCCGGAATTGAATCCCCTGCGCGTCCATGGCCGCGAACGACGCCACCATCATTGCGGTCAATTCTTCCGGCCCGATTAAATCAAACGACTTCGGCAGCGAGTTTGTTAAATCGTCCTGGTAATCAAGGTGATGAATCAACGCGATGTCGTTGGTATCGGTCGAAGTCAGAATGGAATCCAGCGCTGTGGCGACCGATTGTTGATTCACCGTGAGCGTCACGTTGGACGATGCCAGAAAGTCCCGAAACGACATGTGTTCCCAGACGAGCGTCACACGGTCGTCGCTGTACTTCAGTTCCGGCGACAACAAAACGCTATGGTCAATATCATTGGTAAACGTGCTGAATGTTCCGGTCACACCATTAGTCGCTACAATTAAATCAAACTGGTCGCTGTGCTTCGCTTTGTAGTTATTGAATGAAGTAATATGCAACGTGCCGTCCAGTTCTGCGTTGCCGGCTACAGTGACGCGATCAAATTGATTGGAAGCTGAATTCGAACCTCCGATTCCCAACTCCAATGCACCGTCGGCGTCCTGAAAATAATTACCGCCCACTTTAATCTCCAACCCATCCGTCAAATCCGGATCCACTTTGAGTCGTCCGTTCGCGACATGAACGTCCCCTGCTCCGAGCGCCGCGCTATTGCGAACCTGCAAAATTCCACCGCCATTGATAGTGGTTTCCCCCGTGTAGGTGTTCGTGCCCGACAATGTCAGCGTACCGGAGCCGGCGTGCGTGACGCTGCCGCTGCCGGAAATCAGATTGGCCACGGTCAGATGATTGCTGCGATTAAAAACCAACGCTGAGTTATTTATGACATCGTTAGTGCCTAGCGAGCCGGTTGCACCGCCATTGCCCACTTGCAGCGTGCCATTTTCGATTACGGTCACTCCCGAGTAAGTATTGTTTCCAGTCAAAATGGTCGTGCCGCTGCCGGCATTCGTCAGGTTTCCCATGCCGCTGATGGTATTGCTGACGGTGAGGGTATCGCTGCGATTGAACACCAACGCTCCGTCGTTAAAGACTGCGCCGCCGCCAAGCGTACCGCTTGTGCTGCCGTTACCAACTTCAATCGTCGCATTACTGCCGATGGTAGTCGTTCCCGTGTAAGTATTGTTCGCCGTGAGCGTGAGCGTGTTGGAGCCGAGCTGTTGCAGATTTCCTGAACCGGAAATGAGATTGGCAATGGTAATCGCGTCTTCGCGATGAAATATTAGCGTCCCGTTGTTCGTGACATTGCCGCTGCCGAGCGAACCCGTCGACCCGCCATCGCCGATTTGCAAAGTGCCACTGCTGATCGTCGTGCCGCCGGAATACGTATTATCGGAAGTCAGCGTAACTTTCCCGCTGCCCGCCTGCTGAAAACTGCCCGTGCCGGAAATATGATTGGTGACCGTGACATCATCGCTGCGATTGTAAACAAGCGCGCCGTTATTGGTAACATCGCCCCAGCCAAGCGAACCGGACGCGCCACCATTTCCAATCTGAAGCGTCCCGATGGAAATCGTCGTGCCGCCGGAATACGTGTTGTTATTCACCAGCACGAGCGTTCCGAGGCCGGACTTGGTCAAACCATTTTCGCCCGTGACCAGACTGTTGACCTCCACCGTCACGCCGGGCGCCATCGCAATCGTCGGCTTATCACCTGTGAGATTTAAAACACCATACGAGGTATCGGAATACGTACCGTTCTGACCGACAGTCAGGCGATTGACCGAAATAGTTCCATAATTGAGATTCAACGCTCCCCCCGCGCCATTCGCACTCACCGCCAGTTCGCCGTTCACGTTCAACGTACCGGAATTGACGTTCCCGACCGTTAAACCGCCGCGATCAATGTAAATATTGTCCACTTCCGCCGCCGTTGCGCCTTCGACAAACGCTGTGGTACCGCTTTCCAGAAACGCGTTGTCCGCCGCCGTTGGCACACCCGCCGACCAGTTCGGCGAATGAAACCAGCTCGAGTTTCCATTTGTATGCACCCAGGTTGTCGGGGCTGCGCTCAAATGGACCAGAGCGCAGCCGCCGAACATTACCCCGACCCACCACCTCCCCAATGCTCTCACCCGATGTTGGGCACACCCAAAGCGTTCCTGAGTTAAAATTTTGTTCCGCACGTCTGACTTCATGCCGATAACATCTCCATCTTCGGTTTTTCGTCGTATATCCGCCGCCCGAAGAAATTTGGATGCAGCTTTTTTGAAAAAATTTTCAGGCAACGAAACGACCACCCGAGATCACGATCGAACAACGCGATTTAGCGCCGAGAATTAAATGCAAATAAGCGGAGAGACAGCGAAAACGCCAGCGTTGATTTACTGCGAACAATCTTACGCGAGAAGTGATCAACCAGCCGATTAAGCAAATCTCTGTAGAAATCGGAAACGCTGAAGCGCTACGGCGATTGCGGTAGCACGGAATTCAATTGCACCCCGCGATAAATTTGAAATCCACCAATAATATTAGAAGGACCGGCAATGGGATTTGCAGTTACGGTCAGATGTTCCGCGATGCGCTCCGTCGGCAACGTGACAACCATCGGATTTTCTCCCACCACCACGTTGCCAATCAATCGATGTCCTTCCACTGCGGAAGCGCTCCAGAACGCCACAATACTGCCCGGCGAAATAATCGATGGATCAAATGCGAGAACCAATTCCGGCTGGATGTCCTTTTTGAGATAACCTGGAATTCCGTCCCCGGTCGGTCGAACTGAAAGAGGGGCGATCGTAGCTGCTTCAGCGGATTCCATCGTTGTCTGATTATTTGAATCCATTGCCGCCATTGTGGACGAAGTTGCCGACGACGAACTCGATTTATCGAACGTTACAAAATCAATTCCCCATTCCGTGCTGACGATCGGTTGAGCCGCGTTGAACCTTTCGGTCGGACTCGGATTCGCTTTCGGCATCCAACCCATATCGCGCGCCATAGCGTAAAAAATCGCGCGTTGCAGTTGCGGTGTCACCGTCGAGACTTCACTGTTCTCGCCTGAATTTGCCAAGGACGGCGGGAAAAATTTGAATCGTCCCGGCTCCGCCATAATCGCGCGCTGCTGCACCACCATCGCCGAAATATCATTCAACTGCGAACGCAACGCGCCGACTTCGCGCCGCAAACGGATCAGTTCAGCCGTCGGTTCAACCACTGGCGGAGCGTAGGTCGGCTCGACAGTACTTGCGATGGATGCATGGTTCTCGGGCAACACAACACGCACTTCCTGCGCCGAATTCTCGATTAGCGTCTCAGAGGCTGGTTCGGTGGGTGCGACGGCCAATGGACCAGTCGATTCTCTTGGCCACGAGATATAAGTCAGTAACGCCAGAAAACACGCGGCGGCAGCAAACCAGCCGTTCTTCCACCAGTTGCTCCAGAGTGGTCGAACGATTTTTCGCTGCACATCCTGATTAATCTCTTTTTCAATGGCAGCCCAGGTGCCGGGCGGTGGCCGATGTTGCGGCACGGTGCGCGCCATCGCTTCAACGCCTTCCTCCAATTCCTGCACCAGAAGGCGCAACTCCGGCGACTGCGCCAACTGCACTTCAAAGGCATGTCGGGCTGCTGGCGACAACTGGCCCAAAACATATCGTGCGGCTTCTTCAGCCTGATGTTGGTAATCAGGCGTCACGGTAATCCTTTAATGCCTGGCGCAAAGCCTGCAGGCCGCGCCGAATGCGTGCTTTGATTGTTCCCAGCGGTTCGTTTTGCGCCCGCGCGATTTCTTCATGCGTCCAGCCGCGTAGAAATGCCAACTGCAACGCGTGCGCCTGCGCTTCGGGCAAACGATACAACGCCTCCTGACAAACACTCGATAACTCGTCCCGCTCCAATTCCCGCGCATCACTCGCCGGTTCAAGTTCCAGCGACGCCAATTCGCCATCTAAAGCCGCGAGGTTTGCGCGCCGCCGACTCCGCGCCCGCAATCGGTCCACCGCCAATCCGCGCGCAAGCAAAATCATCCACGCCAACGGCGCCGAGCGCCCCGGATCAAAACTTCCCGCGCGCCGCCAGATTCGGACAAACGTATCTTGCAACGTTTCCTGCGCTTCCATCGGATCGCTCAACATCCGGAGCAGCAACGAATACAGCAGCGTTGCCCGGCGTTGATATAAATCCGCCATGGCCTGTTGATCTCCCGCCGCAATCTGCTTGAGCAATCGCAAATCCTCCGCCACTTCGGCCGAGGAAACGGCGCTCGATTCCGGTGGTTGAACCGGAATGGGCGAGATTCGTTTTTCGCTGATGTTCACGCGTATCACTTGGCGCATTACCCGTTGATAATCCGCCAGGCGCGCGAGTTTGGATGCAACTCAATCACTCTTCAAATGAGAATTTTCCTCCTCCTGATTTCCGATTTTCTATTGCCTGAGGACTTTCCTTACTCCTTAGCCTCCACCTAAAAAATCACACATGCTCCTTCGCAACTTCCTTTTACGCGGCATTGAACGGGCAAAGCAATTCATTCAATGACGGGTAAAACGCCCGAACAAGGTTAATCCTAGCGGCACAACGCAAAGGCTGTGGATAGCTTGTTTCAACTTGTGAAGGTAACAATATCGGGCGTCGTAATTCGTTTTCTCCCCAGTGACAATGGGGGCATCGGTTTTCTCGTAAAAGTCAGGCATGACGACGAAATCTGTTGTTATCTGGCCGACAATTACGCCGGCGCAATTCCGAAGGAGGGCCGATTCGTCGCGCTGCGCGGTTATTTTAACCCACAAACCGCATCAACCGGTTGCCGCTGTTTCTTCGCTGAAGCTGCAATCACTTTGGACTGACTGGAAACAAATCAAACTTTCATGAGACGAACTGGTTATCTGTCCTTAACCTGCCGCAACGAAGGGGAAACAGAAAATCCGATGAAAAAGATGAGATCGCATACTCATCTTGGGAAGTCTTCAGTCATTCAAAACGACTCGCGCATTGACGCCGACATTTTCGCGTACCTAGACTACCTGCGAATGATATCGCCGCGCCCCATCCTCCTTGTTGAGGATAGTTTCAATGACGCCGAACTGACGATCACAGCTTTGAAGGCCAATAATGTGGCCAACGAAATTCATCACGTTCGCAACGGTGAAGAAGCATTAAATTACCTGAAACGCCAAGGTCCGTTCCAGAATCGACACGCGGAACAGCCTGCCGTGGTGTTTCTCGATTTAAAAATGCCGAAAGTTGACGGCATCGACGTTCTCCGCGCCGCCAAGGCCGATCCTGAATTGAGAAGCATTCCCATCGTGATGCTCACGTCATCGCGCGAAAACGTCGATTTATCCACCTGCTACAATCTGGGCGTAAACGCCTATGTGGTCAAACCGGTCGGCTTCGAACAATTCGCCGATGCCATTCGGCAATTGGGACTTTTTTGGGCGCTGTTAAACGAGCCCGCGCCGGTTGACGGAAATTCGCGTCGCGAAGAAGCGTCTTAACTCGCCGCACAATAGCGGCAACGCGTCTAATCTGAACCTTTCAGTTTGCCGTCCACCAGACGCACAATTCCTAACGGATTGGCGTCGCGCAGCGCCTCCGGCAATGCAGCGTCTGGCCAGTTTTGAAAACTGACCGGGCGCAGAAATCTTTCCACCGCACGCGTGCCGACGGATGTGGAACGTCCATCTGAAGTCGCGGGATACGGTCCGCCATGCGTCATCGCATGCGCGACTTCCACCCCGGTAGGAAAACCATTGTAAATCAAGCGCCCGGCCTTCGTCGTGAGGATGTCGATCAATTCCTCACTCGCCAGTAATTCCGCTGGACTCGCGTGAATCGTCGCCGTCAGTTGGCCTTCCAATCCCCTGGCCACGTTGAGCATTTGCGCCCGCGACGCGCATTCGACCACCAACGTCGAAGGGCCAAACACTTCCTCCATCAATTCCTGATTTTTCAAAAACGTTTCTGCATCCGTGCGAAACAATGTCGCCACGGCACGATCACTGTTCGCATCGCTCGCTGCCGCCACGGTTGTTACTCCCGGAATTTGCGAAAATTTCTTTGCCCCGCGTTGATAAGCCGAACACAGCCCTGCCGTTAACATCGTCCCCGCTGGCGTGACTTTCATCAGCTCTTCCAGCTTCGCCACAAATTTTTTCGCGCCATCGCCGGCTTCGATAAACACCAATCCCGGGTTCGTGCAAAACTGCCCCACGCCAAGCGTCACCGAACCGTGCAATCCGGCGGCGATTTCTTCCGCTCGCGTTTGCAACGCCTCGCCAAGCACAAACACTGGATTCACGCTGCCCATCTCGGCAAAAACCGGAATCGGCTGCGGCCGCGCCGCGGCGAGATCCATCAACGCCCGTCCGCCTTGACGTGAGCCTGTGAATCCCACTGCCTGAATGGCAGGATGTTTCACCAGCGCTGCGCCGATCTCGTGACCGGCATCGAACAACAATGAAAACAATCCATCCGGCGCGTTCATTTCACGCACGGCTTGTTGCACCAACAATCCAACAATCTCGGAAGTACCTGGATGGGCCGGATGCGCTTTCACAATCACCGGACAACCCGCCGCCAGCGCCGACGCGGTATCGCCGCCCGCGACTGAATACGCCAACGGAAAATTACTCGCTCCGAACACCGCCACCGGTCCGAGCGGAATCATCATCGAACGCAAATCCGGTTTCGGCAACGGTTGACGCTTCGAATCGCCGTGATCAATCCGCGCCCCCAACGCCAATCCGCTTGCGACTCCATCCCCGTAAAATCGCAATTGAAAACACGTCCGCGCCAACTCGCCTTGCAATCGTCCCGTGGGCAACGCCGTTTCCAGATTGGCGCGCGCGATAATTTCCGCCGCGTTTGCTTCCAGCAATTCCGCAATGCGATTGAGCAACGCCACCCGTCGCGCCGTCGGCCAGCGACGATAAACCGCGAACGCTTCCGCCGCAGCGTTCGCAGCGACCTCGACGTCCGAAACTGACGCGGAATGAAATTCCACCGGCAACGCTTCACCGTTCACCGGATTCACGCCCGTAAAAGTTTTTCCGCCGCGCGCACCGCGACGTCCACCAAGCAACGACGTGCCTTCGAGTTTCATGCTGGTTAAATTTTGGGCCGATTCTTCAACGCTACTCGCAATGTGTCGAGCGCCGCTTTCCGTTCTGGCCCGGTCAACACACAACGCGGCGCACGCACCCGCTCGTGCCCGTGCCCGACTTCCTGCTGCACGAGCTTTATCAACTGCACAAACTTCAGCACGGTATCCATCCGCAGCAAGGGCAAAAACCAGTTGTAAAGCGCCTCAACTTTCTTCGTCTCGCCGCGCATTGCGTAATTGAACAACGCCACCGATTCGCGCGGAAACGCATTCACCAATCCTGCAATCCATCCAACGGCTCCGGCGCGCACGCCTTCCACAATCAAATCATCCACCCCCACAAACAACGCCAGGCGCTCGCCACAAAGCGCCTTCAGCGCGGTAACGCGTCGAACATCAGCGCTCGATTCTTTTACCGCGTGCAAATTCGCATGTTCCGCCGCGAGTTCCTTGATTTGCTCTGGCAGAAAGTCCGTTTTGTACGACA
>CALAYC010000184.1 GCA_937894935.1 uncultured Verrucomicrobiota bacterium
GCTTCGCACTGAGTTCGGCGGGCGATGACGTGTATCTGTTCTCGGCGGACGCGGTTGGCAATCTCACCGGTTACAGTCACGGCGTTGTTTTTGGCGGCGCATTCAACGGTGTGAGTTTCGGGCGTTATGTGAACAGCGTTGGCGAGGAGTTTTTCCCGCCACAAATCTCCGTTTCCTTAAACAGCGCTAACATCGGTCCGCGCATTGGTCCGGTGGTTCTCAGCGAAGTTCATTATCACCCGGCAGCAGGCGATGACGAGTTTCTGGAATTGCTGAACATCAGTGCGAGTTCTGTTTCATTGTTTCATCCGACACATCCGACCAATACGTGGAAGTTGAATGGCGTGGATTACACCTTTCCGCCCAGTGCGACGATGGATGCGGGCGCGACGCTGCTGGTGGTGGCGACGAATCCGAATGATTTTCGAATCAGGTATAACGTTCCGGCGCACGTGCCGATCTTTGGTCCGTATAGCGGACAATTGCAGAACTCCGGCGAGACAGTGGAACTGCTCGCGCCCGACACGCCGAATCCCGATGGCGTGCCGTATGTCGTCATGGATGCGGTGAGCTACAACGACAAAGCGCCATGGCCGGTCGCTGCGGATGGCAGCGGCATGTCGTTGCAACGTGTGCCGGTCAGCGGTTACGGCAATGAACCGACGAACTGGGTCGCCGCTGCACCGACGCCGGGACAGGCCGCGGACTCGGGTGATTCGGATAACGACGGTTTGCCGGATAGTTGGGAGCAGGAGAACGGGACGCTGGTTTTCGTTGCGGATGCCGACGATGATCCGGATGGAGACGGACTGACGAATCGAGAGGAGTTTCTTGCGGGCACGCATCCCAACGACGCAACGAGCGTGCTGAAGTTCACGGAGATTGCGACGCTGAACGACAGCGTGGTGTTGCAATTCCTCGCGATTTCCAATCGAACCTATAGCCTGCTTTACAAACCCGCGCTCGACGCTGCGACCTGGTCCAGGCTGACTGATTTTGCCGCGCAACCGACGAATCGCTTGATGACTGTAACCAACAGTATTCCGGGTAACGGGCAGCGGTTTTATCGTCTCGTAACGCCGATGCAACCTTGAGGATTGTTCGCTTATGAACGCCGATCACTTTCAGATGCGCAGCTTTGTAGAACTGAAAAAGTTCTGCGTGATCATGGTTGCGGCATGTCTGCTGGTTCATGACGGGCGAGGCAGCGATAGTCATTGGGTCGTGACGTGGGGCTGTGCGCCGCAATTGACCGAGCCAAACAATCTCCCACCGGTACCGCTGGCGCGTAGCACGCTGCGTCAATTCGTGCGCAATTCGATTCCAGGGAAACAGGTGCGAGTGCGATTTTCCAATGCCTTTGGCACAAGGCCGGTAACCATCCACGCGGCACACATTGCGTTAGCGCCAAAGTCAGCCAGTGGTGGAGATGGCAGTATTCTTCCCGCAACGGATCGCGCGCTGTCATTTCAAGGTGCGACGATGACCGTAATTCCACCGGGCGAAGAATTGTTTTCCGATCCGTTGGAATTTGATTTGCCGGCGCTCACCAACGTCGCCATCAGCATCTATTTCGGTGACATCTCAGTGACGACCGTGAACGGGCATCCGGGTTCGCGCACGACGTCATTCATCGTGTCGAGTAATGCGGTTTCAGCGCCAAATATGCCGGCGGCGAGCAAGACGAGACATTGGTACATCGTCACCGGTTTGGAGGTGTTGGCGGAGGCGGACAGTCGCGCCATCGTAATTCTAGGTGATTCGCTGACGGATGGGCGCGGTTCGACGGATGATGGTAATAATCGTTGGCCGGATGTTTTGGCGGAGCGGCTTCACACCAATGCGGCGACGGCCAACGTCAGCGTGGTGAACATGGGGATTGGTGGCAACGCGATCTTCGGCGGACTCGGTCCGGCGGCGGTAAATCGGTTCGAGCGCGATGTGTTGCAACAGAACGGTGCGCGTTATCTGATCGTTTTCGAAGGCGTGAACGACATCGGTTACAGCAGCAGCATGGCGACGGCAACAAATCTGATAAACGCTTATGCGCAATTCGCGACGAAAGCGAAGGCGCAGGGGATGAAAGCATACGGCGCGACGCTCATGCCGTTTGGCGGTAGCGGTTATTACAGTGAACTGCACGAGCAACAGCGGCAGTTTGTGAACGCCTGGTTACGCACCAATACCGTTTTCGACGGTGTGATTGATTTTGATGCGGCGGTTCGCGATCCCGCGGAGCCGACGAAGTTCAGGGCGGAGTTTTATCGAGGCGTGAACGCCAACGACTGGCTGCACTTGAATGTGCCGGGATACCGAGCGTTGGCAGAGGCGATTGATCTCGAACTCTTCACGCGCTGACTGTGCGGTTCAATTCAACTTCCGAAATATCACGCGCGATAGAGCGTTGTTAGAATCCGATGCTGACGCCGCCATCGACGGGCAGAACGACGCCGGTCACAAATTTCGCCGCCGGAGAGCAAAGATAAACTGCCGCGAGACCGATATCGCGAGCTTCGCCAAACCGATTCATCGGCGTGCGGCTGAGAATTTTTTCGGCGCGTTTTGGGTCGCCTTTCAACGCGTTCAGCATCATGTCGGATTCAATCCATCCCGGTGCGATGGCATTCACTCGCACGCCGTGTGGCGAAACTTCCGTGGCGAGCGAGCGCACCAGACCGAGATGCGCAGTCTTCGCGGCGGAATACGCTGCGACGAGCGGAATGCCGAAAACGGAAGCCATCGAAGCGGTGAAAAGAATGTTGCCGTGCTTGCGTTCAATCATTCCGGGTAAGACAGCCTGAGTGAGTGCGAAGGCGGCGGCGACGTGTGTTTGCCAGACGGATTGAAATTCGGTCGCGGAGATTTGAAGGGCCGGTTTCTTCAGATGAATGCCCGCGTTGTTAACGAGAATGGTGATGGGACCGAAATGTTTTTCGGCGCGAGCTACCAGTTCTTTGGCGGTCTCGAGTTGGGTGATGTCCTGAGTTTCGAAGCGAGCAGAGTCGCCGAGTTTTGCAACTGCCTGTTTGAGGACGGCTTCGCGTCGGCCCACCAGAATAACTTTAGCGCCGGCAGCAACAAAACTTTCAGCGATGCCGAAACCAAGTCCACTGCCGCCACCGGTGATGAGCGCGGTTTCGCCCGCGAGTGAGAAAGGGTTTTTCATGGGGTGTTCGGAGACTATCACGGCGCGAAATTTTTATCGCGCAATCGGATGATGCGCGATGCTGAAATAATGGAGCGGGTTAAAAACCCGGTGCGACTGTGCGGTAGCGTAGTGGCGTAACCCGAGCGTTTACTGATTCGCCGGGAGGATTTCGATGGCGTTGATTTGCGGATTTTCCACCTGCGGCGTGAAGCGGATGTCGAGTTGACCATCGGTGATTTCCACCGGCACGGTCAGAACATACGCGCGCGCCGCGCCCCCGGATTTGACCCATACATCGAAATCTTTGAACGCCTGACCTTCGACATCGAACGAGAACACCCGTTCGCCCGGGCCGAAAATGCCTTCGAACGTCTCACAGAAATGCAGTTTTACGTCGTATTTACCGTTGGGAAGTTTCTGCGTGAAGGAATCCATCGAGTAACGCTCGGACCGATAGATTTCCGGCTGCTTGGTGTTTGCGATGGGTAACCCGGGGCGATCAATCACGTCGCCACCTTGAAAGCCGGTGTCCTCCTGCCACGTAGTTCCGGTGGCGTCCGTCACCGTGCCGATGCCGGCGTTGATACGAATGGTGGGGAGCGTCGGTTGAGTCGGTGCGGGAGTTGCAACTGCGGAGACTGATGTCGCGGCGGGAGTTGAATCGGAATGTTTACAACAGGATTGGCAACCGCTGAATAAAGTTACGGCGCCGAGAGCGATGGGGATGAACAGATTTGGTTTCATGAGTGTTTCGTAAAAGAGTTCGGTGATGCTCGCAAAATGTGAACCCGGGGAGCTATACGACGTTTGACGTATCGCGCTGGATAGGGTACGACGCCAGTCCGTAATCCCTGAAGCAATACGACGTTTGACTGATTGTGACGATTCCGACTGCGTCCGCATTATGTCAACAATGTCACCAAACCAACCTCAAGCGGCCCGCCGGGTTTTAAGAGCGTCTGCGATCATGACTGAACCCGGCTGTTTATGAATTTCCCACGCTATCTTGTTCCTGAGGGAACTTACATGGGCGATCCGGCGGCGCATGTGTTTAATGGCAGACTCTACATTTATCCCTCGCATGACATCGAGTCCGGCATTCCGGAAAACGACAATGGCGATCATTTCGACATGCGGGATTATCACGTGCTTTCGATGGATTCCATCGATGGCCCGGTGCGAGATCATGGTGTGGTGCTGGATGTGAAAAATATTCCCTGGGCCGGACGGCAACTGTGGGACTCCGACTGCGCGTATAAAAGCGGTAAGTATTACCTCTATTTTTCGTTGAAGGATAAGAACGATGTTTTTCACATCGGCGTGGCGGTGAGTGATAAACCGGAAGGCCCGTTTGTTCCGCAGGAGAATCACATTAAAGGTAGTTATTCCATCGACCCGTGCGCGTTCCAGGATGACGACGGATCGCATCATCTGATTTTTGGCGGGCTCTGGGGCGGACAGTTACAACGCTATCGCGACAACAAAGCGATTGAGGGTGGCAAAGAGCCGGCTGATGACGAACCAGCGCTTTGTCCGAAGATCGTTCGATTAAGTGAGAATATGTTGGAATTCGCGGAAGCGCCGCGCGATCTCGTCATACTTGACGAACTCGGTCAGCCGTTGCAAGCCGGCGATCATAACCGGCGTTTCTTTGAGGCGTCGTGGCTGCACAAATACAACGGCAAATATTATTTCTCATACTCCACGGGCGATACGCACTTTTTATGTTACGCCACGAGCGATCATCTTCATGGGCCGTTTACGTATCGCGGCATACTTCTTACGCCGGTGGTCGGTTGGACGACGCATCACAGCATCTGCGAGTTCAACGGTAAGTGGTATCTGTTCTATCACGACTCACAGCCCTCTGGCGGAAAAACCTGGTTACGCAGTTTGAAGGTGACGGAACTGGAATATCTCCCTGACGGCTCAATCAAAACCATCGAAGGCCAACCATGAGGCCGCCGATTTTTCTGGTTGCAAAGGTCGGCTCCAGCCGTCGCGGTAACTTCGCGGATTGAATCTCATGAACTCCACCAATCAGAAACTCTCCGTGGTCGAGAAGGCCGGTTACAGTTGTGCCGATGCGGCGGCGAACTTCGTCTTCATGACGATGATTCTGTTTCAGCTCAATTTCTACACGGACACCTTCGGGCTTACGGCCAGCGCGGCGGCGGCGATTCTGTTGTGGCCGCGATTATGGGATGCGTTGTTCGATCCGATTATGGGCGTGTTGGCGGATCGCACGAAATCGCGGTGGGGCCGATTCCGACCGTGGATTTTGTGGACGGCGATTCCGTGGGCGGTGGTGATGGTGCTCGCGTACACGACGCCGAAAGGTTGGAACTACGGCGCGCTCATCGCTTACGCGGCGATCACCAACACGCTGTTGATGACGTTGTATTCGATGAACAACATGCCGTATTCGGCGCTGGGCGGAGTGATTACGGCGGACCTGAATGAGCGCGCGAAGTTGAATTCCTATCGGTTCATCGCGGTGAACGTCGCGCAGTTTGTGGTGGGCGGTTTCACGCTGCCGTTGGTGGCGAAGTTTGCGGTGGGGCACGATCGCGCTTACGGCTGGCAAATGACGATGACCATCTGGGCTGTGCTCTGTCTGGTGTTGTTTCTCATCACGTTTCTGACCACGCGCGAACGCATCCAACCTGTGGTGGAAACCCGCACCTCACCGAAACAGGATTTCACCGATCTGTGGAAGAACCGACCGTGGCGCGTCATGGCGCTGATGACCCTGGTGCATTTTGCAATTCTCTCGTTTCGCGGCGGCGCGCTTTACAACTATTACCATCACTACGCGGACAAAGGAGCGATGTTCGATTTCGTGAAAAAAATCGGCCTCACCGCGCCGGTCTTGCCGGTGGATGCAGTCAGGCCGGGCGGAATTCTCGAATGGCTCGGCTACATCGTTCACGGCACGCGCGACAATCTCGCAGCGTCAAACGTCGCCGACGTGTTCAACAGCATCATCAACATGATCGGCACAGCGACGACCATCATCGTCATCATGTTGTCAGCGTCGTTGGCGCGGAGGTTCGGGAAGAAAGCGGTCGCGGTGGCCGGGTTCACGCTTTCGACGCTCAACGCCTTTGCGTTCTACTTTCTCAGCCCGACTAATACCACGGGCATGATTGTGCTCACCATCACCGGCTCGATTGTGTATGCGCCGACGATTCCGCTCGTGTGGGCAATCTTCGCCGACGTGGCGGATTATTCGGAATGGAAAACCGGTCGTCGTTTCACCGGCATGGTGTTCGCGACGATTGGTTTTGCGTTGAAATCGGGACTGGCGCTCGGGTCGGCGTCGTTCCTGTGGTTCATGCAATGGTTGTTTCAATACGACACAAAGTTCCCGAGTGCGCCCGAAGCGGTGGCCGGTTATCGGGCGATGGCGGGCATTGCGGTGGGAATTATGTTCGCCATCTGCACCGGACTGTTAATCGCCTATCAGCTTAACAAGCGCCTTACGATTGAAATGGCAGACGAGTTGGCCGCGCGACGTGCCAAAGCCGCGGCGTGACGGGTTGAATTAAGTATTAAGCGGACGGTTGTTTAACCGCGCCCATTGGATTCGTGCGGAGATATTTTGCAGCGGCTTCGGTTCGACAATGCACATGGAGTTTTTCGTAAATGTGCATCAGATGCGTGCGGACGGTTGCGGTGCTGATAAAAAGGCGGGAAGCGATTTCCTTGTTCGGACAACCTTCAGCCACGAGCGCGAGAATTTCCATTTCGCGACTGGAGAGTTGATCCGTGCCTTCCGCTGCCGCCGGTTGCGGTGTGTCGGCAAACGCGCGCACGACCATGCGGGCGATTTCACTGGTCATCGGCGCGCCCCCGGTGCGGACTTCGGTGATGGCGTCGAGAATTTCTTTTTCATCCGCCCGTTTCAGGACATAACCGCAAGCGCCCGCTTTGAGCGCCTGAAAGATCATTTTGATGTCTTTGTAAACGGTGAGCATGATGACCTGGAGGTCGGGAAGTTTTTCCCGCAAACGCGCGGTGCAGGCGATGCCGGATTCGCCAGGCAGATGAATGTCCATGAGCACGACGTTGGGGCGGACTTTCGGAATTTCAACCACCGCTTCTTCAGCCGACGCGCAAGCGCACACGCATTGGTGACCCCGCGTGTTGTCAATCAACTCGCAAAGATACTTTCGTAAGGTGGAGTTGTCTTCGACGATGGCGACCCTGGTCATTAGATCTACGTCGGTATGCTGAGCTAATTGCGCTGACATGTCATCCTTTTGTTCCGCGCGAGTGTGGCGGTGAAGGACACTGTAACGGGTCGCGAACGATTCGGAATCCGACAAACGTCGTATTACGCCGACGTTGATTGGATGATGGGAGCGGTCGTGTTGGCGCCGAGTGGCAGGCGGATTTTTACAATTGTGCCGCCGCCGGAACGTGGTTCAACTGTGCCCAATCCGCCGAGATTTTTCAGGCGCGAAGAAAGATTTTTCAAACCGTGTCCGCTGGGCGCATCGCCATTAATGCCTTTGCCATTGTCAGAGATGTCGATTTCCAGAACGCCATCGGCGACCGCGAGACGAAATTCGACCTCGGTGGCGTCCGCATGGCGCACGATGTTGTTCAACGCTTCCTTGACCACCATCAGCAGGTCATGTCGGACGCGACCTTCAAGGGTGATGGCAGGACAGGAAACGGGAACTTTGAAGCGACAGGAAATGCCCGTGTGCGAAAGGAAATCGTTCGTGTAACCCGTGAGATAATCGGCGAGCGATTGAAGCGAATTATCCTCCGGGTCCACTGCCCAGACGATGACATCAAGCGCGGAAATGAGACTGCGCGCGCGATTGCCGATAGCCTGAAACAGATTCGGATGCTCGGTGGGATTCGCTTGCGGAAGCTGGCCGGTGCTGGCCAACACGCTGATTTCCGTCAGGCTCGAGCCGAGGTCGTCATGCAGATCGCGTGCGATGCGGGAGCGTTCGCTTTCGAGTGCGGCGTGGCGTTCGAGGCGTTCGCGTTCGCGAATTTCGTGTTGGAGTTGATTGGTGCGTTGTTCCACCTGTCGCCGCAATTGCGTGTTCCACACGACGGTGAAAATCAGAATCACCAACAGCACGCCGAGCAACGCGAGCAGGCGCGGCAGCGTCCACCACGGCGGTTGCGATAACACGGTGATGTCCGCCAGTGAATTCAGCAACAGTTCAAACGCCTCGCTGTCAATGTTCGGACTTTGACTCGGGCCGCGTCCGACATAAACGCCTTCAAGGGCGAGGCGACTTCCGGGACGCAGCGACGGCGCCGCGCCATTTCCGGAAGCGATGCGCGCGAGAAACAGGCGCGTGTCGGATTGCATTTCGAGCACCGGCCCGGTTTCTTCCGCATGCCAACCGAGTAATTTTCCATTCGCCCGCACGCGCGTGGCGTTCAGGTTTTCCTGCGAAAAATCAGCTTCGGCAATATCCTTGGGCGCTGGCAACGCGGCCGTGCCGGTGCGACGGAGCAACGCTTCGCGCAGAACCAGTTCCGAACGGCTGATGCTCGGATAACCCACCACTTCGACAAGGTCGCCCGGACGCACGTCGGTTTTGCCGGTCGGCAAGAGGCGCAGACCGCTGCCATCGGCCTGGAGGAAAAGTTGCGTCGCATCCGCATAAACAATCTGACCAAGAACTTTCACCGGTCGGAACGCCGACGCTTGCGCATCGAACAACAGTAATTCGCGCGGCGTGCGACACACGGCATCAAACGGATCGGCGGGTGCGGGAATATCCACGCTGATGGTCGGGCTGCGCATCATCACGCGACCGACCCGCACCTCGCGCGTGGCGGCGTCCCACACGGCGTAGAGCACCCCGCGAATGCGCACGACATCTTTCACGAACGATTTCAAATCCGCTTCGAACAAACCGTCCAGTTCCACTTCCAATCGGCCTTCCGGCAGATGCAACGTAATCGTGTTGCCATGCACATCGGTCACGAGACCTTTGAGTTCAGTCCATTGAACATCGCGACTGCCGTTGAGCAATTCCGCCCAGGTGGGTCGAGCCGGTGCCGGCAACAAGCCTTCGCCGAGACGCGTCAGTTTTTCGGCGATGACGATGGGCGCAAAATCGCCCGCGCCGCTGTGACCTTCTACTTCCCAGAATTCGCCCAGCGCCGGCGCGGCGTTCGTCACTCCGAAGAAGTGCACAAAAATGCCGCGCGTATCGTCCTGGAACGACATCCATCTTTCCTGCGTCGTGTTGACCGCGCCGGTAACTGTGCCGCGGATGCGCACCCGCAGAGATTTACGCGCGAGTTCAATCGGCAATCCCTGCACCTCCGCCACCGACGTAATCGGCGTTGCAGGTTCGCCCGGTTGCCGGGCCGAATCGAGGAACACGAGACTGTCCGGACTGACCACGAATAGTTTGCCCAGCACTACTGAACCATCAGCAGTCAGAACGCCGCGTCCCACGCCGGTTACGCGGATACGAGCGTTCAACAGCGTTTCGGGATTTATGTCGGAGGCATCCACCAGCAACGCCGAAATCACATGGCGATCGCCGCCCAGATCAAATCGCAAACTCCGGCCCGCGCGGGAGACGAAATGCACGCGCCCTTCCACCGCCGTCCAGCGTCGCTCTTGCAGATTCTTAAATTCCGCCCCGAGAATGCTCGTGGATTTGGCGAGCGGAACAGCCGTTTGTTCCAATCGCTCCACC
Organism: uncultured Verrucomicrobiota bacterium; assembly: GCA_937894935.1. Classification (GTDB taxonomy): domain Bacteria; phylum Verrucomicrobiota; class Verrucomicrobiia; order Limisphaerales; family JADLHS01; genus JADLHS01. The sequence continues at coordinate 9,844 of CALAYC010000184.1, forward strand.
GGTATTTCCGTATCGCCGAGGAACAACAGCGAACCGTCGTCTGAACCCATGGAGAACTGATATTGGCCGTCGTGCGGAACATCGAGGAAACCGGTGAAGCGCAGGCCGACGCGCTCCTCACGCGAGCGCTGGTTCAAATCAAGCTGAGTCGCTACACCGGTTTTCACCGGCGCGTGCAGATTGAAATCGGGAACGGTTTCCCACGAACCTTCATAACACTCGACATTGAGGCCGGGTTGAAAATGAGTCGTTCCATCCGCAGCGCCGACGGCGTGCGAGAGATGCGACGCCGGGATGAGCGCCTGCGGTTGGCTCGACGTGGCCCAGTAAACTTCCAACCCGAGATTGCGCCAGTAATTGAACCATTCCACGCGCATCGGAATTTTGCCGGCGCGCAAATAGGTGGTGGCGGTTTTCATCGTCCACGGATGCAGACCGTCATTTTCAATCACCGGCACGGCGGAAAGTTCCACCCCCATTTCCCGTTTGCGCAGCCAGACGGAATCGCGCCGAATCCGAATCCGTTCGCCGCTCCGAAGTTCCTGACGCAAATCCGAAAACAACAGCAGTTCCGTGCCGGTCGCGTCCTGAGCGATGACCGCGCCGCTCTCCGGACGACTCGCAGCGCAGACGATGACTTCGAGGTCCAGTGTGGCGCTCAATTGCGCGCGCGAACTTAAACTGCGGGTGAGTTGTTGCAGATTGGTGATGACCGTCGCGTGCGAGTGGGAGGCGAACAACAACACCGCTACTGCAGCCGCAAGGACCAGTCCACGCCGGATGGAAATCCGCAGCAGACGGCAGCAGTCGAGGGGCATGGTTCAATTTAACGAGGGAGCATTCCGTGCGGCAACTGTGGAATACGGCGCACAGGTTCAAACGTCACGACATTTGAACCCGTCCGGCTGGTTGAGTCTGTATCGGGCCGTCTTCTGTGAAAGGAAGACGGTTGCTGTCCCGGTTTATATCACACCGCCGTCCGATTTGGTTGCTTTCGCAGGTTCGCCAATGGAAAAGAAAAACGTTGCACCGCTGCCTTCTGCCGCTTCCACCCAGATTCTTCCGCCGTGGCGATGGATGATTCGTTGCACAGTCGCCAGGCCGATTCCGGTGCCGGCGAAGTCCGTGGGCGAATGCAATCGTTGAAACGGCGCGAACAACTTGTTCGCGTAAGCCATGTCAAAGCCTGCACCGTTATCCCGAACGAAGTAAACGGTTTTTCCGTCATCCTGCCGCACGCCAACTTCGATCCGCGCGTTGTCTTTTTTGCCGGTGAACTTCCAGGCGTTGCCCAGAAGATTTTGCAGTGCCGCACGCAGGAGCGAGCGGTCGCCCTGAACGACCAACTTCGGAGCAATCACAAGCTCGACCTTTCGTTCCGGCTGGGCCCGGCGCAGTTCCTCGGCGATTTCCGATGCGAGTTCACCGAGATCGACCGATTGCAGATGCATTTCGCCTTTACTGACACCAAACAGTTTCAGCAGGTCTTCGATCAAATCGTTCATACCAGCGGCGGCGGCGGCAATGTTTTGAAGGTATTTTTTGCCCTTGGGTGACAACTGGCTTTCGTTGTCCGCTTGTAATAACTGGCTGAACCCGGAAAGCGCCCGAAGCGGCGCGCGCAAATCGTGGGAGACCGAATAGCTGAAGCCTTCCAGTTCCTTGTTAGCCAGTTCCAGTTGCGCCGTTCGTTCGCGCACGCGCTGTTCCAGTTGCGCGTTCAAACGCGTCACTTCCTCCTCGGCTTTTTTCCGTTCTGCAATCTCCGCGGAGAGCGCCGCTGTCCGTTCGCGCACGCGTTCTTCGAGTTTTTCGTTCAGGGCCTGCAACTGCTCGCGCGCGGCGTGAAGCGCTTCGTTGCGTTGCACGGCGGTTTCGTAGGTGGAAAGGAGCAGATTGAGAATCTGCAACCGGTCTGAGGTGATGAAATGTTTTTTTCCGGCAAAATAAACCTCTAACCCCATCCGGCTTCTCTCCAGTTCGCGCAAATGCCAGTTGGCGAAAATGTATTGGATGCGGCTCAGCAGATATTTCTCGTCATACGGCTTGGTAATGAAATTGTCCGCGCCGCATTCCAGGCCTTTGACGACATCTTCGGCATCGGAGAGTGAAGTCAGGAGGATGACGGGGATTCGCTGGAATTTCGGGTTCGCCCGGATTTCCGCGCAAAGCTGGTAGCCATCCATTTCCGGCATCATCACATCGGTAACAACGACGGTGGGCTGGTGTTTTTCGAGCAGCGCGAGAGCTTCCTTGCCATTGTGCGCGACCAAAATGCGGTGGCGATTTTTTTCAAGGATGTGCTTGAGCTGCTCCGCCTGCGTGGGGCTGTCTTCAACGATGAGAATTTCGATGGGTTCGTTCAAATCCGGCACATTCATGATTTTTTGCAATATCTGTCAGTACGGCAGCGATTTGCTCCGGTGATAAAGTGTAGGTCGCGGCGTCGAGATTGACTGCCGTGCCCGGCATTCCGTTGATGACACAGGTTTCCCGGCTTTGGGCAATCGTGATGCCGCCGGCGTCTTTGATGCGCTTCAATTCCGCCGCGCCATCTCTTCCCATGCCCGTCAGCAGAATTCCGACCGCGCTTTTGCCAAAAACTTCCGCGACGGAGCGGAACAGGCAGGACACCGCCGGGCGCAATCCGTTTTCCGGTGGATCGTCGCGCAGGATGATCAAGCCATTCGAACTGACCGTCATCTGGAAATCGTCCGGCGCGAGATAGACCGTTCCGGGGCAGAGCGCCTGATGTTGGGACGCAATCTGAATGCGAATGCGGCAACTCGACGCGAGCCATTCCACAAAACCGGTCATAAACCCGGTGGCGATGTGTTGGACGACCAGAATCGGCACCGGGAAACTGGCGGGGAGACTGGAAAGGATCGTCTGCAAAACCGGCGGCCCGCCGGTGGAAGCACCGATGGCGATGACACGAACTTCGCTCGCGGTTTTCCGTTTCGTTTCTTCCGGTGGCGTGGGTAGGGCGATTTTTGAAATACGACCGCGGGCCCAGCGTCGCACCACTTTGACTTCCGACATTGATTTCAAGGTCTGAATCAATTCGCGGGAAGTGACTTCATGTTCGGGATGACCGAAACCTGCGGGAATCGGCAACACCGCCAGCGCGCCCGCGTCCATCGCATGAAACAGCGTGGCAACTTCTTTGGGATCGGTTGTTCCGGTAACGATGACCACCGGCACCGGCTGGGTTTCCATGATTTTGCGCGTCGTTTCAAAGCCATCCATCTTCGGCATGTGAATATCCATCGTAATCACGTCCGGCTTGTTCTCTCTTAAAAATTCCAATGCCACTTCGCCGTCCTTGGCCGTCCCGATCACTTCCAGTTCCGGATCCCTTTTCAACAGATGCACGAGAAAATCCCGCGTTGCCGCTGAATCCTCCACCACGAGCACCTTGATTTTTCGCGCCATAAACTAAATCAGCCGCTGGACCACCTCGAGCAGGTTGCTTTGATCAAAACTGCTTTTGACGATGTAGGCGTTCGCGCCGACGTCAATTCCGCGCTCGCGGTCTTCGCGCGATTCCAACGCGGTCACCAACACCACGGGAATTTCCGCCAGTTTCTTCTCGGCGCGGATTTTCTTCGTCAGATCAAATCCATCCATTCGGGGCATTTCGACGTCCGACACCACCAGCCCGAAGTCGCCGCTCCGCAGCTTGGTGAACGCATCGATTCCGTCCACCGCGCTTTCCACTCTGTAACCGTTCGTCTCCAGAATGTTTTTGAGCAGGGAACGGGACGTGATGGAATCGTCCGCGACCAGAATCGTGCGCGCGGATTTTTTACGCGGCTCGGGAGTAACGGTCCGAGCGGCGGGCGACGCTTGCGCAGCGGATTTCATCAGGTCGGTGACATTGAGCACCGGTACCACGCTGCCACCGTCGAGAATGGTGGCGCCCGAAATGTTCCGCACGCGCACCAGTTGTTTGCCGAGACTTTTCAGAACCACTTCCTGTTCCCGTCGCACTTCATCCACGTGAAACGCGATGCGTTGTCCAGCGGAAGCAATCACCAGCGCTGTAATCGTTTCTTCTGTTTGCGAAGTCCGCTTGGCCAGTCCGAGAGCATCCGCCAGAGCGACCAGCGGAATGGTCTGGCCGTTGAGCGACAGCGTTTCGCGATTTTCCACCGTTTTGATTTCCTCTTTGCGCACGCGCACGACGCGCTCGATGTGGTTCGTCGGCAAAACAAACAGTCGGTCTGCCGCCTGCAAAATGACGCCGCGAAACGTGGAAAGCGTCAGGGGCAACAGCATGTGAAACGTTGTTCCGGCGTTGACGCGATGTTCCAGCCAGACCGTTCCGCCCAGTTGCTCAACTTTTTCCCGAACGATCGCGAGGCCGAGTCCGCGCCCCGAAATGTCCGTCAGCATCGGGCTGGTGGAAACGCCGGAGCGGAAGATGAGCATCACCGCTTCGGCATCGCTCAGCTTGTCCGCGTCCAGTCTGGAAATGACGCCGCATTTGACCGCGGCACTTCTGACGCGCGCGATATCAATTCCCGCGCCATCGTCGGCCACCTGGATTTCCACTTTGCTGTCGCGTTGCAGCACGGTGATGGAAATTGTTCCGCGCGGCGGCTTGTTGAGTTTCTGGCGTTCCTCCGGTTTTTGGATTCCGTGATCGATGCTGTTTCGCACCAGATGAATCAGCGGGTCTTTCAACTCCTGGAGAATGCGGCGGTCCATTTCCAACTCGTCGCCCGACACAACCAGCTCAATCTCTTTGCCTTGTTCGCGCGAGAGATCGCGAACCAGTTTGCGCAAGAGAATCAGCAGCGAGGAAAACGGCAGCATCGCGGTTTTCTTCAGATCGTCGAGCAAACCGTCCACCATCAGCGCCAACGCGCGGCGGTCGCGTTCAAAGGGTTTTTCCAGCGCGGAAAATGTTTCGTGAAGCAATTGCAGATGCGCTTCGTTCCATTCCAGAAATTCCAACAGCTTTTTCGTCGCCAGACTGCCGTTTGCGTTCTGGTTTGAAGCGCGTTCCAGCGGGCGCAACTCGGGATGCACCTTCGCCCATTCTTTTTTCCACCGGGCGAAGATGGAATGAATCCCGCGCAGCGCTTCGGCGTGTTGATTCGCGGCGAGTTTGGCGGAAACCAGTTCTTCCGCCTGACGCACGAGCGAATCCAGTCGCGCGGTGGAGACCCGCACGGTTTCCTCGCGGACACTGGTCGTCGCTGAACCGGCGACTGCTTTGGACGCAGGTTCTTCCGCCGCAATTGATGCGATGCTTTCCGGTTTCTCTTCGACCGGCGGTTTCGTTTCTATCGCCGATTTGGTGTCCGTTGGTAAAAGCAGTTCGCGCAGGGTGTCGAGATTTTTGTGCAGTTCGTCCAGCAGTTCGGGCGAGAGATCAATTTCCTTCCGTTTCAAGCCCGCAAAGACGCCTTCCATTTTCTGGCAGGCCGACTCGACCGGCGTCATGTTTACCGAACGCGCCGCTCCCTTCAGACTGTGCGCGCGGCGAAAGACGGTTTCGATAATCGCCTCGCGAGCTTCGGGAGATGCCTTTTCCAACTCGAGCAGGCCGGACGAAAGCGCGCTGACGTGCTCTTCGGCTTCGATCCGAAAAGTCACCAGCAGGCGTTTCAGAAAATCTTCGTCGTTCTCCGGCATCGTGGGGCAGGCTTAAATTTTGTATTGGTCCACCAACCGTTTCAGCCGCTGGCCCAACTCCTGCAAATTGTGCGCGGCGGCTTCCGTCTGTTTGATTCCGGCGACATTCTGATGGCTCGCCTGTTTGATGTTCTCCATCGCCATGGCCACCTGATCCATGCCCACCAGTTGTTGCTGGCTTGAAGCGGCAATTTGCGTCGCCGCCTGCGCCGCTTCGGTGATGCTGTCGGCCAGCACGCGAATGGAATCGCCTGCTTCCGCGGCCAGTTTGGTGCCGGCTTCAACCGCTTTGCTGCCCTGTTCGGTGGTCATTACCGCAGTGCTGGTGGCTTTTTGAATGTCATTCAAAATGCCGCGAATCTGCGCGGTCGCCTGCTTGGATTGTTCGGCGAGGCTCTTGATTTCCTGAGCCACGACGCCGAAACCTTTGCCATGTTCACCGGCTTTGGCGGCTTCAATCGCGGCGTTGACCGCGAGCAGATTGGATTGTTCAGCCAGGTCATTGACCACCGCGACGATTTCGCCAATTGATTGGCTCTGTTCGCTCAATTTCACGATACTTTCGGCAATGGACTGCATCTGGCTTTGGATGCGGTGCATTCCTTCGAGGGAAACTTCCACGGACTTTTTGCCGGCTTGCGCGACTTGCGTGGTGCGTTGCGCGCTTTCCGACACGAATTTGGCTTTCTGGCTGGAAACCTGCGCGGTCTGTTTGACTTCTTCGACCGTGGTGGTGGTTTCGGTTACGGCAGTGGCGGTTTCGGCGGCCCCGGCGGCAACCTGAGCCGTGGAGGTTGAAATCTGGCTGGCGGCGGTGGCGAGAACATTCACGCCTTGGGTGATTTCATTCGTCGTGCTGCGCAGGTTTTCCACCATTTTGGCGAAGGCATTGCCCAGAACGTCTTTCTCGGATTGCGGGGTGATCGTTACACGCAAATCGCCGGCGGAAATCTGCTGGGCGAGGTTTGCGGTTGCGCGAAGCGATTGCGACATGCGCGCGAAATTCTGCCGCAACACCCCGACTTCATCGCGCCGCTCGTCTGCCGCGACATTGATCGAGAGATCGCCTTGGGCGATATTCGCGGCGACATCGGACACTTCCCTCAAGGGGGTTGCAATCGAGCTGTTCAACAGCAATACAATGAAGATGCCGAGCACCGCGGCGACGAGACTGAAAGTGACAAAGGTGCGAACAACGTCTCTGGAGATCGTTTCGGAAACCGTCACCATATTGAATGCGTTTTTCCGGGCATCCTTTTCAAGGCGCTCCAGGATGTCGCGCAACTTTACGTAGCGCTCCTGCTGAATTCCCGCCAACAATTCCTGCGCCCGCTGCGTATTGCCCTCCTTAATGGCGGGGATGACCTGCGTTTCGCGCGTCTCGCGATTGGCTTCCTTGGCGGTTTCCAGTTCCTGAAGTTCGATGGTCAGCGCGGCGTTGGCCTGGTTTCGGTCCTTCAGATTCGTTAAGATCTCGGCGGTCTCGCGGGAGTTGGCGTGAATATCTTTGAGCCAGTAATCCTGATCCGAGCGATTTGTCGCCAACAGCAGCGTCAAGACACTGGCGCGTCCGTTATTCTCGTTGTTCAACAGGTGCGCAAAATCCAGGGCGTTCTGAAACTCCTGCTCGAATAACCGTTTCTGGGATTCCCGGATTTTGGCAACGCCGTTGTAAGCGGTCACGGCAACGGCCAACAGCATGGCGAGCATGACGCCGAAGGCCAGGGCGAGTTTGACTCGGGTGGAGAGGTTGAGCATGAACTTCATTGGGATCCTTTTGTAATGGCGGTTTCTTCCTGAATGATGAGTTTTGGATCGGAGAGCAATTTCACGGCGTCCAGAATGGCGATCCGTTCCACGGTAATGCCGTACAAATATTCTTCTCGCAGACCGGTGAACGTGGCGGGCGGCGGTTGAATCGCTTCCCGCGCAATCCATCGCGCGCCGGGAACGGCATCGGCCAGAACGCCGAATTCCATCTCCGCATTCCGCAGCACAATCACCTTGTTCAAATCGGTAATGCCCTTTTCGGGGAGGTCGAAAAATTTCTTGATGTCGATGACCGAGATGATTTCTCCACGCAGATTGATGATGCCGAGTACGAACGGCGGCGTGCCGGGCAGCGGCGTGAGGTCCCGCAAAGGATAGATTTCACGAATGAAAGACGACTCGATACCGTATCGCTCGCTCGCCAGCACAAACTCGACGATTTCAAGGTGCGCTTCGGCGAGCTGTTCTTTGGGACGTTCTTTGGCGAGCGCCAGGGCGCGTTCTTTCAGAATCGCTTTTTTCGTTTCCGGCGTGATCGTTACGTCGTGTTCCAAGGCAGCGTGGACTGCATCCATGCGGCGACGAACGTCCTCCCAACTCGTTGTGGATGGGTTGTTCATGTGGTCTTCACCTGTCGCATGGTGGCGCGGATAATTTCAGAAAGTCGCGCGGATGTCAGCCCTTCGGAGCCGGGCAGAACTGTTTCCGCCGGAGACTGTTCCAACAGCGCAAGCGCGTTCTCGAAATGTCGGTCCGCCTCGTCAAATGCGTCGCGCCGCAACGCCAGATTTCCCAACGCGAAATAAGCGAGCACAAAATCCGGATCGAGATAAAGCGCCCGCTTCAACGCCGCAACGCTGGCTTCCAGGTTTCCCTGTTCCTGAAGAACAATCGCGCGCAGGTAATGCAATTGCGGGTCCATCTTGTTCGCGGCAATCGCCCGGTCGCACCAGTCGAGCGACTCGTTGAGTTTTCCCTGATTGGCAAAAGCGCGCGCGAGGAGCGCGGCGGTTTTCGCGTCGGCCAGAATGACGGGATCCGCTCCGAACAGTTTCTCAACCGCTTCAGCGTAACTTCCGCTTTCGTACAATTCCGTGGCTTCCTCGTAGAGCGATGGCTGGCGTCGCGTGGCCGGCTCGTGCGGCGGATTGACCGGGGGCGGAGCACTGAACTCTGTTGCGACGCGCGCCGACGGAGTGGATGGAACCGATGAAATCGTCTGGCGCGGGAAAGAAAATTCCGGCGCTTCGATTTTGCGGTTGGTCTTTTTGTAAAAGGTGAAGCCGTCGAAATTGATGGCGGCAAACTGACGATACAAAACCGACGACGTTTCCGTCCCGCTGACAATCAATACGCCGTCGTCCGCCAAAGCGCTGTGAAAACGGTCGATTACTTTTTGCGCCTGTTCCTCGGAGAAATACATCAACACGTTCCGGCAGAAAATCAGGTCCATCGCGTTAGTGTTGTTTTGCAGCGAAGGATAATCGTCATCCGCGAGATTCAAATACGCGAAGGTCACCATCTCCTTGAACTGCGGCAGAATCTCGTAACTGTTGCGATGGGATTTTTTGAAGCAGTCCCGTTTTACCCAGGCCGGGGTGTCGCGAAACGACCATTCGTTGTAAATGCCGCGCGCGGCTTTCCGGAGAAAACGCGGGTTGATGTCGCTGGCGAGGATGGTGATGTTCCAACGTTTCCAATCGGGAATCGTTTTGCTCAGAACCATCGCGATGGAATACGGCTCTTCGCCCGAACAACAGCCGGCGCTCCAGATGCGCAACCGTTGCGCCGCCCCCTGCCGTTTGTCGCGCCACTTAGCAACGACGCGTTCGGCCAGAATTTCGAAGATCTGTTTTTCCCGGAAAAAATACGTTTCGCCGACGGTCAGATAACTGGCGAGCCGCTCCATCTCGGCCCGCGTCAAATCCGTGGCCAGCAGCCATTGAACCCAATCCACCGCATTCTCAAAACCGAACTCGGCGGCAAGCGGGTTCAGATTCCGTTTCAGGTCGCGCCATTTTTCCGGCGGAAAATGAAGTCCGATTCGGGCCGTGATGAACTCACTCAAGCGCGTCAGCAAAGATTCTGGAACTTGTTCCGCCATCGCGATTATATCTCCGCCAACGCCTCCTGCATCATCCGCTCCTCCTCAAGCGAAAGAAATTTTTCCAGGTCATGAATCAAAATCATTCCGTCCGGCAGTTTCGCCACGCCTTCGACGTATTCCATTCCCGGAAGAATTTTTTCCGCCGCGACAATGGCTTCCGGGGAATAGGTGATGACATCGCTGACGGAATCGGCAATCAACGTCACGCGCCGTTTGCTCGTGCGGCAGACGATGAAGTGATCGGTCAGCGCCAGGTCGCGTTCCGGCAGATTGAAACGCTTGCGGATGTTGACCACCGGAACAATTTCACCGTGGACGTTGATAATTCCCAGCACGATGGACGGAGCTTTGGGAAGCGCGGCGATTTCAATCGCATGAACCACCCGTTCCACGCAACCGAGCTGCAATGCGTAGCGGTGTTCGGCAATTTTGAAGATTACAAACAGATTTGCGTCCGCCACGTTACGATCAATTCATACAAACCGGGATCTGGTCCGCGTTTGCTATTTCGGCGAATTTTCTGTTTTTAACACAAATCCGGTCGCCTATTAGCTGCTGGATGGAACGAATTTAGAGCAGTTAACAAGTTTGATACAAACTGAAATTTTTAAAACTCCTTAGAAAAGTGACGCTGGCGCGAACAGATTTTTTGCTGAATGCCGGACGCTGGGCGGATGTCCCACCGGCCAGGCCAGAATGACGCGCGGCTCTCGGCTTCCTGCGAAGTTTGTGATTCACACCGTCGGACCGGTGTGGAACGGCGGCAACCGTGGCGAACCGGAATTGTTGGCGTCCTGCTATCGCTCCTGCTTCGCGCTGACGAAGGAGCATGGCATCAGAACGATTGCTTTCCCCGCCATCAGTTGCGGCGTCTATGGCTATCCGGTTCGCGACGCGGCCCACATCGCCGTACGCGAAACGCGCGTCGCCCTCAGAGAATCGAAGGAAATCGAACGGGTCATCTTTGCATGCTTCACCGATGACGTGTTTGCGGCCTACGAAGAAGCCTTGGGCAAACCGACGACCTGAACCCCGTTCTCATCCTCGGAGATAACGACGACTGGATGGCACGATTTCAGAAATGAAAGGAAAGCGAGCGGATTCTGATATTGGAGCGGGTGAAGGGAATCGAACCCTCGTTTCACAAAGCCTTCGTAACCTTCCGATATTAGGCACCTTAAGTAGTGTCGGGGTATTCTCTCAAAAGTTCAGGCTTCCAATGGAGTGTTCGCACTGGCGCCCGCGTTCCCCTGGGCAAATCATTGGATACGGTCGGGCGGCTCCCCAGTGCGAATTCTCTCGACCAATTTACGAACGGTTTCGACCACGAGTTCCGGTTCTTTAAGGATGACGTTATGCCCGCTGTTTGTCGTAACGAGAT
>CALAYC010000185.1 GCA_937894935.1 uncultured Verrucomicrobiota bacterium
ATTCCAGATTGGGGGCATAATCGCATTCTAGGCGCGGTGCAATCGCGGCCCGACTGGTGCATCAGCCGCCAACGCACCTGGGGTGTGCCGATTCCCGCGTTTTACGACACGAAGGGCGAAGCCATCCTCGACGCGCAGATCGTCCGCAATGCCGCCGCTTTGATCGAACAACACGGCTCGAACGTGTGGTTCGAGAAATCTGTCGCTGAACTTTGGGCAGCGGTGAAGCCGAAGGATTGGAAAGGGGCCGACGCCGTCGCCAAGTCCAACGACACGCTCGATGTGTGGATTGATTCCGGTTCGTCGTCGCGTGCGGTGATTGCGCGCCGTAAAGAGATTTCCGGTAAGGAAAAAGCGTTTCAGGCTGACATGTATCTCGAAGGCAGCGATCAGCATCGCGGTTGGTTTCAATCGTCGCTGTTGCTCTCGCTCGCCGGCAATGGTGCAGCGCCGTTCAAGACCGTGTTGACGCACGGATTCATGGTGGATGCGGATCGCGAAAAAATTTCCAAGAGTAAGCAGGGCGGTTATGAGAAACCGCAGACGGCCGAAGCATACGTAAAAAAATACGGCGCAGATGTCGTGCGGCTCTGGGTCGCGTCGCAGGATTTCCGCAACGACATCGTCGTCAGCGAAGAACGCATCAACAAAGTCGGCGAGACGTATCGCGGCATTCGCAACGCGCTGCGCTATCAGCTTTCAAATCTTTACGATTTCGATCCCGCGAAGCACAGCGTTGCTGAAGACCAGCTTACCGGTCTGGATCGGTGGATTCTGGATGAGTTTGCCAAAATCGAACAGGACGTGCGGGCGGCTTATGACAAATCTGAGTTCCACGTCGTTTACCAGAAACTCAGCCAGTTTGTGGCGGTGGAATTGTCAGCGATTTATCACGACGTCATCAAAGACCGCATGTACACGGACGCGGCGGACTCGCCGCGGCGCCGTTCAACGCAGACCGTGTTGCATCGGTTGGTGATCGGGCTGTGCCAGATGCTGGCGCCGATTCTGGCGTTCACAGCGGATGAAGCGTGGGAATTTATTCCGGGCAAAACGGCGGCGTCAGTGCATTTAACGGATTGGCAACCGACGCCGTTCACTCGCAAAGAAGCAGAAGTGGACGCGTGGAAAAATCTCTTCGTATTGCGTGAACTGGCGTTGCCGGAATTGGAGAAAGCGCGACAGGCCAAGCAGATTGGAAAATCGCTCGAAGCGAAGGTGACGATTAATGGTAAAGGTCCGCTGTTGCTGGACGCGAAGTTGAATCTGGATTCGTTGCGCGAATTGCTGAACGTGTCGCAGGTGCAACTCAACGAAGAAGGCGGCGAAACGGTGTTTGCGACAGTGAGTAAAGCCGACGGACAAAAATGTGAACGCTGCTGGCATTGGGAAACCGACATCGGCGTGAACGCAAAACATCCGACCTTGTGCGGTCGCTGCGCTGGTGCGGTGGCGTCGTTTAAGGCCTGATGTCGAGGGCCGAGCGGGGAGTGCCGCTGCGTGGCTGATTGATTCGATTTAAGAATTTCGGATTGGCGCAGCGATGGTCCGATAGCGTTTGTCCTGACCGGAAATTTCCTGCCAGAGTTCGCCGACGTTGACGCGGCGCCGGCGCGTGCGGTTGACCCATTCGACTTCGATTGGCGATTCGGCTGTTGTGAAACGAATTCCCCAGATCGGATCAAATGCCTCTGCGGAAAGCGAATAACGCATGTCGCCGAGAATGGAGTCATCATCCGGACTGCGTGCGACCCAACCTTCCGAAAACCAGTTGAAGCGTTGGAAAGATTGGTTCTGATTTCGCTGGCGCTCAGCTTCAGTGAGATTGGCTGCTGTGATTTGCGGCAGCGACCAACCTTCGCGCACGGTCGCCGTTGAAAACCAACCGACGCGGATGCGGTCCGCGTAGATTTTTCCGTCGCAAATATAGAGCGCGCGCCAGACGACGTTATTGGCGAGCGTGGGCATGATTTCAAATCGCTCAATCTGATGACCGCGCGTTGTGGCAAGATCGCGTTGTAGCGCAGCAGCGCGGGCTCGTTGTACGCCGCCGAAGGTGAGATAGCACGCGACGAACACGAGGGCGGCTCGGGTGAAATGAACTTTTTTCCGAGCGAGGGCGACAATTAATCCGCTGAGTAATGCCAGTGTGAAGATTGGATCAACGATGGAAATGAGATCCCAGCCAGCGCGTTGTTTGCTGAAAGGCCAGAGCAGTTGTGTGCCGTAACTTGTAGCGGCGTCGAGCAGACAATGGCTCGTATAAGTAAGCCAGCAGCAGAGCCAGAGTTTCCGAGCTTGTGAACGCCATTTGCTTCGAAAGATCCAGAGGCTTGCGACCAACGTTGCGCCGATTGGCGCGAAGAAAAGTGAATGCGTGAAGCCGCGATGATGTTCGATGGCGAGAAGCGGATCACTGGTGCTGCGAATAAAAATATCGGCATCCGGAACAAATGCCGCGAGGCCTCCGGTTAACGCCGCGGTGCGCCCGAGCTTTTTGCCACCGGTAGCGTAACCGAGCGTTGCGCCCAGCAGGATATGAGTCAACGGATCCATTGCTGTCGAATCTAGCGGAGCGCGTCAATTACACAAACTCCGTCCGCAAATCGAGTGGCTGTTGTCACGAGCGTTTCCATAAATCCGCGTGAAGTAATCCATGGCTGAAATGCTGTCGCCGTTTTAATTGGAATCCGTGGGCGATTAAAAAATTGTCCGGAGGAGTGATGGCGCGGGCCGGGAGATTGGTGGCGCAGCGAAAGAAGCGGTAAGCGATCCATAAAATCAGTTTCGCTCGCATCCGTTGCCAGCCGTGGGAAGGAACACAGAAATCCGCGAGCAGCCATTGCGCTTTCGGACTTCCGGTTGCGGCGAGATGATGAATGACTTTCGCGAGATCGTCCGGAGCGAAACAGTCCAACACAAAATTGGTGATGATGAGATCGAACGGTCCCATGTTCGGTGACGGCGCGCGCAGATCGGTTTGTTCAAATCGAAAAGTGTGCGCTGTTTCTCGATGTCGTTGAATGCGGTGTTGAGCCTGTTGCAACATGGCGTGGCTTTGGTCCAGAACGGTGAAGTCACATCGGGAAAATGTTTTCACGCACGCCTCGAGCATTCGGCCCGGTCCTTCGCCTGCGAACAAAACGCGTTTGGGGGCATCAATATCCCCCAGCCAACACGTGCGTACGCGATGCAATAAATTCCCCGCAAGAACGCGTTCCATCCACCGGTAGTGCGGTGCGAGGTGATCAAAACTCATCTGGAAACGACGCGGAGAAGGGGAGTCCGCTGCCACCAGAGCCAGGCGATTGCGCCGCCAGCGGTGTAGGCCAGGATATCCCGGAGATCTCCAGTAACCGGGAAATATCGCGGCCCGATGATTTCAAACAGCATCGACCAGATTACGAGGTGAAAGACGATTTCGCCGAGCTGCGGAAATTCATCATGCGTTCGGAGGCCCAGTTCTCGTTGTATCCAGAGAAGCAAGGGCAGGGCGCAAGGAATCAGCAGGCAATCGTTGAAATAGCCGTGGAGGAACGGTGAATCTACGTGCGGCAGAATCAACCAGCGATTTAATGCATAAAGGCTGACGCCAAGCAGAAACAACGGATCGCGCCAGTAACGAAACTGTTTCATAGCAGCGCAAAAAGGATTATGCCTCCAACAGCGGTAGCCAGCAGGAATTTCAAGAATACAATCATGCGGTCACGATGCCTGTTGCGACGGCGCGAGAAAAATCTTTTCCTTCGAATCGGAGAATCGTTCTGCGGCAACTGGCTGGTTTAGAAGCATCGGCGCAAAATTTTTATGGGGTGTTTGCGGACGGGAGAAGCGGGTTTTGGAGAATTGTTCCCGCCGGAGGCGTGATGGAAGCTACGGGTGCAAGTGGTTGATCGAACACATAAACTGATTATGAAAACACTAATGTTAGCAATCGTGGCGGTAGCGTTGGTCGGATGTAACCAGGGAGGCACAGGCGACCAGTATGATACCGACACGGGAACGGGTTATGACGCAACCAACTCCATCCCCTCTCGTTCACCCAGCCAGGCGGACACTAATAATGTGGGTGACACCTTGAATCAGGGAAGCCCGTCCGGGCAGCCTTGATGAACGTTAGAGTTTTGGTTCGGTCGTCGCGATTGCGACGTCCGAATGTGTGGCAGCCGGAGACGGCAAGGCGGTGTATTTATCCCCTTGCCACAGCGTGGTGGCGCCGTTGCGCGTGCGGAAACGCACGGGAATGCTCACGCGTTCTTTCCCGCTCTTCGCTTTGAAAACGGAGAAGTGCAGATGCGGTCCGGTGGAGAATCCAGTGTTGCCGGAGCGCGCGAGCAAATCGCCGTCATTGACCCAGTCGCCTTCCTGCACTTGGACACTTCCTTTCTGCAAGTGGCAATAATGCCCCATTGTTCCGTCGGTATGACGAATGATGACGTAGTTGTTGAACTTGTCGAACGCCACGCTCGGGCCGCCCTGGTCCGAGCTGTCTTTGGTTTTAACCACTAATCCGCCGCGCGCCGCGTGAACGGGTGTTCCTTCCGGCATGCGCCAATCAATGGCGTATTGATTCGCGCCACCATGGGAAAACGAGCCGCCGTACGCCTGACTCACCTTGTAAGCGCGACCGGTTGCGTAAGGCAGCGAATAAAGATAAGTGTCATCATGCACCGCTTCAGCACTGCCGAGATAATGATAGTTGGTGTAGGTGTAATGCCACGGCACGTTCGGATCCAACGGCGTGACGCTGAACGCTTCCGTTACCTGATTCGGCGGAAACGTCGCGGTCAGCGGCAACGTGGTCGAACTTTTCAGATTGGTTAAAGCGTAATGGAACGAGATGGTGACTTCCGCGAGTTCATTGTTTTCCACGAAGATACGGGTCACGTCGCCGTCGGAACGCGAGAAGATGCGGACTGATTTGCGTTCGGGATTCGCGGTGCCGCTCGCGGTCGGAATTTGTTGGGAGTGATACGCGCAACCCGCTAACAACGGCAGCAGCAGTTCAAAACGCAGCAGGCGACGCAGCATGATTCCGATGCGTCGCAATCGCTTTCCGATTTCTTTAGAGTATTTGGCTTCGCTCACTTTTGCCTCGGCGGACATTTTTCGTCCGTTGTTTGCGAAGCATTCTTCCGAAAATCCGGGCGTTGATCATTCGCACTTCCTTCGAATTTCCTGTCCCTGTTTGTATGACAGGCGTCGATGGCGTCGGTGTATTCGTAAGCCGCCGAAGTAATGAGATGGATGCGTGGCAAGAGTTTCCACCTCCTCACTACACTCGCTGAATCTTTAAACCACTTCTAGAGCTTGACGCGTTGAACGCCTTCGAAGGTCATCTTGACCGGTTTGATGAAGCCCTGCTCGTCAAACTCCATTTTATCAATGCAGGTCACGCGATGGTTACCATCACGTTCGCCGAGTGGCCGACGATGATAAACGATGTAGTAAACCTCTTTGCCGGGAATTTGAATGACCGAATGATGGCCTGCGCCGGTGGCGATGGTCGGGTCCTGTTTCAGGATGGTGCCGACACGTTTGAACGGTCCGAGCGGTGAGTCAGCGATGGCGTAAGCGACGGAATAGTTCGGTCCGGTCCACCCGCCTTCCGACCACATGAAATAATATTTGCCGTTCCGGATGAACATGAACGGCCCTTCCACATAACCTTCAGGTGTGACTTCTTTAAAAATCGTTCCATCGGCAAACGGTTCGAAGCCGGTGAAATCTTTTTTCAATTTCACCACGTTGCAGTGCCGCCAGCCGCCGTAATACATGTAGAACTGGCCGTCCTTATCGCGGAATACGAATTGATCAATCGGTTGCGCGCCGTTGTGAAATTTATCCACGAGCGGTTTGCCGAGGTAATCTTTGAACGGGCCTTCGGGTTTGTCTGCGACGCCGACGCCGATGCCGCCAACTTCGTTGTTGTTCTGAATGTCGTTCGCCGCGAAGAACAGAAAGTATTTACCGTTGTTCTTCACGATGGCTGGTGCCCACATCGCTCGCCACGCCCACTTTACCGCGTTGGTGTCAATGATGCGACTGTGCTTGGTCCAATTGACGAGATCAGGCGAAGAAAATGCGTCGAGAAAAACCTGCTCGCGATACGGGGCGGAATACGTGGGATAAATCCAAAACTGCTTGCCGAACACCACGCCTTCCGGGTCGGCATACCAACCGGGGAAAACCGGATTGCCGGAGAACACTGGTGGTTCTGGTGTTTTCGGGGAACGACAACCGGCTCCGATGACAAGGCTGAGAATCAGTGCCGAGCAGAAGGGAAATCGTCGCTGCGATAAAATCGTCATGAGCGCAAATTACCGGCGCATTGGAGATTTGTCACTTCGATGATTTCACTGACTGCATCAATGCAGAAATGGTTATTGAAATAATCGGGTCGTGTAATTGGCGATTGCGTTTCAGCGTTTCGTTGTTTGAATGGCCGCATCATGAAGCGCCTGATTCAACTTGTCGTTCTGATGGCCGGGTGGAGTGGATTGACGTGCGCCGCGGAAGAATTGTTTCGCGACGATTTTAAAGGTCGATTGCAAGACGGTTGGTCGTGGGTGCGCGAAGACAAGGCCGGTTGGCGTGTGACGGAGCCGGGATTGGAAATCCGCGTGCAGCCGGGAAATCTGTGGGGCCCGGAGAATAATGCGACGAATGTGTTAACGCGTGTCGTGTCTGCTGTGACCAACACGACATTGCAAATCAGTGTCACGATCGAAAATCGCCCGACGGAGCAATACGAACAGGCGAATCTCGCTTGGTATTACGATGACAGTCACATGGTGAAGTTGGGACAGGAATTGGTGGATGGAAAATTGAGCATCGTGATGGGGCGAGAAGAAAAAGACCGCGCGCGAACTATCGCCATCATTCCCATTGAGCCGGGAACAGTTCACGTGCGATTTACCGTGACGGGCAATCTGATTCGCGGTGAATTTCGTATTGGAGATGAATGGAACTGGCGTTTAGCCGGTGAATGTGATCTGCCGATAAACGGCGTGCCAAAAATCAGTTTGCACACATATCAAGGTCCGAAAATGCAGGAACGCTGGGCGCGATTCAGCAAGTTCTCGATTCAGCGGATTGAGCGGTGAGCGTGTGACGTAAAGAAAAGGCGGTCAGAATGCCAAGTCGGTTTTCAAGTTTCCCGAGTTCCTGCGCCGCCTGATTTAAATTGTCTTCGAATGGCGGCGTTCACCGACGGGCGCGAGTGTGTTGTCGAAACACATTGCGATGTTCCGAATGAACAGGCGGCCCGCATCAGTAACTTCCAAACCGGTGGCCGTGCGCTTTACCAAACCATCCGCCTCGTAAGGCGCGAGCGTAGCGAGTTCGTTCGCAAAATGTTGCTCGAAATTGATGCCGAGCTTTTGCGACATGGCGGCGAAATCGAGCGACAGATCGCACATCGTGCGCATGATGGTTTCGCGGCGAATCTTGTCTTCTTCAGAAACGAAATACGCTTTGTGCAACGGCACACGATCGGCGTCCACAGCTTCCTGATACTTCAGCAATTCCTTTTCGTTTTGCCAATACGCATCGGGCACTTGCGAAACGCCGCTCATGCCGAAGGCGTAAATGTCCGCCCCGGCGCGCGTGCTGTAACCCTGAAAATTCCGCTGCAGTTGCTTGTTGCGTTGCGCGATGGCGAGTTCGTCGTTCGGTTTCGCGAAGTGATCCATGCCGATATAAACGTATTGATCGTCCGTGGTGAGACGTTCAATGACGAGCTTGAGCACTTCGAGCTTTGATTCCGGCGTGGGTAAAACTTTTTGTTCGAGAATTTTTTGCGACGGCTTGATCCACGGCACATGCGCGTAACTGAAAACTGCGAGGCGATCCGGTTTCATCGTGAGCACGATGTCGAGCGTTTCGTTAAACGTAGCCGGCGTTTGACCGGGCAGGCCGTAAATCAAATCGAGATTGATCGAGCCGAAACCGAGTTCGCGCATCCAATCCATCGCCTGCTGCGTCATTTCCCGTGGTTGAATGCGATGAATCGCCTGTTGGACTTCGGGATTGAAATCCTGCACGCCCATCGAGGCGCGATTGAATCCAATCTCGCGCAAGGCGACGAGATGATCGCGCGTGAGCCGCCGCGGGTCCACTTCGACACTGGCTTCGATGTCCGGCGCAAACGTGAAATGCTTGTGAATGATTTCGCCGAGTCGGCGGATTTCATCCGGTCGCAGAAACGTCGGTGAACCGCCGCCGAAATGCAGTTGCACGGCCTTGCGATCGCGATTCAGTTTGGTCGCCATCTTCGCGACTTCGCGGCCGAGATAATCAATGTAATCGCGGCCTTTATCGTGATTCAGCGTAATGACCGTCGTGCAGCCGCAGAACCAGCACAGCGTTTCGCAGAAGGGAATGTGAAAATAAACCGAGAGATCGCGAGGTGACTGATTATTCGCTTCGATCTTTTGCGCGAGTTGTTCCCACGAAATGGTGTCCACGAACTTCGTCGCCGGCGGGTAGCTCGTGTAACGCGGCCCGGCCACGTTGTACTTTCGCACTAATTCAAGATCTACGTTCAGTGTTTTCACAAAAGCGATCCGATAAACGCCAAGGCGTTAAATTTTCACCGATGGTTTTTAACCGTGTCCACCAATGCCTGAATGTTCTCCAGCTTGGCGGCGGGCGTCAAACCGTGACCCAGATTAAAAATATGCCCCGCGCGCCCGCGCATGGTTTCCAAAATCTTTCGCGTCTCCGCCGCAACGACTTCCGGTGTGGCTTCAGCAATCAGAATTGGCGACAAATTGCCCTGCATGCCGATGTGATCAGGGATAATTTTGCGCGCGGCAGCCAGGTCCGTTTGCCAATCAATTCCCAGTACGTTCGCGCCGGTGTTAATCAAATCCTCCCAGTTTCCGTGCGTGCCGAGCGAGAAAACGATCACAGGCGGAGCGCCGGTCTCTGACCCGGCGGATTGGGAAGAATCACTGGAACGAGCCGGGCCGGAGGCCGGCGTTCCGAGTCTGGTAATAATGGCTCGCATCCATCGCCCACTGGCTTCCTGAAATTCTTTCGGTTCGAGATGACCGCCGTGGCTGTCGAAAATCTGCACTGCATCAACGCCTGTTGCGATCTGCATTTTCAAATATGCGGTGACCGCTTCGGTCAATTTTTCGGCGAGCGCAAAATACGTCTTCGGATCTTCGCGGAACAACGCCAGCGCCCGGCTGTATTTCGGAACGCTTGCGCCTTCCATCATGAATGTCGCCAGCGTCCACGGCGATCCACTGAAGCCGACGAGCGCGGTCTGGTCGCCGAGTTCTTTGCGCAGAATTCGCAATGCCTTGTCCACGTAACTCAACCGATCGCACACCTGCGCAACCGAAAGCTTGTCGATGTCCGCTTTGCTCGTGATGGCGAAATCCATCTGCACGCCGCCGGTTTCTTTGAAGCGATACGTCTGGCCCATCGCTTCAGGAATCACAAGGATGTCGCTGAAGAGAATCGCCGCGTCGAAACCGAAACGTCGAATCGGCTGCAACGTAACTTCCACGGCGAGTTCCGGATTTTGAACGAGTTCGACGAACGTGTAAGTTTCCTTGAGTTTGCGATATTCCGGCAAGGCACGACCGGCCTGGCGCATCAACCACACGGGCGGACGATCGTTCGGGCGACAATGGCAGGCGTTGCCGAAGCGCTGGCGATGGGTGAGTGGATTCATCTTAGCGCGCTTCGCGGATAAGGGTAACGAGACGGGTTTTCAATCTGCCGGAATCGGGCAGGGGAGATGCCTGCTTCACGAGGTTAAGAAATTCACTTCTCATTTCGTCGCTTTCTCACCGAGAAAATTGTTCACCATGCGTTCGAGAACATCGATCCACATCGGGTGTTCATTCAGGCAGGGAATTTGCACGAACGCCTCGCCGCCCGCCGCGAGAAAATCATTCTTGGCGCGAATCCGCAGTTCTTCCAGCGTTTCCAGACAATCCGAAACAAACGCGGGCGACATGACGAACAGTTTCTTCACGCCGCTCTTGGCGAGTTCCACCACGCGATGATCCGTGAATGGGGCCAGCCACGGATCTTTCAGCAGGCGCGATTGGAAGGAGACGGACCATTTGCCTTCCGGCACGTTCGCGGCTTTGACGAATTCCTCTGCCGTACGGAAGCATTGATGGCGATAACAAAACTGATGGGCGACGCTTGGTTTTTTGCAGCAATCCGCGACGCGCAAACAATGTTTCCCGGTGGGATCGGATTTTTTGACCTGCCGCTCCGGCACGCCATGGAAACTGAACAGCAGATGGTCGTAGCCTTCATCCAGATATTCCTTTGCGCTGGCAACCATTGCGGCGATGAAATCCGGCGCGTCGCCGTAAGGAGGTTGCACGGTTACGCGCATTTGCGAGGCGAGTTTGCGTGCCACTTCCTGAACGCGCACCACCGCCGTTTCGTAGCTGGACATGGCGTAGTGCGGAAACAGCGGAATGAGAAACAAATCGGTTATGCCTTGCGCCGCAAGATTGCGAATTGCGTTCTCGATGGACGGATTCTGATAGCGCATCGCCAGTTCCACCGGTATGGAGACGCGTTGTTGCAAAAGTTTTTGCACGTTACGGCTCGTGACAATCAGCGGCGAACCTTCCTTGGTCCAGACGGAACGATAGGCATGAGCGGATTCTTCCGGGCGCGTGACGAGAATCCGGCTCACAATGAACCGGCGCAACGGCCACACGACGTCAATCACCCGCGGGTCCATCAGAAATTCGTCCAGATAACGGCGCACGTCCGGAACAGACGTGGAATCAGGCGAACCAAGGTTGACCAGCAAAACAGCTTTGCTCATGTGGCTAAAGGCTTAGCAGAAAAACGCGTCCGCGCCACGCAAGAATCGGTGAATCATTGGACTTATTTTGCAATGAAGGAAACAAATTAACCCGGCGCCAACGATTATTATTGAGGTTTGTCCGAAGGGCAAACGGACTTGAGATGCGCGTAAGCTTGTTCAAGCGCAGGTTGTTTGTTGCTGCGTGGAACTGGGCAGCTTGGAAAAAATCCTGCATTGAATAGAGCTGAATCGGACTGTGGTTCATCATTCGCATGAAGTCTGTGTTTTCTGGCGACACAGGATTATCGCAGGTTTTTTCAAAAGCGGATGAATGCTTCTTTCGAATGAGCGGTTGCTGGCATATCCGGTGCTGAATTCGCGGCATGATACTCACCGAAAGTTTATCTTGTGATTTCGCGCTTCGGCTTTGTTGTAAATTCTGTTAACTCTCCCGCCATGATCCATCCCGCCATTTTTTTGAAGCCCAGATGTGCTATTATTGCCTTTGCAATTGCTGCCTTCACTTTGACGGCTCGGGCGCATCCGGGTCACAGTCTTGATTCCGAATCCATCGGACACGTTCTCACCAGTCCCGATCATTTGTTGACGCTGGCTGGCGTGGGCGGGGTGCTGTTGCTCGCCGGCTTCGGTGTTCGGAAGTTAATTGCACGTCGCGTGCTGCAAGTTACCGGTGCGGCCGCCATGCTCCTTGCGGCCATCATCGGCGCCGTTCAGTGGGCGCAATAAGTTTATGGTCGCGTTGGCTGATCGTGCGACGGTGATGTCCGGGCAGGCGCGGTTGACGGTGGAACTGGTTTTCCACGAAAGCACTGTCACGTCTGCCGTTGCAAGTAACCCGATGAAATTACTGACGCCGGTTGCACGCGGGAAAAGCGTCTGGGCTTACACGAGCAGCTTCGGCGGCGGCCTCGTGGCAGGCGATCGAACCGAGCTGCGCGTTGAGGTCAATCCCGGCGCGCGCTGCTTTCTCGGCACGCAATCTTCCACGAAAGTTTATCGCAATCCTGCCGCGCTACCGTGCGAACATACGACGCACGCGACCGTCGCAGATGACGCGTTGCTGGTATTCGCGCCCGAACCAGTACAGGCTTTTGCTGATTCGCATTACACGCAACGGCAGGAATTTCATCTCGCGCCCCAGGGCGGACTGGTATTGCTGGATTGGTTTTGTTCCGGTCGGGCCGCGTGTGGTGAACGTTGGGCGTTCAAACATTTTGAAAGTCGTAATGACATTTTCATTGGCGGGGAGCGGACATTGGTCGATCCGATTCGATTGAATTCCGACGCACTCGCGGCTCGGATGGGCCGATTCAATTGCCTTGCGACGTTGTTGCTCGTCGGGGCATCGCTGAAAAACATCAGTGACGCGTTGCTGCAACAGATCGCCGCGCGACCGGTTGAAAAGCGAGCTGCGGTTACTTGCAGTGCCAGCCCGGTGACG
The DNA here is from genome assembly GCA_937894935.1 of uncultured Verrucomicrobiota bacterium. Lineage (GTDB taxonomy): Bacteria > Verrucomicrobiota > Verrucomicrobiia > Limisphaerales > JADLHS01 > JADLHS01. The sequence goes on from CALAYC010000185.1 coordinate 12,261, forward strand.
GGCGGCGTGCTATTGCGCGTTGCCGGTGAAGAGACTGCGACCGTGCGTGAGGAACTCAGTAATCATCTGGCTTTCCTCCGCGAAATCCTTGGCGACGACCCCTGGGCGCGGAAATGGTAATCAACCACGAATGAACACGAATAGACACGAATGGGATTTCGATGGTAGGGCGCGTCACTCCGTGCGCGCCGGGCCTCTGAATCG
>CALAYC010000186.1 GCA_937894935.1 uncultured Verrucomicrobiota bacterium
TTTGAGCGTTGCAGGCTCAAAAGTGCGTCCCCCCTCAGACCCGAATGTCCGCCCGTTTTCAACATCCCGCTGACGCGGAAAAGGGGTTCAACCTCGTTCCTGCGTTACGCGAATGCTTGGCCCCAGGCGTTATTGTCGCCACGCGTGCTGGCCGTATTCTCTCCATTACTCAAGAGGCGACCGCGTTATTGGGATTATCAACAATCAATCCGGGGGAGGCTTCGCTTTCATTACTACCGCCACCCCTTCAAATCTTCATCCAGGAATCACTGGCGCATCTTCAGGCTGCCTCGCACACCGAGCTAACGATCAGCTTACCCCATCAACCACAACGCCAACTGCACGCGCGAGCCTTGCCATTTTCCATCGCTCCAGAGACCGAAGCGGTAATGGTGACATTGACCGACCTCAGCGGAGTTCTGCACATCCAACAAAACCTGGAACGCCTTGATCGTCTCGCCACGGCCGGCACGTTGGCGGCCGGGATGGCGCATGAAGTCAAAAACGCTCTCGTCGCCGTTAAAACTTTCGTGGACCTCTTACTGGAGAAAAATAAAGACGCCGAACTTGCGACGCTGGTCGGACGGGAGATGGATCGCGTCAATAAAATCATCCGGCAATTGCTGAAGTTCGGCAGTGCGTCCCGTCCGGTGCGCGATCCCGTGCGAGTACACGACGTGCTCGATCATTCACTTCGCATGGTGAAGCATCAGCTCGACGGCAAATTGATTTCGCTGCGTCGCGATTTCAAAGCGACTTCAGACACGGTTGCGGGCGACAACCATCAATTGGAACAGGTGTTCGTAAATCTGTTTCTCAATGCGGTGGATGCGACCGGGACAAACGGTTCGCTCACCGTGGAAACCGAGTTTATTTCCGCTGCACCGCCGGAAATCGCCGCGCCGTCGTACGTTGGCCGACCGCACGTGTGCATTCGAGTTGCCGACACGGGCGCCGGCATTCCTGAGGAACATCTGAATCAGATGTTCGAACCGTTCTTCACGACCAAGAATCACGGTACCGGCCTGGGATTGCCCATCACGCGTCGAATTATTCAGGAACATCACGGGCGCATCACGGTGGAAAGTCAGCCGAACAAAGGCACGACCTTCAGTATCATCTTGCCCGCCGCGCCACCGCCTGCTTGAGTCCGGTCATGGGTCGCCAATTCCGTCTCGCGATTCTCAGCGACATTCACTACGCCGGGCCGCGCGAGCAGTCCAAAGGCGACGACTACGAACTCCGCGAAATTTCCCGGCCACTCGTGCGGATTGCGCTGCAGCAATATCGTCGCTTTATCTGGCTGCGTTATCCGTTACGACAAAATGGGCAGTTGGATCGGTTTCTCGCCGAAGTGTCTTCTGCGGACCTCGTAGTGGCTAATGGCGATTTTACCTGCGACGTCGCTGCTGTCGGGGTCAGCGACGATGACGCTTTCGAAAGCGTTCAACTCTGCCTGACAAAACTGCGTGAAAAGTTTGAGGATCGTTTCCGCGCGACAATGGGCGATCACGAACTGGGCAAACTCCGATTGGTCGGCTCACACGGAGGTTTGCGTCTTGAAAGTTATCGGCGCGCGACAGAGGAACTGGGAATCGCTCCTTTCTGGCGTGTTGAACTGGGTCGTTACGTTTGTTTTGGCGTCACTTCCACATTGATTGCGTTGCCGATGTTTGCCGCAGACATGCTGCCGGAAGAACGGTCCGGTTGGGAGCGATTGCGTATGGAACATTTGCAGCAATTACGAGACGCCTTTACCGCAGTTCGACCTGAGCAACGGATTTTGTTTTTCTGTCATGATCCGACGGCGTTGCCGTTTCTCTGGCGCGACGAAATCATCCGCCCGCACATCCCGAAAATCGAACGTACCATCATCGGACACCTGCACTCCAATCTCTATCTGCGGGCCAGTCGCTGGCTTTCCGGAATGCCGATCGTTCGATTCGCTGGCGCGACAATTCAACGGATGAGCGAAGCCGTCCGCGAAGCACGTTATTGGAAACCGTTCAATGTGTTGCTTTGTCCGTCCTTGGCCGGAATTGAACTGCTGAACGACGGCGGTTATTTCACGGTGACATTGGATGAAACGACTGAAACACCAGCGGAGTTTCGTTTCCATTCTTTAAAACGTCCGCGCTGGCAATAGTCGGCAAACGGAGCGAAAAGAAAACCCGCCGCGAATTTCTCCGCGACGGGTTCACCCAACCCAAGCTCCCCAGAGCTTGCCGACTTTGGTCCAACGCCTCCCCACGATGCGCTGAACCAACCCAAAATCAAACACCCCGAAATTATGACAAAGCTAGAGACGGGATGTTTTAAATTTTATTCAGCAACCGTTTTGCGGTAATTTTTGGTGGCCATGAAAAAGCCTCAGGCGCATCGTCCGCCGCCGCCCCCACGCAAGCGGCTGCCGCGCTCGTTTAAGGATTTCACTCCGTCGCAACATTTTGCTCCTGCGGCTTTTTTCCGCGAGCTGGTCTGGAAAGCGTTACTCACCAAGCGCCACGGCGAACATCAGCGCCCGGTTTTCCCAAAACTCAATCACGGTCAGGTCGCCATCACGTGGATCGGACATGCTTCTTTTCTGATTCAATTTACCGACCTCAATGTTCTCGTAGATCCGAACTTCGCCAATTGGTTGTTTCTTCTGAAACGCATCAAGCGATCTGGATTGCGAATTGAAGATTTGCCCCCCATCGATCTGGTTCTGCTCACGCACGCGCACTTCGATCATTTTCACAAACCCACGTTACGTCGTTTGCCCCATCCGAAAATCGGAGTGATGCCGTGGGGCGTCGGAGATTTAGCGCATGATCTGGGGTTCGCTCGCGTCATCGAACTCGATTGGTGGGAAAGCTTTTCGCATCTCAATTGGTCGGTGACGTTCACTCCCGGAAGTCACTGGGGCGCGCGAACGATTCATGATCATCATCGCGGTTACGGCGGATTTGTGCTCGAACATCAGGGACGAACAATTTATCACGCCGGCGACAGCGCTTATTTCGACGGCTTCAAAGAAATCGGCCAACATCTGGCTCCGGAGGTGGCGTTGCTTCCGATTGGCGCGTATCATCCGGAAAGTTTTCGCCGCGTGCACATGGGGCCAGATGAAGCGGTGAAAGCTTTTATCGATTTGCGTGCGCAATGGCTCGTGCCGATGCACTACGGCACGTTTCGACTTTCGTTCGAAGACATGGACGAACCGCCGCGTTGGCTGCGTCAACTCGCCCACGAGCAAGGCATCAGTGATAAAGTGCGCATTCTCGACGAAGGGGTACCGGTCGTTTTTTGAGGTTTTGAGGACAGCAAAATCCGATGGGAGATTTCCGTTGCAGATAGGCGGGAAGCGGCGTTAAGTTCAGGCCAACGGCAGCCAGCGCAGCAGTCAACCAGCAACCACACCAGACCTATGTATTTCGGTGTTGATTATCATCCTGAACAGTGGGTCTTTCCGTATGCCGGAACTCCCGAAAATCCTGAAGCCCAATGGCAAATTGATGCCGAACTCATGGCCGAAGCGGGGTTTAACGTGGTCCGCATCGGCGAGTTTTGTTGGGCAAAATGCGAACCGGCAGAAGGAAAATTCGATTTTGCCTGGTTGAAACGGGTGATGGATGTGTTGGCAAAAGCCGGCATGAAAGTAGTTCTCGCCACCCCCACGGCCGCCCCGCCAATCTGGCTCGCTAAGAAGTATCCGGAGATTCTGCCCATTGATGAACGCGGCCTCGTGAAACACGAAGGCACGCGTCGCGCGGTCTGTTTGAACAGTGACGCGTACTGGAATCATTCCAAACGCATCGTGGAAGAAATGGCTCAAGCGTTGGGAAAACATCCGGCGCTGATCGCGTGGCAGATAGATAACGGCATCGGCAGCCATTTCACCGAAGCGTCATTCAACGAAGGCTCACGCCTCGAATGGCAAAATTGGTTGCGGTTGAAATACGAAACCATCGAGCGCCTGAACGAAGCCATGGGGCTGTGTCACTGGGGACAAACCGTCGCCGATTGGAGCGAAGTCCCGATGCCGATGGCTGCACCGACACAACACAATCCGGCGCTCGCCGTAGATTGGGCGCGGTTTTGCAGCGACACTATCGTGGCATTCGTGCGAATGCAGGCCGACGTCTTACGCGAAATTACCCCACACGCGCCCGTCACCACCAATCTCCGTGCGCTGAAACATCGCTTCGATCATTTCGATCTCGCCGAAGTGATTGACTTTGTTTCCATCGAAAGCACGTCCGCAATCAAACCCAAATCCGCCGATCTCGCGTGTGAGATCGATATGTTGCGGTCGCTTAAGAAAACCGACATTCGCGCTCCAGATGGCGACAACGGTTTCTGGGTGATGGAACAAAAGGCCGGCAACGTTTCGTGGCAGGAGGTCAATTCGCTCATCCGCCCCGGACACCTGCGCCTGTTCACCTACCAGCTTTATTCTCGCGGCGCTTCAGCGGTGTTGTTCTTCCGCTGGCGACAACCTCGCATCGGCACAGAAAAATTCCACGGCGCGGTAATGCCGCATCACTTGCGCAAAGACGCGCGCATCTACAAAGAGATTTCACAAATCGGCGAAGAATTGAAGTTGCTCGCGCCGGTGGTTAAAGGTTCACGCATTGTGCCAGAGGTCTGCATTCTTTACACGCACGACAATGATTGGGCGCTGCAACAACCCAATCAACCAAACAAACACTTCAGCCTGCGCGAACACATTCAACTCATCTACAACGCGCTTCACGACAAAAACATCCTCGTTGATTTCGCGCGACCCACCGAAGATTTGTCGCGCTATCGACTCGTGTTCGCTCCGTCGCTGCACATGCTTTCGGCTGCGGAAGCCGATCGCTTGAAGCTCTACGTACAAAACGGCGGAACTCTCGTCGGCACGTTCAACACCGGTCTTGTGGATGAACATCACATCGCGCCGGATAACGGTTATCCCCATAATCTCACGGATTTATTCGGGCTCGAAGTACTCGAATTCGATGCGTTGCCGCCGGGGGAAGAAAATCATCTGACGTTCAAAGGTTCGTTTCCGACTACGCATCTCCACGCAGCACGTTTGTGGTGCGATATTATCGAACCCAAGGGCTGTCAGGTGCTCGCCACGTATGCGAAAGATTTTTACGCTGGCAAACCGGTGATGACTCTTAACCAGTATGGATTGGGCAAAGCGATTTACATCGGCACTATCTGCCAGCAACACTTTTACAACGACCTCGTGGTCTGGTGTCGCCAACTCTGCAATCTGCATCCGCTGTTGAAAGTGCCCGAGAACGTGGAAGTAAGCCTGCGCCAGACAGAAACCACAAAGGTGTTTTTCCTGTTGAACCATCAGAACACGCCGGTGCGCGTGCAGTTTTACAAGCCGATGCACGATTTTCTCACCGGCACAACGTTCTCCGGCAATTACGATCTGCCACCGCATGGAGTGCTGGTTCTCGACGAGCATCCGGAGGTGAAACAACAACCGCCAGCCGAACAACATCCGACGCCAGCGGAAGTTTCCTGATCTTAATCTTTTTTAGATCTCAATCTCCAGCTACGCTGAGATGGCTGGAAAGATTAAGGTCAACAAACATGCTGCCACCGCCCAAATCCCGTCCGCGACCGCGTGGGCCGAACACTTCGGCTAAGCAGCGCGTGCTGGCGCAATGGCGCGGCGTGGATGTGACCGCAATTGAAATTGCGCAAAAAGTTGCCGCTCGCCCGGCGAGTGACCTGATTCCCAGCGTACTCAGCGGTTTTCGCATCGAGCAGAAGCGCGGCGAAATCGAAATCGTCAAAGTCTGGAATAATCTGATTGATCCCAACATCACCGCGCATGCGCAACCGACCTCGTTACACAAAGGCACATTGTTCGTGAGCGTGGATAACAACGTCTGGCTCAGCGAAATCGTCCGCTATAAGCGCAAAGAAATCCTCGAACGCCTGCAACACAGCTTCGGTCGCGAAGTAATTAAACGGATTTCTTTTCGCGTCGGCTGAGCATTCTTCATTTGAATCTTCATCTTTAGGGCGATGCGCGACAGAAGATTAAGATTTAAGCCTCAGCTTTGTCCATCCATGCTTGAACGGGCCGGTTGCGTCACCTAGCATTCGGTCCGATTGTTCGAAATGAAAGCGATTCTCGCACTTGAAGATGGCTCGGTATTCCACGGCACGGGATTCGGCGCCCGCGCGTCGGCCTGTGGTGAAGTGTGTTTCAACACTTCCATGACCGGCTATCAGGAAATTCTCACCGACCCGTCTTACAAAGGCCAGATCGTCACGATGACCTATCCGCTCATCGGGAATTACGGGGTGAACGAGATGGATGTGGAATCCTGGCGACCACACGTAGCGGGATTTGTCATTCGCGAACTTTCGCCCATCGTCAGCAATTGGCGCGCAGATTATTCGCTCAGCGATTATCTCGAGAAAAACGGGATTCCCGGCATTCAAGGCCTTGATACGCGGCTACTCACCAAAAAACTGCGCGTGCGTGGTGCGTTGAATGGTTTCATCAGCACCGAAGACATTTCGGACGAAGAAGCCGTGCGGCGCGCGAAAGAATTTGTTTTCGTCGGCGTAGATTACGTCAAGGAAGTGACGCACAAAGAAGCGTTTCAATGGGACGCCAAGGACGAGAAGAGCGGTGCGTTCGATCTCGTGCGCGGGAATGCCAAAGTTGACGCGCGCAATCTCCGAAAACCGCTGCCGCCTGCGGATATTCCCATCGTTGCGTTCGATTTCGGGATGAAATACAACATCCTGCGCCGCCTGCGCCAACACGGGTTTAAGATTCAAGTTGTGCCTGCAACTGCGACCGCAGCGGAAGTTCTCGCGCACAAACCCGCCGGAATTTTTCTTTCCAACGGTCCAGGCGACCCATCGGCGCTCGGCTATGCCGTGAATACCGTCAGTGAATTGATTAAAACCGGCATCCCTACGTTCGGCATCTGTCTCGGACATCAGATTCTCGGTCAGGCACTCGGCGGAAAAACGTTCAAGCTGAAGTTCGGTCATCGCGGCGGCAATCAACCGGTGAAAGATCTCGAGTCCGGCAAAGTTGAAATTACTTCGCAAAATCACGGATTTGCGGTGGATGCGAAATCCTTGCCGTCAGACGTGGCGGTGCATCGCATCAATCTGAACGATCAGACTGTCGAAGGTTTGCGGCATAAGACAAAGCCGATTTTTTGCGTGCAATATCATCCCGAAGCGTCACCCGGACCGCACGACTCAACTCCGTTGTTCGCTGAATTCCGCGAGTTGATCTCCAAACGGTGATGTTTAAGCGTCATCAGATTATGTCGCGAAATAGGAACCTTTGCGTTTGACTTAAATTTGCCAACGCGGATACCTTCCCTTACACCAATCGTATGGCCAAACTCGTAATCCTCAGTCCGGGCATGACGGGTCGCGCGCATGAGTTGAAGGTGGATCGTACCACCATCGGACGTGTGGACGACAATACTTTCCCTATCGCTGAGGCTTCGGTTTCCAGCCATCACTGCGAAATTCTCCTCCGCGGTTCCGATGTCGTCGTCAACGACCTGAACTCCACCAACGGCACATTCATCAATGGCGATCGCGTCACTGGAGAAGCCGTTTTGAAACCAGGCCAGATTCTGCGCCTCGGTCAGGTGGAAATGCGATTGGAAGTTGAGGGCACGGCCCCAACGCCTGCAGCGCCCGCTGGCAAAAAAGCGATGGAAAACACCATCGTCATGCCACGCGGCGTCAGTCTGACTGATTTGGAACAGGGCGCGCGGAGTTTTGAAACTCACGGCAAAGGCTTCTCCAAAAAGGACAACAAGGGGAATAAAATTTTCCTGATCGTCGCTATCGCCGTCGGCGTAGTGATCCTCGGCCTCGTTGCCTTCGCCTTTTTGAAAGCCGGCGGTTCGCAGTAGTCTGGCAATTCCGCTTGAAAAAACTTTGGGGGCAACCGTCCACCCACCTCACTGGTTCTATCCTTTAAGCCATCGCGCTACATCCGTCGCCGCGTAGGTGATAATGATATCCGCACCAGCCCGACGCATCGCGAGCAGACTTTCCATCGTCACGGCGCGCTCATCCACCCAACCTTGCGCCGCCGCCGCTTTGACCATCGAGTATTCTGCGCTCACGGCGTAGGCCGCCGTGGGATAGCCAAACTCGGTTTTGACGCGATAAAGAATATCGAGATAGGCCAACGCAGGTTTCACCATCACCATGTCCGCGCCTTCCGCAATATCCAATGCCACTTCGCGCAACGCTTCATTCGCGTTGGCGGCGTCCATTTGATAACTGCGACGGTCGCCGAACTGCGGCGTGGATTCCGCCGCCTCCCGAAACGGCCCGTAAAATGCCGACGCAAACTTGGCCGCATACGACATAATCGGGGTATCGGCGAAACCGTTACGATCGAGTTCCGCGCGAATCGCCCGCACCCGACCATCCATCATGTCGCTCGGCGCGACGATATCCGCACCGGCGTCAGCGTGACTGGCCGCCGTTTGGGCGAGGAGTTTGAGCGTCGGATCATTCTGAATTTTCGCGCCACGCTTACTCTTGTGAACAATGCCGCAATGCCCGTGGCTCATGTATTCGCAGAGGCAAACGTCCGTAATCACCAACAGCTCCGGCAATTCCTTTTTCAACAACCGCACCGCCTGTTGCACGATGCCGTTGCGCGCGTAAGCACCCGAAGCGCGTTCATCTTTGCGATCGGGAATTCCAAACAACAATACCGCCGGCACGCCTGCCGCATAGGCTTGCTGCGCCTCCTTCAACATTTCGTCCAGCGACAACTGAAACACGCCGGGCATCGCACCGATTGCTTTGCGCACCTTTTTGCCGCTACGCACAAACAACGGCAACACCAGTTGCTCAGCATTGAGTCGCGTTTCCTGCACTAAACGGCGCAACGCGGCGGTTTGACGCAACCGCCGCGGGCGCAACGCGGGAAAATTTCCGACGGATTTTAAACTCATTCAATCAGGCCTTGTTCGCCCCTTCTTTCAGAATGTTGATGAATTGTTTCATCGCGGGCGACAGCACTTTGCCCTTTTTGTAAATCGCTGCCAAGGGCCGATACAGTTCCGCATCTTCGATCGGCACAGCCGCCAGCGTCTGCTTGTTTACTTCCTGGCTGATGGTGCCCTGCGGCACGATTGACACACCGGCATCAATTTCCACCGCGCGTTTTACGGTTTCAATGTTATCGAACTCCATCACCGTCTTGACCTCGACATTCTGCTCTTTAAGCACCTTGTCGAGCGCTTTGCGCGTTGGAATGTCCGGTTCAAAACCTACGAACTTCTGATCCGCCACCGACCGCAACCGGATGCTCTTCTGTTTCGCCAAAGGATGTTGCGGATGGCAGATCAACACGAGCGGATCTTTGCGCAGCGGCACGATTTCCAGCTTGGTATCTTTGTTCGGATACGCCACGAGCCCGAGGTCCACCACGTTACTCAACACGTCTTCGTAAACCTGATTCGCCCGGCGATATTCCACGTGCACGTGAACGGTCGGATAATCCTTCAAAAACTTTTTGATGTACGGCGGCAAATCATGCAGGCCGATACTGTAAATCGTCGCGACGCGAATCGTGCCGGAGATAATGTCTTTAATCTCCTGCAGTTTACTGTGCAATCCATCATAAGTCTGAATGATTTGTTTGCTGAAATCATAGAGCACCTGACCTTCGCGCGTGAGCCGGAATTTCTTTTTGCTTCGTTCGATCAAAAGTGACTTAAACTGGCGCTCCAGCGAGCTGATTTGCTGACTCACCGCAGATTGAGTCACACCGTTGATTTGCGCGGCCTTGGTGAAACTCTCGGTTTCGGCGAGGTCGCAAAAGACTTTCAGACTTTCAATTTGCATAAGTGAATTAAATGCCAAAGGAATCATTGCGTCAACTGATGACACTAACACTTAATTGCCAACATTTATGCGTGTATTGACCCTGTTTCTCGTTCACTTCACCGCGACTTAAGTCGTCATCTGACCGATCAGCCTCAAATGCCGAGGAATGCATTTTTCAACCATCTGCTTCTCTGATAAGTTCCTCTTCGTGAAATCCCGGATGGAAATGCGAAGGCGACACCGTACCCGCTCCTTGTTGCTCGGGCTCGTTGTGCTCGTCACCTCGTTGCGAGCAGCCGAAGCGCCGGTGGATTTCAATTTTCAGATTCGTCCTCTGCTTTCGGATCGCTGCTTTCGCTGTCATGGACCGGACGGCGGTTCGCGTGAAGCCAATCTGCGACTCGACACGCGCGCCGGTGCACTCAAGGAACTCGACGATGGCTGGGCCGTCGTGAAACCTGGCGAGCCCGACAGAAGCGAACTCATCCGCCGCATCTTCAGCGATGACGAAGACGAATTGATGCCGCCGCCGGATTCACATCTGAAACTGTCGGCCAAGGAAAAAGAATTACTTCGTCGCTGGATTGCTGAAGGCGCGGAATACAAAGCTCACTGGTCCTTTCTGCCGGTTGAAAAAGTGACTCCACCAAAGCCACGCGATTCGCGTTGGGGCCAAAATCCCATTGATGCTTTCATACTCTCTCGCTTCGAACAGGAAAACCTTCAACCCGCGTCAAAAGCATCGCGCGAAATTCTCATTCGCCGCCTCGCTCTGAACCTCATTGGACTGCCGCCGACGATTGAAGAAATCGACGCCTTTCTCGCCGATAACTCGCCCGATGCGTTCGAGAAAGTCGTTACTCGTTATCTCAATTCACCGCATTATGGCGAACGTATGGCGATGGATTGGCTCGATCTGGCGCGCTATGCCGACACGTACGGTTATCAAGCGGATGTCGAGCGCGATATGTCGCCGTATCGCGATTGGGTCATCAAGACGTTCAACGAAAATCTTCCTTACGATCAATTTCTGACGTGGCAACTTGCCGGTGACTTATTGCCAAACGCCACGCGCGAACAACGCATTGCCACCGCATTCAATCGTCTCCATCGCCAAACCAACGAAGGCGGCAGCGTCGAAGAAGAATTTCGCGCGGAATACGCGATGGACCGCGTCAACACCATCGGCATGTCGATGCTCGGCCTGACGATGGAATGCGCACGCTGTCACGATCACAAATTCGATCCCATCAAGCAGACCGAATATTTCTCGCTCCTCGCTTTCTTCAACAACATCGACGAATCCGGCCTGTATTCGCACTTCACCAAAGCCACGCCAACACCAACGATTCTGCTGTGGCCCGAAGGAAAAGAACAGGAGCACGCGGCACTCAAAGCAAAGATCGACGCGCTTGAAGCTGAACTGGATTCCATGCTTTTCCCTTCCCCAGGTAACGCATTGCCGGAACCAATCGCGCATTTCACATTTGATACCGTCATCAGCAATACGACTCCGGACCAAATCTCTACAAACTTTGCGCACCTCGTCGATGAACCCAAACTCGTCCCCGGACGCGAAGGTTCGGCGCTTCAATTCAGCGGCGACAATGCCGTCGTTTCCCGGTCCGTTCCCAATTTTCGACGCACTGATCCGTTTTCATTTTCGCTCTGGCTGAAGCCAACCGAACACCAGGACCGCGCCGTTGTTTTGCATCAATCCCGTGCCTGGACCGATTCTGGCAGTCGCGGTTTCGAGCTGGTTCTCGAACACGGCAAACCGTTCTTCGGATTGATTCACTTTTGGCCCGGCAACGCCATTGCCATTCGCGCCAAACAGGAATTGCCGCTCAACGAATGGTCGCGAATCGTCGTGACCTACGACGGCTCCAGCCGCGCGGCAGGTATTCGTCTTTATCTGAACGGCGCGCCGCTCGAAACCGAAGTTGTTCGCGACAAGCTTTACAAAGACATCATTCATCGCGCCGAATGGGGCGACGCCGAAGTAGGGAAGGTTTATTTGCAACTGGCCGGACGTTTTCGCGACAGCGGATTCAAGAATGGACTAATTGATGACTTGCAAGTGTTCGACGTTGCATTGACAGAGAAAGAGATCCAAACGTTAGGTAAATCGGCCAACCCCCTCGCCCGGACCCTCTCCCCAAAGGAGAGGGAACAACCATCGGCGCACGCTGATACTTCAAAAGCTCTCGAGCAAACTCCAGATTCTCGAATCGCCAAAGAGCAGGGAGCGATTCTCCCCCTCCCCAAGGGAAAGGGGCGGGGTGAGGGGATCCAAACGTATCACAACGCAGTGGCTGAACTTAAGAAGCTTCGTGACACCGAAAATGCTCTCATCAACGACATTCCGGAACTCATGGTCATGGAAGAGCTTCCGACCCCGCGCGTGACACATCGCCTCAATCGCGGCGCTTACGATGCCCCCGCGGAAGTAGTCGAACGCGACACACCTGAGTGGCTTCTTCCATTTCCAAAAGATGAACCACGCAATCGCCTTGGCTTGGCGCGGTGGATGGTTGATCGCAAAAATCCATTGACCGCCCGCGTCGTCGTAAATCGGATTTGGCGGATGCACTTCGGCCGCGGCATCGTCGCGACACAGGAAGATTTCGGCGTGCAAGGGAAACTGCCTTCGCATCCTGAATTGCTCGATTGGCTGGCGAGCTGGTTCATGGACAACGGCTGGGACGTGAAAGCGCTACATCGATTGATTGTCAGTTCCGCCACCTTCCAACAGTCCTCGCAAACCAAACGGGAATTCGCTGAACGCGATCCTGACAATCTCTTACTTGCGCGCGGCCCGAAGATTCGTTTGCTGGCCGAGCAAATCCGCGACAGCGCACTCGCAGCCAGCGGCTTGCTCAATCGGCAAATCGGCGGATCG
>CALAYC010000187.1 GCA_937894935.1 uncultured Verrucomicrobiota bacterium
ATAACCTTCACGCGTGAAATGTTCCGGCGGATCGAACACCGGATAGTGCAGCGTCTTGAAATCGAATTCCACGTTGCACTTCTCGGCCACCTCCAGCGTATTCATGACCGCTTCCGGGACCTCGGCAAACCGTGCCTTCATCTCCTCGGCGCTGCGCAGATAAAACTGTTCCGGCACGTAACCCGCGCTCATCCGGTTCGGGTTGCTCAGCAAATCCTGCGTGCCGATGCACACCAGACAATCGTGGGCGTGCGAATGACTTTTCTCGATGTAATGAACGTCATTCGTCGCCACCAATTTCAACCCGAACTCCTTCGCCCACGGAATCAGATACCGATTCACCTTCGCCTGTTCGGGAATACCGTGATTCTGTAATTCGAGATAAAAATTCTCCGGCCCGAGCGTTTGTTTGAACCAGTCAATCGCCGCGCGCGCCTTATCGAGCTGGTCGGTGATAATCGCCTGCGGCACTTCGCTCGCCAGACAACCGGACAACGCAATCAATCCGTCTTTGCATTGCGCGAGAATTTCTTTGTCGATCCGCGGCTTGTAATAATAACCCTCCAGATGCGCCGACGTGGTGAGTTTGACCAGATTTTTGTAGCCGACCTGATCTTTGGCCAGCAACACGAGATGGTTGTAAACGTCTTTGCCGCCGGACGAAGATTTCTTTTCCAGGCGCGACCCCGGCGCCACGTACACCTCGCAACCGATAATCGGCTTGATGCCTTTATCGCGCGCCTCCTTCCAGAAATCCACCACACCATGCATCGCCCCGTGATCGGTGATAGCCAGCGCGGGAAATTTCAGTTCGTGCGCCTTATCGACCAATTTGTCCAGACGACATGCGCCATCGAGCAACGAATACTCGGTGTGCAGATGCAAATGGACAAAATCAGCGTGCGACATGGCATCCCAAACTTAGCGCGGCATCCGAACGAGACGCAAGGAAGGGTTGCTGACAATGCGAGGCGCACCGCGCTCAGGTCAGAATTCCACGTCGCGGCATTTGTCGTCCAAGGCAGCAACGATGCGTTGCACTTGCGCTGCATCCAGCTTTGGGCTCTGACCGCGGAGGAATTTCGTGAGGTAACCTGTGTTCATCACCTTGACCGGGAAATTGCCTTTCGTTTCCACATACCAACCGGGAATAACGACGACCGGCTCGACGACCACAGGTTCGGCAGTTCGTTTGGCCAAGTATTCCGCTAACCATTTTGCATTACGCTCAACCTGCTCAATGGCATTCGGGTCGTGACCACAGGGGAAAATTAACCGCCGCCCATCATATTCAACGACATGCTCTGGCTTGCCGTTTCGACTGCCACGCCGGCGGCGGGCTTTGGCTTCAATCGCAAACACACCTCGCGGTCCGACAACGATATGATCAATGTTGCCACACTGTTCCGTTTGCAAATCATGGAAAACGCGATAGCCGGCATCCGCCGCTTCGTGTAAGGCTTCAGCTACCGCCTGCTCGCCCCGAAGGCCCAGGCGGGCATTTCGCAACTCATCTATCAAGCGATATGCCTTATAAGCCGATTTGGCGCTGAATCCCGCAAAGGTAAACAACGCCAGTGCCGATCCCCAAACATACTTTGAACCGACCGCGAATTGAATTCCGACGACATGCGCGAGACCGCCACTGATAGTTCCAAATAAGCACGCCATCATTAAGCGCTCTAAGCCTTGATCCGCTAATTCTTCAACGCGCAATCCAAGTGAGTAGCCCGCAGGCCGAAGCAGTTTCTCTTGCTGCGGCGGTTTATGTGTCTGCCATTTACGTCGCTGCCACAGGAAGGCGAAAACGAACACTGTTACAGGAATTGCCATGCCGGCAAATACAGCAATTGTTGCGGGGTTCATTGTCATGCTCGCCACCTCTTGATTTTCAAAATGCGACCGAGCCGAATGGCGTAGTAAGGTTGGCCACTTTTGCGAATCCGACGAACGCCCAGAAATTCCACCTGCATTTCCGGCGCTTTGGTCGCGTAACCGTTTCGAAACTGAATGACATCATATTTCCGTCCCTCCAACCGGCTGCGCCAATGCGGTGTCCGGGCGCGGTATTCGATGCGCTTCGTCCCTGCGGCAATCGCAGCAAAGAATTCGCGATGCAGGTTGAGGTGCAGAATATTTAATCGTTTCATTTCCGGCGGCTTGATGTCTGTTCGAGATATTTCAATGTGGCGCGCGAGTATTGCCAGCTGTGTAACGAATCAAAGGCGACGAACTGATATAGCAGCACGATCAGCCAGAACACAAATTGATAGCTGAATTTGGAGCATTTGTGTTTCAGTCGGCGTTGGGCGAGGAACGCCCCGGGCCAACCACCCAGCAACTCCAGCAGATGCAGATTGACTTCCGGAATCCGCCACAGGCTTTCCTTGGCGCGACGTTTGTCCATCGCGTAAACCCAATACGTAATCCCACTCATCACCAACGTCCAAATACCCAACCAATAGAATCCCGGCCCGAGCCGGTAACCGGCATAAACCGGAATCGCCAGCAATGCGGCAACAATCAAGAAATTCATGCGACGAGGAAGCGCGTTTGGCGCACCGCGGTCAATTCCTGAAGCTTGTCCCGAGTCGGCATGGCGGGGTTTTACTGAATGCTTTACGCGGCGGCAAGATTCCAACTCAACCCATGCCCGCGTTCAGAGCGGCTGGACCGAAAGGCCCATTGGCACGCGACCGCGACTCGTTATAGTGCCGCGCGTTGTCGGGAGGATAGACCTGCACACTTGCAGCCCGAAGCGGCCTTTTGGATTTCAACTATGATGATTACGAGCATTACCCGTTTCCCGTTGCCCGCGGAAGCGAAACGCGAAGTTGTCGAGCGGGAACTGAGTGAAGTCGCGCCGCTGTTTCAAGCCGTGCCGGGTCTGGTGCGAAAATATTTTCTGCTGACGCGCGATGGAGCAGTCGCCGGCGGCGTATATCTATGGAAATCGCTGGCCGAGGCGCGCGCATTTTCCGAAGGACCGTTGCGGTCCATGGTGCGCGACAAGTTTGCCGTTGAACCGGAGATCACTTATTTCGATACGCCGGTGATCGTGGAAAATTTGAAGCCCAACTGACAAGAACCGCCGTCGCGCGCTAACCCCCAACAAGTAAGACGCGACGGCGGCCAACCAACCCTGTTCGGAGTTCCCCAACTCCCAACCTCTACTTTTATATCGGAACACGGGTGTTCGTGTTGAGCCCAAAACGTTCCGGAAATTTGCCAATCGCCGTGCAAAAATTGTCCAGCCCCAGCCGCAGTATAAAGGTCATTTCATAACGCGCACCGGGCGCGTGATAATCAAGATTTCCTTCTGTCGCCATTCGGTCGGCGCGGAAGATGGCGAAGCAAGTTCATGGGTCGGGAGCCGGAGTTGATTTGCGGCGCACCGTTTTCGCGAGTTGCAACAATTTGGAACTGATGCGGATGTTGCCATGTTCCGCCTCCGTCAGATTGATTTCGAATCGAATCCGATCCGCTTCTGTGGTGAACGTGATGATCCCGCCCGAAGCAGCGAACCCCTTCGTTTCTCCCACCGTCAACACGCCGGCTTGATGCAAATCCGACAAGTGATCAACGATCTGACTTTCCGCTGCCGGCGTGACAAAGAGTAAATGGACGTTCGTGCTGGCGGCGGCCGAACTGAGATTGGTCACCACAAACGTGCGACCCGCTTGAGTGCGACCCTCGACCGCTTTGGCAAGTTCGCCGCCGAACGGATTAGCTCCCAACACGCCGATGACAATGGGCGCTTCCGCGTCAGCGAACCGATTCGTAGGCCAGTCGATGAACTTGGTGAAGTTGTAGAGAAACGCTGCTTTGAGTTGATATTCCTTGCTGACCTGTTGCGCGTTGGCGAAGTAGGAGAAGAACAGGTTCAGCCCGAGCAGCAACAGGCAAATCCAGCCCGCCCGGCTGATCCGCGCAAAACGGAAACAAGCCGGTGCAACAAATGAACCGTTGGCGATGAGCGTCCGCGGTGTCATGCGTTCAGGCCGATTCAGAATTTCCACGTTACCCTTCCAAAAAATCCGCGCGGCACTTCGGCAACCACCGCGAGCGGATCCGGCCGGTATTCCAGGTGACTTCGGTCGAACAGATTTTGACCCACCAGCGAAAGTTCGAGATTCGACGTCGGGCGATAACGCAATTGCACATCTGCCGTGATGTAACTCGGAACGGAACGGATGGCGTCCACGTATCGGGCCTGAATATCGAGACTCCAATGCGATGAAAAATCGTACGCCGAGCGCAGGGTGATCTGATTACGTGGCGCCCCGTCTTCAGCCCACTGCGGATCGGTCATCGGGACGATGCTGTAATTATGCGTTACCAGAAGCGAATATCCCCCGATGAGTCGCCACTTATCCGTTGCCGCAAATGTAATCGCCAGTTCGCCGCCCCACGTGTAACCGTACTCGTAATTGCCGAACGGCATCACCGCGACACCGGGCGCGCCGGGAATAAATTGAGTAATCGCGCCCACGGAACCCACGTCGTCGTAATCGTTGTAGAACGCGTTGACTTCGACATTGAGGCGGCTGGTGGGTTGAAATCGGCAACCGATTTCGTACGCCCAGAGTTTCTCCGCATCAAGCTGCGGGTTGCCGAAAATCGTCGGCACATAATTGAATCCACCGGGTCCGACGATGGGCGAACCGTATGGGAAAGCGATGAGGTTCATCGCTTCCACTTGACTCGGCGTGCGCACGGCGCGGGAAATTGCCGCCCACAACGTCTGGCGTTCCGTGGGTTTGAACGTCGCCCGCACGGTGGGTTGCACTTCCCAACCGGTGAAATCGTTGTGCTCCAGTTTCGTGCCAACGGTCAGCGTGAACTTATCCGGAATCGCGTGCCAGTCGTTCTGCACGAATGCACTGCCCAAATGTAAATCAAACGCGCGATCCAATACGCTGACCAGCGGCGTGGTCGCTTTTAACTCGTTGTTAATGTACCGATAACCCAGTCCCCACACGACGTCGTTGTGCTCGCTCCAGCCGAACGTGTGTTGAAACGTGAGATCCATCGTGTCCACTTCACTGTGCGCGCGAAGCATTTCATCACGACAGGTTCGATCCATGTAGGTCTGAATTTCGTAATTCGACCGGTCGGAAAGCGTCTGTTTCCAGCGCCCAATCAGATTGACGTTGAATGCGTCCGACACGTGGTTGTCCAAATCGGCAAAGGTAAAATCACCCTGCCACGTGGCCTGTGAATCTTCGTCGGGATAATGATCTAACCGGAAACCACCGTGTCCGCTCCACCAACGATCGTCCGCGCGCGCCCCACCGAGCGCCACGTAATCGTCCGTGCGTTGATACGCGCCGAAGACGCGGAGAAAGGTGTTGGAGGAAATCTGCGTACCGTATCGCGCGCCGCCAAAGGCTTCCCGCACCGTGCCGCCGCCGCCGTATATGAGTCCGCCCTGCGTCTCGCGCGCACTGAGCGACACGACATTGATGACGCCATTCACCGCATTCGCGCCCCACACCGACGCGCCCGGACCGCGAATCACTTCAATCCGATCCAGGTCCGCGAGCATCGTCTGTTGCAAATCCCAATACACACCGGCGAAGAGCGGCGTGTAAACCGCGCGACCATCCACCAGCACGAGCAATTTATTGGCGTAGATTCCGTTGAAGCCGCGGGAAGAAATCGCCCACTGACTGGCGTTGTAAGCGCTGACATTCAAGCCCGGCACCCAACGCAATGCTTCCGGCAATGTCGTGGCCCCGGAACGTTGCAAATCGTCATGGGAAAGAACCGAGATGGCTGCCGCGGCATCGCCACGGCGTTGTTCGCGTTTCGAAACCGACGTGACGGTTTCGTTCAGCAATTGTTCCAGGCTCAGGTCGGCGAAGTTCTGCATCTTCTCCGCCGCGCGAAGTGTCGGGTGTCCCAGCACCAGAATCACACTCAGCAAGACCAAACCGCCACGGCGAATCGCAGCAGAAAAGAAAGATCGAACGCACCCGCCATGACAACAGGTTTTACGATGTGATTTCAAATGGTCTCCGACGTTGGTTCTGAGCGTATTCACAGCATGCGCCTTCAACCATGAAAACGGGGACTTCGGGCCAAGGCTATAATCGGCGGTGAAGGAGCAAGCTTGAGGCGACCGGCTCGCGATTCACATCGGGAAAATCCTTAGAAAACCTTTAGAAAACTGAGTTTGAGCGGAACAGGTTCAGCAATAAACCAGCAAAGAACCGTCGAGCGGATGCGTGTGATTCTGACTGAGAATCTTGCCGATGGATTGATCGTCGAGCGGCTGTCCGTCCGGCACGAGCATAATGCCACTGGGAGTATAAATACCCTTGGCCAACACCATTCCCGGTTGCAATTCTGCGAGGGAAACTTCTCGCTCCCGACGCACCGGAGGCAGACGCACTGCCACTCGCAAAAACACGCGCACCGCTTCAGGATCAAATTTAGTGCCGCTGCCGAGTTTGATTTCTTCAACAGCTTCGGTCGGCGATGATTTTGATTCCGTGTAAGCCACCGCGACCGCGAGCAAACGCGCAAGCCACGGAATTTCTTCGCCTTTCAAGCCATCGGGATAGCCCTGGCCGTCGAACGTTTCGTGATGCGCGCGAATGATGAATCCGACGTCTTCCAGATGTTGTTCGAACTTGATGAGGCTTTGTCCGAGCACGCAGTGACTCTGGATAATTTTGAGTTCGTCGCCGGAAAAGCTTTCCGGATTCGTTTCCCAACGACGAATGAACTCCCGCGGAATTGCGATAAATCCCAGGTCATGAAACCACCCGCTTAAATCCAGAATCTCCCGTTGCGCCGGATTAAATTGCAGCGTGTCGGCCATGGCGCGACAAATCTCCTGCACGCGCCGGGCGCGATGGCCCAACCCGGGATGAAACGCCTGAAGCAATCGCAATCCGAGTTGCACGGAATGCTGGAAGTTCGCCGTCAACGTGCGATTCAATCCCGTGAGCGCTTCACACTGTTCCGTAGCGCGAGCCAGTTGTAATTGCAGCGTACGATTGGTTTCGTTGAGTTCCCGATTGATCACTGCCGAGCGCGTTTGCAACACGCTATTGCTGTCAATCAACTCATAGCGCTGCACGGCATTTTTGACCGAGGCGAGCAGTTCCTCGCGCAACCACGGCTTGACGATGAAGCGATAGATTTCGCCCTGGTTGATCGCTTCAATCACGGTGTCGAGACTCAACACCGCCGTGATGAGAATGCGCGTGGCGTTGGGTTGAATCTCCTTGGCCTGGGCAAGGAATTCGAGCCCCGTCACGCCGGGCATGTGATGATCTGAAATGATAACAGAAAAAATCTGGTGGCGCAGTTCTTCCAGCGCGCTGAAAGGATTTGTCGTGGTGGTCACGTGATAACCTTCCCGCGACAATGTTTCGCGCAGGCCATTCAAGACCAGCGGTTCATCGTCCAGAATCAGAATACGATGCAGGCTGGCGAGAGATTGAAGAGCCGGATGACCCATAACAGCCATCCTTTACGAATAACTGTGCCACACGGCTTCGGAACGCGAAGCGTACGAGCGCTGGACCCGTCGCAGATTCTGCGATGATTGCTCGAGTTCAACCCGGGCCGCTTCGTTGCTGGCACGTTCCTGCGCGAGCCATTCGGAATTGCGCACTTCAAGCGCTATCAGCCGATTGATAATCGGTCGCACGTCGCGTTCGAAGTTTTGTGGATCCGTGCCGGCGGCGCAGGTTTCCGCGCGAGCCAGTTCGGTGAGATGAACGATTTCTTTTTGCAGATCCAGTTTGCGACGCTGGCATTCCTGCACACCCGCCCAATCATTTTTCCGGATCGCCGTGCCTTCGGTGTGGGTCAGTTGCGCCCACGAATCGTAAGCGGCCACGAGGTCATGTTTGGCGTTCATGGCCGGAGCAGGTTCAGTTGGTTGCCAATGCCGGCATCGGCGCTGATGCCGCCGCGCCGTTGAAACCCTGTTGGTTCAACATGGTGGCCCAGGCATCCCGCAACACCGTCATGCGCTCGATTACTTCAGTAATTCCGTCGGGGTCTTTGCGCAAATTCGCTTCGAGCAGGCGACGGTCGAAATAGTCGTAGAGCCGATGCAGTTGCAGGCCGAGTTCGCCGCCTTGTTCGAGGTTCAGCGAAAAGTCGAGTTCCCGGATAATCTCCTGCGCGCGCAGAATGTTGTTATTGATCGCCGTGTTGAACTCCACGGGGTCTTCCAACGTGAAACCTTCTTTGGCGCGATTGAGGAATTTCAACGCACCCTCGTAAAGCATCAGTACAAGTTGACCGGGCGAAGCGGTCCGCGTGGCCACTTGTTGGTAGGAGAGCCAGGGTTTTTTCGGGTTCATGAATTCGATTCACCAGCATTGATTTCCAGCGCCAGCAACGTCGCGATGCCATCGATGGTGGCGGTGGGCGGATATTCCGCATCACTGACGAGCGCACGCGCGCGTTGCACCGCCTCAGGGCGGACGGCGGGCGTTTGATGCATCGCTTGCTCCAACGCCACCACGCGAGAAAAGCTCACCGTATCGAAATTAGCGGTGGCCGGGCGCGGTTTGACCTGACTCAGCACCGGTCGCTGGGCCAGATCCACATTCTTATTGGCTTTTACTTCCATATTTGCCTTTCCAGGCAGGCAATTGTCGCAAAAGAACAACTCTTTTGTTCTTATCGGTTCGCTGATTGAAAAACTTTAGTTAACGCGATGGCAGGGTTTCGAAAATCGAAATGGCCGCGTAACGACCGAACCCGCTGGGCGAATTCAGAATGCTGCGGGAATCCGACAACTGCCACGGCAACTGTTCCCGTTCCAACTGATAACGGCGGGCACTGTTGACGACGCGCGGATTGTTCGCGTCAAAAACTTCATCCACGACCCAAACCAGATCTTCGGTAGCGACTTCGGCTAACTTCAAATTCCAGCCCACGGCCAACGGCGGAAACGGGCGGTATTGCGTGAGGCGGCTGAACAGCACGCCATCGCAGCGCAATTCTTTTTGCAACTTCACCAGAAAATCCGCCGGCAAAGTCTCTTCGGCCCGCCAATGCGTGCGCCCGGTCCATGCGCGCAATTGCTCCGGAGTCACCACCACTACTTCAAATTTCGTGGTCCGATTCAGTTCCTCGATCAGAATCGGCGCCATGGTTTCGAGACCGGATTGCAAATGGGTCAATCCTTCAATAGCAGTAGGTGGCAACACGGCAACGCGACGGATTCCCACCGATAATGTGTCGAACGTGCTGTAAACATTCTTCGGTTCGTAACCGGCGCCGATGACCGGGTCGGTAATCTTCGTAGCGCGACAACCGGTGAAGAGCAGAACGGACACCGCGGCCAGCGCCAGTGACGCGACGCGATTTTTAAGTTGGAGAGAAAGAATCATGGCAGGCGAATATTTTTTAACTGGATGACGAGGAATTTGAGCCGAAGCGCTGTTGCAGGAACGAGAGTTGTTGATTGATCTGCGCCTGCGCAGTTTCCATGGCGATAAAGCTTTCAATCATGCGCTGGCGATTGGCCTGCACGATGCGTTCGAGGTCAGCTACCTGCACGTCAATTGCCGCGGCTTGCTTGGTCAGGTTCTGCTGCTTGGTGACGAGCGAACCTTCATCGCCAATCGTCTTTTCGAGATAAGCCGAGAGCTTGGCAGCAAGACCATTGGTCGGATCGGTAAACACGTTGCGCACGCCGGCGAGATTATTTGCCAACGCCGCGTCGAGTTTCGTCTCGTCGTCGAGTTTGATCTTGTTATCCGTGCCGTTCGAGACGATGCCGAGATCCTCCAACTGATTCATCACCGCCGCCAGACCGGCAATTTCTCCGGTCACAATGCGGCGCAACTTGGTGGCGATTTCATTCGCGTCGCTCTGATTCGCCAACACGCTCGCGGTGACCGTGCCTTTGGCGTCGGTTTCGCTCGCCGTTTGCGTATCAATAACGCTCTGCACCTTGTTGTATTGCTCGATGAAATCCGTGATGGCCGTTTTGATAGCAGCCGTGTCAGATGCCACCGTGACCGTCGTTGTGCCAGTAGCCACTGCCGTAATCTGCAATCCCGCGATGCTGGACGACGCTTCGGTGATGGTATTGGACTGGCTGGTTAATTCGCCGCCGCCATCAATCGAGTAAATCAGGTTTTGGCCGCGCGACAGCGTGCCGTTGAGCAAACCGGTTGCTTCGAGAAAGTTTCCGGAAACATCTTCCAACGCCACTCCCACGTCGCCCGTGCTTTTGTTGGTGAGCACGAATCGGTCATTGACGCTGTCGTAACTGGCGGTGACTCCGGCGGCAGAATCGTTGATGCGCTTCAGCACGTTCGCAACAGTGTCCGAGGTACTGAAGGAAATTGAAACGCCGTTGATTTTAAATTCACCTGTGCCCGTACCGCCATCGAGGATGGGCGTAGCAAAATTCGCATTACTCAGTGAAGCGGATTGTTTGATAACGCCCAATTCCGCCGCACTGCTCACCGTGCCCGTGCCGTTGTTGTTCAGGCGGGCAACCTGGAGAAAATTACTCGAATCCGTCGCGCTGCCCAGAATGATCGGATTCGCGCTCGAAAGCGTGATGCGATCCGTCGCGGCATCGTAACTTCCCGTAACTTCGCCGCCGGTAGCCGCCGAGATGTTATCAAACACCGTCTGCAACGTATCTGTCGTCGCGATGGTAATCTGCTTGCCGTTGACGGTGATTGTACCCGCGGTAATCGCAGTGGAGAACGCCGCGTCGGCCAGAACCAGACCGCTGACATCGTTCGTCGCGCTGAGAGAACTGCCAACTCCGGAGTTGCCGACCTGTTTCGCCGCCGTGGCCAATTGGGTGATATTGATCGAGAACGAACCCAATGGCGCACCAGCGCTCGCAGTAACGGTCGCGATGGTTTTATCGGTCGTAGCCGCCGAACGCGTTTCAAACAGAGAAAGATCGGCAAGAGAGGTCACGCGGGTTTTCAGCGCTTCCAACTCTTTCTGAATGGCGGCATAAGCGTTGTTCTGGCGACTGAGCGTGTTCTGCTCAGTACGCAGACGCGTCTGGGGCGTGCGCTCCGCTTCGGCGAGTTGATCCACCAGCGTGCGCCAATCCAGCCCTGAAACCAGACCCGATAAGCCTAAATCCATACATCGCCTCTATCGGCAGGGTGAGAAAAGGAGTTAACCGGCAAATTTTGCCGGGTTAAAAACGTGCGCGGGCGGGACCTCTCGGGTTCCGCCCGCGCTTTGTCTCAACGACTAGCGTCTCTCGCTTGCTTATTGGAGCAGGCGGAGAGCGGACTGCGTCGTCGCATTTGCCTGCGCTAACATCGCCGTGCCTGCCTGAACGAGGATGTTTTGCTTGGCAAAGTTCGTACTTTCTTCGGCCACATCCACGTCCTTGATGCGGCTGTTAGCGGCCGTGAGGTTGTCTTTGAGCACCGCGAGCTGCTCATTGTAGGCGCCCAAGATCGAGATGTTCGCACCCACCGTGGCGCGGTCGGTCGCGACGGTGTTGATCATGTCGGTAACGGCAGTCAAGGCCGCGACAGCACCCGTGGAGAGGTCTTCACCCGTCAGGTCATACGCCGAGCCGTCCACGCCCGTCATGGTGAACGTGGCACCTTCGCTGTCCACGACAACTTCACGATCAGTTCCGTCGAGC
The DNA here is from genome assembly GCA_937894935.1 of uncultured Verrucomicrobiota bacterium. Lineage (GTDB taxonomy): Bacteria > Verrucomicrobiota > Verrucomicrobiia > Limisphaerales > JADLHS01 > JADLHS01. The sequence continues at coordinate 11,621 of CALAYC010000187.1, forward strand.
AGACCGATACCGTTGAATTGTTTGGTGGCGAGGTCATTGATGAACGCGGCTTGAGCCGCGAACTCCGTTTGATACAGCGCGATGTCATCGGCTGATTTCGTCACGTCTTGCGCCATCACTGCCAGTTCGCTCATCCGATCCAGCGCTTTGGCGATCTTCTTGAGATAGCCCTCCTGAGTCTGGCTGAACGAGATGGCGTTGCTGACGTTGGTTTTGACCGCATTGACCCGGTTGATCTGCGCGTCGAAACGCGAAGAAACCGCGAGGCCGGCAGCGTCATCTTCCGGGGAAACGATTTTGAGACCGGAAGACAAGCGCGCGAGCGACTTGTTCAATGCACTGGTTGATTCTCCGAGCAGGCGGGCGCCTGTCTGAGCCGCGATATTGGTATTGATAACCATACTATTTACTCTTTCCTTGAGTATCCCTCTTACGAGGGCCTCCTTGTTGATACACGACATCCCTGTCGTGCGATGAAGTTTTGGTCGAGGCCTTCACCTTGCTCCCCGCTGGCTCTTGGTGGCTGCCAGCCGCCTGTCACTAGACAGAAACTGTATCGGCAGAAGTTTGAAAAACTTTACTCAAACCATCATCAGTCTGATTATTGTTTCACCGCTATTATCAATAGTTTCGACGATGAAATCCCCCGGGTATCCCCCGGTGAATTCTATCATCAGGCTTACAATGGAACTTTTTTGTTCTTACTCCTGATACTACCTTTACTCTTACTCACTTACTCTGAAACGATTGGTTGAAAATAAAACCAATGTGAGAGTAAGAGCAGAACTAGAGCTCAGCAGGTAAAAACAAGAAACCCGCCGCATGTTACCACGCGACGGGTTTTGTTTGGTCAAGCTCCCCAGCTTACGAGATAAGTTTCAAGACCGATTGCGGCACTGAGTTCGCCTGCGCCAACATCGCCGTGCCTGCTTGCACCAGGATGTTCGACTTCGCGAAGTTCGTGCTTTCTTCCGCCACGTCCACGTCTTTGATGCGGCTGTTGGCGGCGGCCAGATTGTCGCGCAAGACCGCGTTCTGCTCATTGTAGGAGTTGAGCACCGAGATGCTCGCTCCCACCGTGGCGCGATCCGTGGCGACGACGTCAATCATAGCGGTGACCGCAG
>CALAYC010000188.1 GCA_937894935.1 uncultured Verrucomicrobiota bacterium
CACTTTCTTCCAAGGAAGCTCGGAAACAGAGTGAATCCGGCTTCGGAGCGCGACGATTGAAACGTTCATACGCTCTGATTTAAGCACCTCTGATACCAGCGTCCTGGCACTGGCCTATTCTCAGTCTGCCTATTCGCCGACAATCAGCTATTTTGCCGGCCGAAATTTCAACGCCGCTTCGGTACGCGAATGCACATGCAGTTTGTTGTAGATGTGTTTGAGATGCCAACGCACCGCCGCCACCGTCACACTCAAGCGCTCGGCAATTTCTTTGTTCGACAATCCATGCACCACGAGATCGAGCACCTCGCGTTCGCGCGCCGTCAATTGCTCCACTTCGGTTGACACCGTCGTTTGCTCGCGAAAATAACCAATCACTTTGCGCGCTATCTCGCCACTCATCGCACCACCGCCTTGCTGCACCTCGCGCATGGCGTTCAACACCTCTTCCGGCGTCGAACGTTTCAGCAAATATCCTGATGCACCGGCTCGCAACGCGCGAAAAATCCGATCTGGATCCTCGTAAACCGTCACCATGATGGCGTGCACGGACGGCAACAGCTCTTTCAGTTTTGCCACGCAATCCACGCCCGACATGTTTGGCAGTTGAATGTCCATCAACACCAATTCGGGTTCATGCTTTGGCAAAACGCGCAACGCTTCTTCTGCCGTGGAACAGGTCACCACGCACCGGAAATCCGGCGATAAATTCACAATCGTTTCCAGACCTTCCCGCGTCGTACGGTTATCCTCCACAATCGCCACTTTTGTCATGCTACATTTCCCTCCAATGGTAACTGAAATTCGGCAGTCGTACCGCGACCGGGCTCACTTCGGATTTCCGCTTTTCCGCCCAATCGCTCCATCCGTTCGCGCATACTGACCAACCCATCGCGCCCGGGTTCGGATGGGTCAGTTTCAGAAAATCCCTTGCCGTTATCCGTCACGGAAATTTTCAGATGATTATCAACCACCTCCATGCCGATGCGCACCTCGGTCGCACCTGAATGTCGCACGGCGTTGTTCAGCGCCTCTTTGAAAGCCAGAAAGACTCCGTGCCGAAATCGCGAATCCAGTGGCGTCGCCGGAAACGAGTCCGCCACCTGCAACCGACACGCAATGCCCGCCAGATTCAGAAACCGTTGCGCGAACAAGGAGTAATAACTCGCCAGCGACGCCACTGAATCGTATTTCGGATTCACCGCCCAGACGATTTCATCCAGCGTCGCAACCACGGCACGCGAAACATTGGCGAGTTTATCAAGATAACGCTCGCGGGTTTCGCCGGGCAGCGACGGCGTGCGCACGAGCGAACCCAGCATGCTGACCTCCGTCAACGCGGCGCCCAATTCATCGTGAAGATCCTGCGCCACCCGCGTGCGTTCCTGTTCAATCAAATGCTGTCGCTCCACTCGCTGCCGCTCCTGAATCTGAATTTCCAATTCACGAGTCCGCTCCGTCACCTGCCGACGCAACACCACCACCCAACTCACCGACGCCAGCGTCGCGAAGCCGAGCGCCCCGGAAATCCATAACACCCGTTTCAATGTCCACCATGGCGGCGTTTGTAACAGCTCAACATCCCGCAACGTTCGCAGTTGAACGCGAAACGCCTTCGCTCGCCAACTTTCTCCCGCCCACCATTCGCCCGGTTCGATACGACACACTCCGGTGACAAGTATGCGACTGCCATTCTCCAGATCCGCAAAAGCGTCTTGGCCGACTGACTGCTTGATGTATGCGTGAAAAATCGTTTCGCCTTCCTGCAAAATTAAATACCGCTCCGAACCGTGCAGCGCGCGATCCAACAACTTCGCGGCGACCTGAATCAATCGACAATCATACGTCCCTCGCAATGCTTCATCGGGTGTGATTCGCGCCGGCGTCGGCGGCACGCCGACTCCAACTTTGCGATAAATCGCATCCTGCAACACCGGTGTGTATTCGCCCTGACTCGCGAAGCCCAAGGCTTCCACCTGATCGCCCAATTGCAACGGCTCGCTCTCGCGGGTTTGCACTTCCACACCTTGTTCGCCTTGTTGAATAAACAACGCGCGGCCCGGTTCGTAATGAATCACCGTGCCGGCTATTTTGACGCGATGCCCGTAAGTTTCCTGCGGTGCAAATTGCAGCAGACTGCCAATCGGACGCGTGGGAACACTGAACGGATCTTCCGGCGCCGGTTGTTCGATCACCAGATCTTCCGGACGCGGCACCATCAATCGAAACGCCAACAATTGGCGCCGCAGATTGAACAACGTCGAACAAACGCCGCGCACCCGCACGGTGCTATCAAGCAAGTCCTGCGTGCGTTTCACCGGCAAATGCCGTGCAAAGACCAGCAATCGTCCGCCGCCCGTCGCAATTTCAATCAGATGATGCTGCGACGCTTCATCATGTGTTACCCAACGCACAATGCCTGCGATTTCGACAAACTGACTGTCCTCCTTCCCGGTCGCCAATTGCTCATAAGAAACCGGCTTCGGTTTGGGCAACGAGGCTTCGCCGACAACAACGACGCGTTCGGGAATAACAATCGGCGCGTACTCGCCCGGGCTCGTGTAACCTTCGACTTCCACGACTTGACCAGGCGCAAGCGATGGCGTTGCGCCGGATTGGCGAAGATAGATTCCCGCCGTTTCATCCTGAATAAACCGCGAGTAAAGCGTCTCGTCGAAGAACGTAACAACACCGCGCAAGCGCACGGGCAATCTTTGTTGCGCCTGTTGCACCGTCAGCCCTCGCACCTCCGCCGCCGTGCGTAATACTTCATTGGATTGAGCGACTGAGTCAATCCCGCCAATCAGCAACAGCGCAATCAGCAGAATACCGCTACGCCAACGTGAAAGTTGTCGTCGCAATTCAGTCGCAGGGTTGATGGCCATGACAAATCCGCAGAGGCGAAGTTTTCGTCGTTCACCAAACGGGATTACTTTGCTTGTGTCCGATGACAGGACGATTGTCAATCCGCATCAAAACCAAAGGAGGATTTATGGAAAGCCGGTCAGTTGACTCGCACCGCATAAAACCGTCGTGGATCGCTCACCGGATAAGAAACCGTCTTGATCTCGCCGTCGCCCGCCACCGTTTCCACCTCAGACCACTCGTCATTTAAATTGTCCTTGGTCACGACCTGATAATTGGCGCCGGCTTCCGTTGGAAAGGAGATCTCAATCACTCCTTCGTCGTTCAACGTCACATCAAGCATCGGCGGTGCGGGCGGCGGCGGAACGATTTCGGTCAATTGCGCTTCGTCAAAATAAATCGACCCCCAATCATAGAGGGTCTGAGAGAACGTTACATCGAATCGCAACTTTACCGTCCCCGGTGGCGCGAGCATCTGGTTGGTGACGAGCGAAACCGGGAAAGTCTGTTGCGTCACGTCGAGATCAATCCAAGTGTTGATTGGCGTGTTCGTGTTGAACACCGCCGACGAATACTTCGCCAACAGATTCTCCGTCGCACCGAGAAACGATACCTCGACCACAGCCTGATTTTGATCGCGAATATGATCCGTGTTCTGCGTGCGCGCTTTGATCGTCGCCGTCCAACGCGAACCCGGAACAGCCGCCACTTCCTGAAAAAACCCCGGCGAATTCGGGCCGCCATTGAAGTTGCCATAAACCTTACACGAATAGACGCCAAAGGCCGGATTGCGGATGCCTTGCGTATTGTCCGCGTTAATCGTCGGATCCCAAACCAGACCGTTCGTGCTGACAATATTTCCACCCGCAGGATTGGCACTGGCGAAATTCTTCCCAATCCACGGTGCAAGCGTTCCAGTCTCAAAATCGCCATTCAGCAAAACGCCTGATGTCGTCGGCGGCGCATTGGAAATCGCATAAACGCGCACGTAATCAACTGTCATGCGTTGCGGGAAAACCGTCGTTTGATCCGGATACCCCGGCCAGTTACCACCCACCGCAACGTTCAGAATGATAAACTGCGGCGCATTGAAAACCCACGGCGCACCATTCGGCAAACTCGCGGGCGTCAGCGAAAAGAAATGCGTTCCATCCACAAACCACTTGATCTGATTTGTCGTCCACTCAACGGCGTAAACATGAAAATCATCCGCGAAGGCTGGATTGCCCGATAACGAAAATGGCCCGCCAATCCCGTTCTCACCTGAGTAACCCGGTCCATGAACCGTTCCGTGAACTGTTGTCGGCTCGCGTCCGATATTCTCCAGAATATCAATCTCGCCGCAGGTCGGCCAACCGACGGAAGTGATGTTTGTTCCCAACATCCAGAACGCCGGCCAGATTCCCTGCCCGCGCGGAATTTTGATGCGCGCCTCAATGCGCCCATAAGTCCAGGAAGCTTTCCCCTGCGTTTTCAACCGCGCCGAAGTGTAATCCGCGCCTGAAAAACTTTCCTGCTTCGCTTCGATGACCAGATGACCGTTCTCAATCCGCGCGTTGTTCGTCCGCGACGTGTAATATTGCCACTCGTTATTTCCCCAACCGCTCGCGCCGATGTCGAAAGTCCATTTACTTGAATCCGGCGAACTGCCGTCCGGCTGGTCAAACTCGTCTGCCCAGACCAACGTCCAGCCGTTCGTTCCCTGCGCGACTGCGTTCCAGGCCAACGCGACACCGCTCAACAACACCGCCAGTTTTACGACTGTTTTCATTTTTTAGAAAACCGCTGCCATTGTTTTTGAAACGACGACATCAGCTCAAAGTTTCAGCACTAAAAGGGTGAATGGAGCGCAGCCTACAACAGGCACAGACCTTTGGGAACGGGGTCACCGCATTACTACCCATTTGGCTAGAAGCGGTTTCATAAATCATTTCGATGTAAGTACTTTGTACTTGTACTTTTACGACGGCTTTGTGAAAAGCTAGGGATGCAAAAGCCATTCTTGTCCGATGAACAGTGGGAGAAAATCCAACCGTTGTTGCCGAAGAAGAAACGCCGGCAGTTGCGCGGTCGTCCCTGGGCCGATGATCGCCGGGTGCTGGAAGGCATTCTCTGGGTGCTCAAAACTGGCGCGCGTTGGCGTGATCTGCCCAAAGAATATCCCAGCCCGAGCACGTGTTGGCGTCGACTCCAACAATGGGAGGAAGAAGAAATCTGGCTCAATATCTGGCGCGCGTTTCTTTCCGAATTGGACCAGCAACAAAAACTCAACTGGAGCGAATCGTTCATCGACGGAAGTTTTGCTTCCGCCAAAAAGGGGGCGAGCGAGTGGGAAAAACCAAGCGTGGCAAAGGCACAAAGTGGATGGTGGTGGTCGACGGCAAGGGTGTTCCTTTGGGAGTGCGATTGCTCGAAGCCAGTCCGGCGGAAGTCACGCTCGTAGAATCCACGCTCTGTGCGCTGCCCAAAACGCTGCGTCGCAAAATCCAGAGGCTGATTGCCGACCGTGCTTACGACAGCGACAAACTGCGGGCGCATTTGGAAGAGCAAGGCATCGAGTTGATTTGTCCCCATCGCAAAGGGCGAAAGAAAAAAGCCACGCAGGATGGGCGCAAACTGCGGCGTTATCGACGCCGTTGGAAAATCGAACGCACCTTTGCCTGGCTGGGAAATTTTCGCCGGCTGGTGGTCCGCTACGAACGCAACCCACAAATGTATGAAGCCTTCTTTCACGTGGCCTGCTTGCTCATCACGCTTCGCCATTTATGAAACCGCTTCTAGGAAGTCGCAGCAAAGCGCCAGGCAGCGTCACGCGTGACTTTGCGTGCCCGCCGCAATGGTTTCGGAGAATAGATTCAACACTTCGCCCCGCGCCAGCGATCCAATCAAACGCATCTCTTTCTGGGTGTTTACTACCGGAATGTTCTGCAACTGACTCGCCAGCGCGAGATTGAAAACGTCCACGAGCCGTTGATTCGGCGTCACGCATGGTGGCGGTGGACGCATCACATCGCTGGCAATCACCGCCCGCAATTCAATCCCCGCGCCCAGATGTTCCTTCAAATCATGCAACGCCACCACGCCCACCAGGCGTTTGTTCACATCCACCACCGGCAGGAAATTATTCGTGCTCGTCAGAAACCGCTTCGCCAGTTCCGGCAACGTAGTCGTCTCCGTCACCGGCGGCACCGGCGCCAACATCACATCGCCGACGGTTTGCGCCGTCGCCGCGCCGAATCTCGTTGTTTCATCGCCACTCACCAGGCCCTTCTCGCGCAACGGTTCGGTGTAAATCGAATCCTTCTCCAGCCGATTCGCCAACACAATCGCCAGCACGCATCCCAACATCAACGGCGGCATCAGCGAATAATCCAACGAAATCTCAAACACCATGATCATCGCGAGAAACGGCGACCGCGTCGTCGCCGCCAAAACACTCGCCATACCCACCAACGCGAAAGAACTCGTCGGAATTTCCGTCGCAAAATCCAGATAATGCAATCCCGCGCCGAACAATCCGCCCAGACTCGCGCCCAGAAACAACGTCGGCGTAAACACTCCGCCCACCGCTCCCGAACTCACGGTGCAGACCGTCGCGACCAGTTTTGCGCAGAACAATCCCGCGAGATACAGCATCGGAATCTCATTCAGCAAAATGCGATTCGTGATGACGTAGCCATTTCCCCACACCCCCGGATAATGAATGGCCAGCAGACCGACCACTAATCCGCCTCCCGCCATTTTAATGCTGAGCGGCAAAGAGATTGCGTCCACACGCGCCTTTGTCTGGCGCAACATTTTCAGAAATAACGCACCGAACAGTCCGCACCCCGCGCCCAACACAATGAACCACGGCAATTGCAAAATGCTCGTGAACTCGAACGGCGGAACTTTGTACCACGGCTCGATTCCAAAGAAGCTGCGCGACACCATCGTCGCAATCACCGAAGAAAAAACCAGCGGCGCAAACAGATTCATCGAGATGTTGCCGAGCACAATCAACGAAGCGAACACCGCCCCCGCAATCGGTGCGTTATACGCCGCGGCAATTCCCGACGCGGCTCCGCATCCCACGAGCAACCGCAACCGATACGGTGGCCAGTGCGCCCATTGTCCGAGCTTTGACGCAAGCGTCGCCGTCATTTGGGTGATACCACCTTCGCGCCCGATCGATGCGCCTGTGCCAATGCTCATCAGCGACGACGCGGCTTGCACCAGTCCGCTGCGCATCGGCAATCGCCCATCACCCGCCACCACCACTTCCAGCATATTGGCCGTGCCAGTTCGTCCGATGATTTTCAAACCCCATTGCAGAATCAGACCCGCCGCCAGACCTCCAATCGTTGGAATCAACACCCGTCCCCACGGACTCATCATCTCCGCCACTTCCACCGGATCACCTGGCTGTCGTAAGAAGAACAATTTGACCGCCTCGATCGCGTGAAAGAAAAACAGATTGACCAACCCTCCGAGCACCCCGACCACACCGGCAAGAACCAGGTGCAGCGCCTCCTCACGTAAAATCAGCTTTTCGCGGAACTGAATTGCCGCCCGCCAGTGTCGCCGGAGAACCTGCTCTACTTTCCGCAGAAAGCTGTTAAACCGGGACGATTCCACGCCGCCAATTTACGCCACCCCGCCAAGTTGACGAGTCTGGAATTTCCCGCGCACTCCCCCCGGCATCCGCGCCCGCCTCCGCGTTGAAACGCACTTCTGGAATCGGTGATAGTGAGGATCAGGCAGGAAGCCTGTACCCCTTAATTGGCCGCATACTTCATTGCCAGTCCGTCCAGCGTCATGTTCTCGGCAATCGCATCGTGTGGGATCAGCACGTATTGCCACCTTTTACCGCCGTATGTCGCAGCGTGACCGCTGGCGTGCTTGCACCATTTCACGGCGGCATCTTTTTTGGCAATGACTTCAGAATCGGTCAGTTCATTCTTGGCCTTCGGCTCAAGCATGTAGATTACATCGCTTGCCTCTGCGACAAAATCCGGTTGATATTCGAGATGGTCAGAACCTGATTTGTAGAAAATTTGAAACTGTCCTTTGGCGGGCTTGAACCACTTGGATGCCTCACGTTCCAGAATGACTGACAACTTACGCTCGGCGTCTGATTGAAATTTCTGCACCGGGTAGAGGCATCGTTTGAAGCCTCCGAATAGAAACTTCGCCATGTTGCTCTTGTCTTCGAGTGGCTGACGGAAATCCAATACCGGTTCGTCAGCAGAGGCGGTGTAGGCACTTCGTTTCAATTCTGAATACCCCTTGCTGATCTTAACCTCATAGCCCGTGGCATTTTCCCAATAGTGTTCCTGCATCTGCGCGTGGACAAAAC
>CALAYC010000189.1 GCA_937894935.1 uncultured Verrucomicrobiota bacterium
CGCAGAGCACCCTTCATTGGCCAGCGAGTTTCCCGGACTACACGCTGCAACAGGCATCGTCGCTCACGGCTGGCAACTGGACCGCCGTTACCAACGCGCCGTTTTACGATGACGGCAAGATCAAGGTCAGTGTGACAAATGTGCCTGATGCGCAGTTCTTCCGTTTGAGCAAACTTTAGAACTCATCTCATAATCAGCTCTTGTACCTTTAACGTAACGTACAATGCGTGCGGACGCGTTTAACTGAAGAGCGATGGAAATGAATTTCTATCAACAAGTGGGGAGTGACTCCGTCACGGATTTCATTGCGACGGCCAAACGCGGAGTGATTGCCGGTAGCACCAGAACGAGTAGCGATGCAGACGAGGCGTAAATGGGCCGAAAGGGGTAAATACAGCCGCAACTAAGTTTTTGACATCCGAGGCCGGATCGTCTTTAATTTCGGCGACGGATATGAAGACCGTGACCATTAAAAACACAATGACGCGCATGAGCGGTTATGTCACCGCTTGGCAACGTCACTCCTGTCTTTATGGCATCGCGGGAATGAGTTCATAGTGCATCGAACCAGATTTCTGAAACCCGCGATTGCCAAGTCAATCGCGGGTTTTTTGTTTGTGATAAAAGTAACGGATTTAAATGATGGATTTGAAGGAAAGGGAAAAATATGAAAACGAGAAATAGTCGAGTGGAGGCCAAGGCCGAACTCCGAAACAGGTTCGCGCCGGTGGTAGCGAGCAATCCGCTCCCGACGTTTCGCAATCGGGTCGAGACTGACCTGGAGTTGCTGAAGGAAAAGTTGCTCGCAAATGAGTTGGCGCGCACCACCAGTCTGGATGCAAACGTGCGATTGCGTCGCGCGGCGAATGAAGCGGTGGCGTTGGTGTGGCTGACGCCGTATCCGCTGCTGTTGCTGCCGACGTTGTTCGAAGAAAAAGCGCGGGCGGCCCGACGGGCGGCCAGTCGTCAGGCACTGATTCGCGGGAAATCGAGCGAGCTGGTCGCGCTCGCTGAATGACGATTCGCGCTTTGAATTTACTTAGCGGCCAAGTGAACTCAGGACAGGAGCGTCGCCTTTCGCGACGCTCTTTTTTGCATCGTGGGATCGCGTTGGAGGGTTGAATCTCTACTGATCGGCTAGAGCTTTAAAAAACGTTTCTCGACGTGACGGGAATCATTGTTACACTGCGATTTTAAAATTATGACGACGACTGAAGCAGAGAAGAAGCTGACGCACAATGAGCAGATAAAGGCGGCAATCCCGACTCTGGCAGGTACAATTGCGGCGACGCTTTCCGACCCTACCGCAGACCATTTTTCCGAGGACGATAATCAATTTCTCAAGTTCCACGGCTCGTATCAACAGGACGATCGCGACCTGCGCAAGACGGGGAAGAAATACATCATGATGGTTCGCGGGCGCATTCCCGGCGGTGTCATGACCGCGAAGCAGTGGTGTGTGTTTGACGATCTGGCGACGCAGTACGGCAACAACACGCTGCGTATCACGACGCGCCAAAGCATTCAATTTCACGGTATCGTCAAAACCGGTTTGCGTCCGCTCATTGCGAAAATCAACGAGAGCCTGCTTTCCACGCTCGCAGCGTGCGGCGATGTGAATCGCAATGTAATGGCGCCGCCGACGCCGGCGTACACCAAGGCGCGCGAACAGGTTTATGCCGACGCGCACAAAGTGGCGATGGCGCTCGCGCCGAAGACGAAGGCGTATCACTCCATCTGGATTGATGGCGTGCAGTTGGATAACGAAGCGTCGGAGAACAAAAACTTCGTGGACCCGCTTTACGGCAAAACGTATCTGCCGCGAAAGTTCAAGATTGCGTTCGCCATTCCGCCGGTGAACGACATGGACATTTTTACCAACTGCCTCGGCTTCATCGCCATCGTCGAGAACGATCAACTCGTGGGTTACAACCTCTGTGTCGGTGGCGGCATGGGACGCAGCCACGGAAATGAAGCGACGTATCCGCGCATCGCAGATGTGATTGGATTTTTCACGCCGGACAAAGTCGTGGACGTAGCGAAAGCCGTGCTGACAATTCATCGCGATTTTGGCGATCGCACGGATCGCAAACATGCGCGGTTGAAATATGTCGTGGCCGAACGCGGCGTGGAGTTTATGCGCTCGGAAGTAAACCAGCGCGCGGGCATCACGCTCGAGCCAGCGCGGTCTTATCACTTCACGACGTCGCAAGATTTGTTGGGCTGGCACAAGGCTGTGGATGGAACGTGGTTTCTCGGTTTATTCGTAAGCATGGGGCGCGTGAAAGATGCGCAGAAGACTGCGTTGCGTCAGGTGGCGGAAAAATTTCCGCATCTGGAGTTTCGGTTGACCGCGAATCAGAACGTGATTCTCGCGAAAGCGACGGAAGCGGATAAAGCGGCGATTACAGCGCTGCTCAACGCTGCGGCGGTGAAGACCGAGAATCAGGCTTCGATTTTGCACCTGGCGTCGATGGCGTGTCCGGCGTTGCCGACGTGTGGATTGGCGTTGGCCGAGTCCGAGCGCTATTTGCCGGGGGTGGTGGATCGCATTGAACGTTTGTGCAGCGACTTTGGATTGGGCAGCGAAGAAATCATTATTCGTTCGACGGGTTGCCCGAACGGTTGCGCCCGCCCGTACATGGCGGAAATCGCGTTCGTCGGCAAAGCGCCGGGCCGTTATCAAATCTGGTTGGGGGGCAATGTCGCCGGCACGCGATTGAATCGCTTGTGGAAGGACGTGGTGAAAGATCCAGAGATTGAGTCGCAATTGCGTCCGGTGCTGGAACGCTTTGCGAAGGAACGAAACGCGAACGAACGATTTGGCGATTGGTGCGATCGAGTGCTGTTAAAAGAACAGCTCGCGACTAATTAACTGATGAGTGAACGCCGGTCGCAACTCGTTCGATTCGCGATGCTGGCGTAAAACTTTCGCGAGTTGCTGAAATGTTTCAACGCTCTGCTGATTCGCTTGCAAGAAAAAGAGGCTGACCTTGCGGGCCAGCCTCGATGAACAAGATGAACCGATTACGCAGTCAACGCTGCTGCAACGTTGCCGACGAGTTCTTTGCTCGGACGCAACGTGCGGGCGCCGGGTTTCCAGCGCGCCGGGCAGGCTTCGGCTGGATTGGTCATCAGATGAACGTTCGCTTCCATCTTGCGAAGGAGTTCTTCGGCGTTGCGACCGACGTTGTAGAAGTTGATTTCGGAGGAAACGAGTTTGCCATCCGGATTGATGATGAACGTGCCGCGCAGCGCGAGGCCGGTGGCCGAGTCATAGACGCCGAACAGTTTGCTGACGCTGCCGGTGGGATCGGCGGCCATGGGATATTTGACGTCCTTCAGCAATCCTTCGCTGTTGCGCCAGGCCATGTGCGCGAATTTGGTGTCCGTGGAAACGGCGACGACTGTAGCGCCCAATTTGGTGAGCGCCGCATGTTGCTCGGCGAGGTCGGCGAGTTCCGTCGGACAGACGAACGTGAAGTCGGCTGGATAAAACACCAGCACCGTCCATTTGCCGGCCGCGCGATTGGCGGCGAGCGAGAATTTGCTGAAGTCGCCCAACGCGGGGTCGTAGGTTTCCATTTCAAAATCGGGCACAGCGGCCCCGATGGCTACGGGTTTGAATTCAATTTGCATGTTCAATTCGCTATCAATGTCAGAGTTCAACGCGACGGAGTGATTCCGTTGCAAGCGCACAAACTGGCAAAAATTTTGCCGACTGCAAGACTGCGGTCTGGATTAACGGAGATATGCGGAGGGAACGACACGAAAATTTAAGATGACACCGGAACAAATTGCCAAAGCTAATGCGGAGTTGCGGGATAAACCTGCGCTCGAAATCGTCAAATGGGCTATCGCACAAGCGAATGGCCGCGCTATCGTCTCGACGAATTATCGTCCATACGAAGCGGTCATTCTGCATCTCGTGACGCAGGTGCAACCGGACATTCCGGTGCTCTGGGCCGATCACGGTTACAATCGTCCGGCGACTTACAAACACGCCGAGGCGCTGAAAAAATTGCTCAAGCTTAACGTCAAGGCCTACGTGCCTAAGGTGACTGCGGCGCATTACGATGCGGTTTACGGTGGTGCGCCGGAACCTACGCCTGAGAATGAACAACGCATTAAAGACTTCAGCGCGGTGATGAAGTTGGAGCCGTTTATGCGTGGTATGAAAGAACTCGCGCCGACGATTTGGCTCACCGCACTGCGCAAAGTGCAGAATCCGAATCGCGCCGGTCTCGACATCGTCGTGGCTGATTCCAATTTCAACACGATCAAGGTCAGTCCGGTGTTTTATTGGAGCGATGCGGATATGGAGAATTATCTGAAAGAGCATCAACTGCCGAATGAGTGGGATTATTTTGATCCGGCAAAAGCGGACGAAAAACGCGAATGCGGTTTGCACGCGGCGTGGGGCGGAAAGGCCGCTGACGCGGCGGGAGTCAGCAGCTAGCCGTCGGAAGATCGGGCGGTAGAACAACTCCTATCTCCTTAGATTTATATGTCATCGTATCATTTAGACCATTTGCAGTATTTGGAGACTGAAGCGATTCACATCATGCGTGAAGTCGCGGGAGAATTTGAACGGCCAGCGCTGTTATTTTCCGGCGGCAAAGATTCCATTTGTCTGTTGCGCCTCGCGGAAAAAGCGTTTCGGCCCGCGGAAATTCCGATGCCGTTTTTGAATGTAGAAACGGGACATGAATTTCCTGAACTGATTGAGTTTCGCGATCGTCGCGCGAAACAGCTCGGCGCGAAACTCATCGTGCGCACGGTGGATGAAGCCATTGCCAAAGGTCTCGCACATCCTGCGCCGGGCGAAATCAGTCGCAACAAACTTCAGATTCCGGTGCTGTTGAGCGCGATTGAGGAATTTCAATTTGATTGCGCCATCGGCGGCGCGCGCCGCGATGAAGAAAAAGCGCGTGCGAAAGAACGGTTTTTCAGTTTTCGCGACAGTTTCGGACAGTGGGATCCGAAGGCGCAGCGGCCGGAAATCTGGAATCTCTACAATGCTCGTGTGAATCCCGGCGAAAACATGCGCGTGTTTCCGTTGTCCAATTGGACCGAAATGGACGTGTGGCAGTACATCAAGCGCGAGAAACTTGAAGTCCCGAGTATTTATTTCAGTCACGAGCGCGAATGTTTCCGACGCGGCGGTCAATGGCTGCCTGTCCCGCCGCCTCATTCACAAAACGGCAAACCGGATCCCTTTGAAGGCGCGCGCCCTAAACCCAATGAGCCGATCAAGAAAATGGTCGTTCGCGTTCGCACCATCGCGGACATGATCAGCACCGGAATGATCGAATCGCCTGCGGACAGCGTGGACGACATTATTGCGGAAGTTGCCGCCGCTCGCGTCACCGAACGCGGCACGCGCGCGGACGACAAGGCCAGTGAAGCGGCGATGGAAGACCGAAAAAAAGCCGGATATTTCTAACCACAAATGAACACTAATAAACACGGATTTAATACTATGTGGTCACCAATCGAAAATAATTTGTGTCCCTTCGTGTTGATTCGTGGTTAATCAGTTTTCTCCCATGTCTCACTCTCAGCATTCAATCGAACTTTTACGTTTTAACACCTGTGGTTCGGTGGACGACGGTAAGTCCACGCTTATCGGCCGGTTGCTCTACGATTCAAAATCGTTGATGGAAGATCAGGTCGAAGCGTTGGAACGTTCGGCCGACATTACTGGCGGCGGACAGATCAATCTTGCGAATCTCACCGACGGTTTGCGCGCCGAACGTGAGCAAGGCATCACGATTGATGTTGCGTATCGCTATTTCGCCACGCCGAAGCGGAAATTTATCGTCGCTGATACACCCGGCCATGTGCAGTACACGCGCAACATGGTTACCGGCGCAAGTACGGCGAATCTCTCCATCGTCCTTGTGGATGCACGACAGGGCGTGATTGAACAAACGCGGCGTCACACCTTCATCGCGGCGATGTTGGGAATTCCGCATCTCGTCATCGCAATCAACAAAATGGATCTCGTGGATTGGAAGGAAGAACGTTACCGCGAAATCCGCGAGGAGATTGAAAGTTTTCTGCCGAAGCTCGATGTGTTCCGCGACGTGAAATTTATTCCCATCAGCGCGTTGAACGGCGACAACGTAGTTGAAGCGTCTAAAAATACACCCTGGTTTGAAGGGCCGACGTTGCTTGGTCATCTCGAGAGTGTGCACATCGCGAGCGACTGGAATCTCAACGCCTTTCGCTTTCCGGTGCAATGGGTGAATCGGCCTAACAATCCAACTGATAAATCGCTGCATGACTTTCGCGGTCTCAGTGGACAGATCGCCGGGGGCATCGTGAAGAAAGGTCAGGAGGTTGTCGTTATGCCGGGCGGTATCAAAACCACCGTCAAGGAAATCTGGACCTACGACGGTTCGCTCGAAGAAGCATTTTGCCCGCAATCCGTGACGCTCTGCCTGGAGCATGACGTGGATATCAGCCGCGGCGATATGATTATCGGTTTGGAAAATCCACCGGGCATGGCTTCGGAATTGCACGCGCGGATTTGTTGGATGAATCCAAAACCGTTGCAGGCGGGTCGCAAATATTATCTGAAACACGGCACCCAAACCGTGCAGGCGATCGTCGGGCAGATTGAAGGTCGCATCAACATGAACACCTTCGATCGCGAAGAAGCACCCGGCGAACTCAAGATGAACGACATCGGCGTGATTCGCGTCAAGACCGCCAAGCCGCTCGTGTATGATGGCTACGCAACGAATCAGCTCACCGGCTCGTTCATTCTGATTGAGCAGGGAACGAACGCGACGGTTGCGGCAGGAATGTTT
>CALAYC010000190.1 GCA_937894935.1 uncultured Verrucomicrobiota bacterium
ACTTTCAGCTATGTTCCTCAACAACTTCCGCCCTCTGGGAAAAAGACCCTGGGACATGACTGAGGGCGCGGGTGATGCAACCCCGTTGAGGTTGGGAATTATTTTGGGGGACGATTACCCAGGGTAGGTGCTTCTCGCCAGTCCGGCTCGGACCACCAACCCTGGGCTGAGTGATGGAATTCACGGGTTGGGATTCGGCTGGAGCGCGAGTCTGCGACTCGCAGAAATCTCGTCAGACAACAGGCGTTCGAATTAAAAGAACGTGTGTTGGCAAGTTCGGACGTTGCTGCGGGTCACAGACCCGCGTTCCGGCTTGGAATCACTGCGTCGCTCATTTTTCATTCACGCCTTCGCGTAAACCTCCGCACGCTTCTCCACAAACTCCTTCGACTTTTCTTCCATTCCCTTCTTCAACGCCTCTTCCTCGCTCACGCCTTGTTCGGCGGCGTATTTGCTGGCGATGATTTTCATTTTATCCGGCGGCTTGGGTGGGCAGTGGTTCACCGTAAAGCCTTTCAAAGAGGCGGCGTTTCCGTTCGCTCTCCGTCAGGTCGGCAGGCAGCGAAGCCAGCACCATGCGCCGGGCGGCATCGAACATCTGCACACCCATGCGGAAGCGTTCCGCGCCGGACAGCGCCATGAGCCGGGCACGCACCAATTCGGCAATTTCGAGCGGGGTGTCGGTCATGGCTGGCATTCCTGCCACAAGTTAAGGAGCCCCAGCTCGCGCGTCCAGTCTTCGATGTAGCCGGCGTCGCAGCCGGTCGCGGCAAGATTCTTCACGTCGCGCAGCTGCAGTTCGGAATGGGAATCCTTCGCCCACCAGAGCTTGGAGATGATGAGGTCTTCTTTGCTGGCGATCCAGGTGGTGAAATCTTCGATCGTAATTCTCTGGCGACGTTTGAACTCGATCAGACGATACGGACTTCTTTTGCGGACAATGCAATCCACTTTAATGACGCTCTCGTTATGAATCAGGTTGAACAATGATTCATGCATGATGGAACTGCTGACCGCTTCGCGGGAAACGTAATAATCAGGCGTGAACAACTGAACGACTGCGTCCGTGTCGCGTGGCGTGAGCGCGACGACGATGTCAATGTCGCGGGTCATGCGGGGTTGCGCATAATAGTTCATTGCCATCGAACCGGTCAGCATGAACTCAAACCCGCCGCTTTCCAGCCTGCGGGACACACATCACGAACAATGTCGAGTTCGTTTTGCACTGATGAGCTAAGGCCGTGCGCAATGCAGCAATTTCACGCCTTCGTGTAAACCTCCGCGCCCTTTTCCACAAACTCCTTCGACTTTTCTTCCATGCCCTTCTTCAACGCTTCTTCTTCGGCGATGCCTTGCTCCGCCGCGTATTTCCGCACATCTTCCGTGATTTTCATCGAGCAGAAATGCGGGCCGCACATGCTGCAGAAGTGGGCGGTTTTTGCGCCTTCCTGCGGCAAGGTCGCGTCGTGGAATTCGCGCGCGGTGGCGGGGTCAAGGCTGAGGTTGAATTGATCTTCCCAGCGGAATGGGCTCGGCTGCGCTCGCAGCCTCGGCCTGTCGGCCTTTCGCTCCGCGAAATCCTTCTCGCCGCTTCCCAAGCGGCTCGAATCAAACCGCGCCTTGCTCAACGCGTTGTCGCGGTATTACGCGCCGGGATGGGCCACTGGCGTAGCGGCCACCTTGCGGCGTGCGGCGAATGGTGGCCGTGCGCAAGCACCGCCGTCTTTCACGTCTTTCTTGTTCGGCAGGCCGAGGTGTTCCTTGGGCGTGACGTAGCAGAGCATCGCGCAGCCATACCAACCAATCATCGCCGCGCCGATGCCGCTGGTGATGTGGTCGCGGTTGCGACTCCGCAAGCTTTGCCGCGACGACGCCGGGCGCAAAGTTTTTGAACGGCATCCTGACCGGCTGCCTCAGCGGTGGTGAGTGGGCCGAGCGTGTAGAACGGCGCTTCGCCGCACCACTCGAGCTGCTTCGCCATGTTTTTCTCGATCATGTGCATGGGCAACTGGCAGCAACGTGGTTCAACTCGGACAAACTTTTCTTTCCAAATTCAACTCGCGTTAAAATTTTCGCGAACTCAACCAAACTCGATGGCCGTAGTTTAGCTGCGTGGTGGAGAGTGCATCAATCTGGTAGTTAAACTCCGTGCTCCAAAAGAAGCTCGGCAAACGAATCGCCAGCCTCCGCAAAGCTCGAAAACTCACTCAAGAGCAGATGGCGGAAGCACTCGCCTGTTCCGTCGAATTCATCAGCCTTGTGGAACGTGGCGTGAATGCTCCATCCGTTGCCGGCTTGGAAAAGTTTGCAAAGATTCTGAAAGTCGAGGTTAAGGAGCTTTTCACGTTTGAGGAGAAGAAGCGATGATCGGCGAGGAATACTTCGCGCAGCTCAAGCAGACGCTCGCCGGAGTCGTTTCAAATTTGCGCGCAAAGCGAATTCACGACCGTCATCTTTCCTTCGGCGGCGAAGGAACAGTCCCAGCGCGCAAGCCCACCGTCCCAACCGACGCCCGTTCAGAGTTCCTTGCCAATCGTGCGATGGGCGATTGGGCGGAGCAGCGACTGTCAGAGGCGATTGTTCGCGCTTGCCCCGACTGGATGGTTTCGCAATACGGCGATACCAATCGCATCGCCGCAGGTCATCCTGACTTCAAGGCGACTTACCTCGCGGGCCTTGAACAGACACGACTGTTTGGCAAGCGTCCCGATTTGCTCTTGTTCCCAGCAGGCGCGGCAATCGCCGCTGACCTGTCCGCATTGAGTCATTCCGAATGCGATCCGCTCCTGAAGCAAGCGATTGCCGCCATCGAAGTTCGTTCCAGCAAGTTTGAAGCTCTGACCTACATGGCTGTTCGCAAACGTCAGCGGGAGGCTGGCAAAACTTCCGCTCGGGAGACGCCAAGCTTCACGGTGAAAGTTGAGGACCTGGTAATCGTGTATCGCTGGCTGGAGCGGCATCACCTGTCGGAAAGTTATTGTCAGGTATTCTTCGACTCCATTTTCGCCATCAACTTCCTCGACATTTTCAGTATTGTCGCAAGTGGCACTGGTTTTTCCATCGAGACGCCGAAGAAGAGTCAGGAGAAAGCGACGATTATGATTCCCATCACCAGAGGGGCACAAATTGGACGCGCCACTTCGACGCCGACTTTCGCCGCCGAACATCGCGTCACCGAACTGGGGCGGCACGATGCGTATGTTGTTCCCCAGGGCGGCGGCTTTGAACTTGATGTTCCCGCGATGAAGAAGGTTCTTCTGCCTGCTGATTAACTCCTGCTGCCAGGCCGAAGTAGCGCTTCACAAGTTCGTCAATCCGCGCCGTCCGTTCCTTCAGAGGCAATGTTTCCAGTCCAGCAAGCTTGCTGATGAGTTCGTTTACTTCCGTCCGGTTTAGCTTCGGCATCGCCGGGCAAGGCATGTCTTCCACGTCCTTCGGCTCAAGCTTGTTCAGGCCGTCGCCATAAAACCGGTTCACTTGCGAGAACGCTTCACGTCCGAGGCTGCTGTTGAGGAAAAGCGTCATCAGCGGCGCAAGCGATTCATTTCCCGGTTTTGCGTAGAGACCGTGGAAACAAGTCAGGTTCTTCGCGCCGGAAGTATTCAGGATGAATTTCACCGATTCGCGCGAGAACACTGCAACCAGAATGTCGGCAACGGCGCGATTCTCCGGCAGATACCAAACAGGCCGATGGCTGGGCAGATGCCGCTTCGGAATGCCCCGTTGCTCTCCGAGTTCAAGGTAGCGGGCCAAGTGTTGCCCGTTGCGCGAAGGATTGAGCAGGAAGCACCGGCGGTCGCGATTGACCAATGCATCGAATTTTTCGCGCGTGAACACCAAGCCGTCGGCATCCGTTGCCTTGGTGATGCACGGATCAACGTGCGCCTCGGAAAGATGATGCTCGCGCAGCTCCGCGCGGCTCAGGCAAAAGTAATCGTTCGCACCCGTTGCGATGCCACGCCGGCAGTTGAAATAATCCCCGACGCGCTTCGCAAAGCGCACCGGCGTCTTTTCCGTCGCTCCATTCAGGAGCAAATTGAGCCATTTGGCCCGGGGATTGAGCGCGGTAAAGTCAATCAAGCCATCGCCAGCGGCAGAAATTCTACCCGCGAGCAGACCTTCAACAAACGACTCCGCTGCTTCCACAGATTCCGCCAGCCTGGCCCAGACTGGCGTTTGGAGTGTCCGGCCCTTTTCGAGCAACACGATGGCGCTGGTGGTCAACGCATCGGCAAACACATTGAGCGACGGCGCAAAGATCGCGATGCCAGCGGGCCGAATCGCATGCAACAACCGCTCCTTGATTTCCTCGCCGAAGTTCGCATTAAGAAATTCTGCCGGGAGGATGACGGCGGCGCGACCACGCGGCGCGAGGTCTTCCCAAATCTTGAGCAGGAACAGTGCGTAAAGATTCGTGAGCCGGTCCAGCGGTGTGCCGAGGCGTTCCTCGAAATAAAGCCAGTCCTTCTCCGAGTAGTCGAGCCGATGCGCCTTCACGTAAGGTGGGTTGGCCATGATGCCGTCGAATAGCCCGGCATCGGACTTGAGATAGTCTGCCAGAATCAGCTTTGTGCCGCGTGGGGCTGAAGTCTTCGCCCGCTGCAAAGTTTCCGTGTCGCGCTCCACACCAACCAGCTCAACACGCGGATTGAATTGCCGACACGCTGCGAGCAATCCTCCCAAACCCGCCGCCGGATCGAGCACCTTGCGTGGCTTGGCCGACATCACCCACTTTGCCATCAACCTTGCGATGGGTTCAGGTGTGGCAACCTGCCCCAGTTGCTTCTTCTTGCCACCCTCTCCGCATCCGATGGGGAGAGGGGCTGGGGGTGAGGTGCGCGAATCCGCATCGCCAGTGGCGACCTCCACGGCGTTCGGCTCGTAATAGAGCGAAAGGAACGTCTGATTGTCGCGCAGCTTCATGGGTCGAAGATTGCCAGCAGTTTAACTACGGGTCAACTCCGGCGCGAACTGGCTGCGCCAGTCCCGCAACGCGGGATTGCTCCGCGTCTTGTTGACGACATCCAGCTTTTGGCGGTCGAGGGTTTTCATTTCGTTGCGTTGGTGTCTTGTGATCACGCTACGGAAACCTCAAATAGCTTGGACTTCGATTCGTAGCCCTTGTCGAGTGGCAACGGCGGCAAAGGAACAAATCGTAAATGGACGCTGCGGTTTTCAATGTCCGTTTTGAACGCTTCGGTGCACCAAATCCGATTTCCAGCAAGCCCGTGCTGCTGCAAGTAGCCCTTCATGGGTTGGTCAACACGAACGCACTCAATCACCGCGTCACCCTCAAAATCTTCGAGTCCGTCCACTACCACGCAATTCACGCGCCCGCGATTCAACACACAACGAAAACTCCCGAGGGAACTCGGATTCCTCAGTTTGAATTGGTCAAGCCGACTGCCGAGTTGTTGTGCCGCTTCAAAAAGCCAGAGCGAGTCCGTTGAAAAAATCATGAACCCGTCGCCTTGGGCCTTGACTCGGCTGCAAGGCGTTTGCGCCTGAATCTCTGACTGCACTTCGGCAAGAAAACTCTGCAAGGCCGCACGCGGTGCGTCTTTGACTTGAACCGCCCCCGAGAAGTTCGCGAGGTCAGCGTGCAGCACCGAGATCTCGCTTTGGTAAGGACGCGCTTGCGCCGGCATTTTCCAAGGCTCAAAGAGCAAACGCGGCGACCGGCTGGATTCCACGATCCGCGCCAGCAGGTCACGGTTCTCCTGCGTCTTTTCCAACAACGCTTTGGTGTAGGTGAGTTCTGTTCGCAGATGGTTGATCTGCGTTTCCATCTTCATCAAGAAAAGCTCGCGCTCCAAAGCCGTGACTTCCCTGCGGAATGCGATGTGCAGCTTCAGTTCCTCGAAGTTTCGCCCAGCGTTCCGCTGATACTCGTCAAACGATTGTCGTATCGCTCCCAAGTCTTCCTCAGTTTGAGCAAGAAATTCGACACGGAGTTTCGAGCCTTCCAGTCGCGTGCGAAGCTCGACCGGAATTCCTTGGGTGACTAGGAGGAAATCCGTGAACAGTTGCAGGTAGTTCGTGACCGCAGTTCTCAGAAGTGGAGGCACACTCAAGGCAACGTTCATCCGGACCGGCTCGCGAAGATAGTCCGCAAAGGTGAAGTGCAAATGTTCTCCCTCGCCGAAATTACCTTCTGCCGGAACACGACTCTCCGGCACAGCCGAGTAGATGCGCCGCTTGCTGCCGTCGGCCATCTGCACTTCGCTGGAGCGGTAGTCGGTATAGATGAACTTCGTGTTCAACCGGGTCTGCCGGTCGGGCTTCCAACCGACGGTGAGCACCGCTTTGAAAACCGCTCCGGTGAAATCGCAATCAGTGATTTCCTTGCCTGCCAGGTTCACTGAAATCAGGAACGCGCCACGAAACGAATAGTAGCTCAACCTTTCGTTCTCCCAGATTTGGGCCGTATGAAGCACTGCGCCGTCCATGTTGGCGTGGCGGCAACTGAGCTTCTTGAGAAACTTGATGTGCGTTTCTGTGAACAGGACCTCTCCATGAAAACGCGCACCCTCGAAATCTACGCGGCCACGGAACAGTGTCTGGAAGAAATTTACGCCGTGAAAGAACGTCGCCTGCCGGAAGTCGGCGTCATGGACGAATTCGTTGGATTGAAACACCACGGGCCTATCGAACTTGCTACCTTGCCACGCGGCAAATTCTGCAAACTTGCACCCGTGGAATGCCGTGCTGCCACGGAACTTTGCGCCATTGAATATCGCACGACCGCCGAAGACCGTTCCGAGGAAGCGAGCATTTGATGCGAATAGCACCGCGAAGAAGCCAGCCCCCTTCCTGAACTCAGTCGTATGAAAGTCGGCCTGCTGGAGAAACGCCGCCCCACGGAAATCCACATCCTGCTCAAATCGAGCCGCCCGGAAGTCCGCGATTCCACGAAACTCGTATTCGCGAAAGTTTACTCGGGGGAAAACGAAGCCTTTGAAATCCAAGTCAACGGGTTCACCAGAAGTAGCAGCCTGCGTCAGCAAGTCAGCCAAGGCTTTTGCAAAGTCGGCTTCCTTGGTTCGCACATCCTCGAAATGGAAAACACAAAACCGCTGCTTGCCGTAAGCCGGATGCCGGCAAGGCGTTTTTTGCCCGCTGGTCTTGTCGGTGTGGATGTATGCACAGCTCGGCATGGCGATGATTATGCCGAAATCACGCCTTCGCGTAAACCTCCGCGCCTTTTTCCACGAACTCCCTCGACTTTGCTTCCATCCCTTTCTTCAACGCCTCCTCCTCGGCGATGCCTTGCTCGGCGGCGTATTTGCGGACGTCTTCGGTGATCTTCATCGAGCAAAAG
>CALAYC010000191.1 GCA_937894935.1 uncultured Verrucomicrobiota bacterium
TACGGTCGCAAAGCCTATGAGGACATGTTTAAAGCGTTGTATGAACTGTTCATGCTCGGACGGCGCAACGGCATGATTGCACTGGAAGAACACGTGTTAACGCCCGAAAACAGCAGTATTTTCTCCAAATATCCGTCGCTGGTGAACGATCATCATGCGATGGGCATTCTCTGCGGCGGACTGCGCCCGATCATTGACGGTAAAGTTAAGCCGGACCAATTGAAGCTGTTGCTGGAAACGGAACTCGATGCGATGGAAGACGAGCATCACAAGCCGATTGACGTGTTGACTAAAGCGGCTGACGCGATGCCGGGTTTCGGAATTGTCGCCGCCGTTCTGGGTATCGTTATTACGATGGGCTCGATCGCCGGCCCGGTCGAACAGATCGGTGTTTCTGTCGCTCACGCACTCGTCGGAACGTTCCTGGGAATTTTGATTTCTTACGGCTTCCTGAATCCGTTGTGCGTCAACATGACGTTCGTCGGTTCATCTGAAATCGCTTATTTCCGCACCATTGCCACCGCGGTAATCGGTTTCGCCAACGGCATGGCGCCGATCATGGCGATTGAAGTGGCACGTCGCGGTTTGTCTTCGAACGTTAAGCCTTCGGCGGACGAACTGGAAGCGATGTTAAAACAAGCCGCCGCGGCGCCGCAGGGCTGATCGAGTTGTAACTGAGAACGACCCCAACGAAGTAAATTCTGCATGGCGAGAAAGAAACATCACGGACATCACGGTGGCGCGTGGAAGGTGGCCTATGCCGACTTCGTCACGGCGATGATGGCGTTGTTTCTCGTGCTGTGGTTGGTGTCGCAGGACCAGAAAATCAAAGAAGCCGTGCAGCGGTCGTTCCGCAATCCGTTTGCGTCCGTCACGAAAGAATCCACCGGCATTGTTTCCAACCAGGACACGATTGCGGTCAAAGCGCGCGAAGGAAATTTCGATTCCGCGTCCGCCATCGAACTCAACATGCTGCGCAAACTCGCTCAGGACCTCACAGCGATGTTGCAGACCAATCCGGATGAGGCGGAAGAAAATCCGCTGGATCTGGAAATCCTGCCCGACGGCATGCGCATCAGCGTTTTCGACCGGAATAACAAACCGATTTTCGAGAAAGACTCGGCGGAATTTACACCTTACGGCACGTGGGTTTTCACCACGCTGGCGTGGCAAATTTCGCGTTTCACCAATAATTTCAACGTCGAGCTGGAAGGCCACACTGAGAAGGGCGGCCATTATCCGCGCGCGAACTATGGCGCGTGGGAATTGAGTGTGGACCGCGCGAACGCGTCGCGCCGCATTCTGCTCGAACACGATGTTTTGCCGCGACAGATTCGCAAGGTGGCCGGCTTCGCAGATACGCAGCCGTTGCCCAACCTTGAGCCCGAGAGCGAAACCAATCGCCGCGTAGCCGTGTTGTTGAAGGTTAAATCCGGCAGCCAACTTTAATCATGTCTTCTGCATTCGTGCCCTTTCTGCCCAGCGGTGGAAAAACCGCTGCAACCGCCGCATTGAACGTCGGCGGCCTCGCAGAATCCGCTAGCGCCGGGAACCGTTTTGCTGCGTTAGTGCCGACCACCGCCGCAACGGCTTCCACCACCGCTTCGGTTACCGTTCCCACAACTTCCTGCGCGCATGCGCCGCAGCCCAACGCCAAGCCCGTCGTGACCTTGAAAAAAGACGGCGACCGCGTGACACACATCCGCATTCAATGCGGTTGCGGTGAAGTGATCGAACTGGAGTGCGCGTACTGAGCATCACGCCGCTCTTCCGCGTGGGTTAGTTTTCTTTCGTTCTGAAGTTTTTCTGCGTTATTTCCTCCTCGTTCTCCTGGTTAAATTGTTCCCACTGCCCCGGTTACCCCGGGGAAAATTTTTCATCGCTTCTCGTGTTAAAGCGGCAGTTTTTTCCCGGGGCGACAAAAGCGAATTTGCAAAAAGCCCAATAAAATCGCGTTTTTCCGAGCTGGCACTGACACTGCTTAGCAGGGCGGCGTGAACGTGAGTTTGTATCAAGCCGCTGCTGCCATGAGCGCCCATGCTCGTTGGCAGGAGACGATTTCCGAGAATCTCGCGGCGGCCAACATTCCCGGCTTTAAGCGACAGGACCTCAGCTTTTCAGCCATCGAGGCCGGCGTGATGTCGCAGGCCAATCCGGACCCGCAAGTGCAGTTTGCGTTGCCGCAAGCCAGCCGGGGCACGAATTTCTCTCAAGGCGAACTCCGCCCGACCGGCGCGCCGACCGACGTGGCGATTGAAGGTCGCGGCTTTTTCTCCGTGCAGCTTCCGAACGGCGCAACGGCCTATACGCGGGACGGTGAATTTCACATCAATTCCTCCGGCCAACTTACGAACAAACAAGGTTTCCTGATTCTGGGCGAAGCCGGTCCGATTCAGCTCGACACGAATTCCGGCGGTCAGATGACGATCGCGCCCAACGGCGAGATTTCGCAGAACGGTATCACCCGCGGCAAATTACGGGTCGTGGATTTTCCGCAACCGGAAGTGCTCACACAGCAACGCGGAGGTCTGTTCACCGTGGAAGATCCGATGATTCAACCGATCGATGCGCCGCAAACCACGATTCGCCAGGGTTTCCTTGAAGGCTCAAACGTCGCGAGCGTGTTGGAGATGGCGAATCTCATCGGCGTGATGCGCGGCTTCGAAGCAAACCAACGCACCATGCAGATTCACAACGACCGCATGGCCCGCACGATTTCTGAACTCGGCAACCCTAACTGATTTTAAGCCATGTTACGCGCGCTTTATTCATCGGCCTCCGGGATGCAAGCCCAGCAGACGAATCTCGATGTTATTTCCAATAACCTCGCGAACGTCAGCACCACGGGCTTTAAAAAGAACAAAGCCGAATTCCAGGACCTGCTCTACTCCTCGTCGCGCGCGGCGGGTGCGGACATGGGCGGCGGCAATCAATTGCCCACCGGCACGGATATCGGTCACGGTTCGCGACTCGTTTCGACGTCGAAAATCTTTACCACCGGTGAACTCACCAAAACCGATGCGCAGCTCGATATCGCGATTCAAGGCGACGGCTTTTTCGAAGTGCAAATGCCGGATGGCACTCGCGCCTACACTCGCGATGGCGCGTTGAAGGTGGATAAAGATGGTCGCGTTGTGACGAACGACGGCCTCGTGGTGCAGGGCGGATTCGGTCCGATTCCCGCCGGCACAACGGACATTACGATTTCCAGCAACGGTCAGGTTACGGTGACAGGTTCGGACGGCACGACGACGTTCAATGTGCAGTTGTCGCGCTTTGTGAATCCCTCCGGCCTCAAGCCGATCGGTCGCAATCTTTATGTCGAAACCGAAGCGTCCGGCCCGGCGGAAACGGGTAATCCCGGTGAAAACGGCTTCGGCACCATGCAACAGGGCTTCCTCGAAATGTCGAACGTGAAAGTCGTGGAAGAAATGGTGAATCTGATTTTGGCGCAACGCGCTTACGAAGTGAACTCCAAGGCCGTGCAGGCCGCGGACGAGATGATGCAATTGAGCAATAACCTCCTTCGCTGATGAAATTTCCCGTCGCTACATTCCTTAAACTACCCGGCCTGTCACTAGGGTTGGTTCTCTCCGCAGCCGCGGTTCACGAGTCCCTTGGGTGGTCACTGCTCCCCGCAGTACAAGTTGATGCGACGGGAATTCACCTTAACCAGATCGTCGCGGGTGAGACGGCGGATGTTCCCCACCTCCGCCTCGCACCCGCGCCGCTGGCAGGTCGTTATCAGATTTTCACTCCGACCCAGATCAACGAACTGTTGCGCGAGGTTGCACCCGAATACGTCACCACCAATTGGACCGGTGCTAACAGCATCCGCGTGACCCGCAAAATGCGCGCGCTGACCGAAAGCGAATTGAAAGAAATGCTGACGGCGGCGTTGCAGCAGGATTACGTGAAAGATCGCGGTGAACTGGAATTGCGTTTCATGCGTCCCGTCCCGACGCAAAACGTCATCGATGAACCGCTCATGGTGAAACTGATTGATTTGCCGACCGCAGGTGTGACGGCGAATTTCATTGCCCGCTTTGAATTACGGGCCGGTGATGAAGTTGCCGGTTCGTGGCAAATCCCGGTGCAAGCGCGCATCTGGCGCGAAATTTATGTCGCCGGCACGCAATTGCGCCGCGGCCAACTCGTCAGCGAGGCGGACATTCAATTGGAACGTCGCGATTTGCTCACCACTCGCGATCCGCTCACCACGTTGGATTTTGATACGCCCGGTCTGGAGTTGGCGGAAAGCATTTCTCCCGGTCTGCCATTAACCAGTCGCTCGTTGCGCCTGCGTCCCATCGTGCAACGCGGCAAAGTCGCGGAAGCGGTGATTCGCGACGGCGGCATGATTTTGTCGGTGAAAGTGGAAGTCCTGGAGGATGGTTTGCCGGGGCAAACTGTCCGGGTTCGGAATCTGAAATCCAAACGCGAGTTTCGTGGAAAGGTACACAATGAAGAAACCATCCTTGTCACCCTCTAACCCACCCGGTGCGCCCGTCGCCCCTCAAGCGCCGACGTCAACCGCAACTGCGGCCCGGCCTGATCCAATCCGATTTGCCGATGCCGAAGCGAATTTCATGGGCAGCGGTTATCTCACGGTAAAGCCGCGCCGCTCCACGACTCGCACCTGGCTCTCGCTGGGTCGTTCCGCTTTGTTGAGTGCGATGTTGCTGAACGCTGCTTCCGCCACCGCACAATCATTGTGGAAAGATGAATCCTCACAGGCCATCGTCGCCGATAAACGCGCGGCAGCTGTGGGCGATTTGCTCACGATTCTCGTGCAGGAGAACAACACCGCCACGAAAGATAATTCCACATCCACCGGCAAAACCACGGCGTTGGACGCGAGCATCAGTTCGTTTCTTTACAGCCCGACTGCGAGTGGTTTGCTGACGCACAACGGCAAGTTGCCTGCGATTAAAATGAATTCCGCGCAGAGCTTCGATGGCGGCGGAAAAATCAGTAATTCCGAACGCATCACCGCCCGCATAACGGTGCGCGTGGTGGATGTGTTGCCGAACAAGAATCTCGTGATTGAAGGTCGCCGCACTACGTCGTTTGCGGGCGAAACTCAAGACGCGGTGCTGCGCGGCGTCGTGCGGGCGGAAGACATCGCGCCGAACAACACGATTTTCAGTTACAACGTCGCCGACGCGACGATCAAGTACGTGTCCAACGGCACCATCAGCGACAATCAGCGCAAAGGCTGGTTGACGCGCGTTTGGGAAAAGATTTCCCCGTTCTGATCCGACCATGCGTTATTTACTGCACATCGTAATGTTGGGCCTGGCGCTGGGCGCGCCGCTTGCATACGGGGGCGCGTCCCGCATCAAAGATCTGACCATCGTGGCCGGCGCGCGAGATAACCAGCTCGTCGGTTACGGTCTGGTCACCGGTCTCGCAGGCGATGGTGATAAGAACCCCGTTTATACGTTGCAAAGCATCGCGAACATGTTGCAACGCTTCGGCGTGAATGTTCCGGCAGCGGCGCTTTCGTCGAAGAATGTAGCGGCGGTCATGGTCACGGCGGACATTCCGGCGTTTGTGAAAAACGGCACGCGTCTCGACGTCGTGATCTCGACGATTGGCGATGCGAAATCGCTGCAAGGCGGTGTGCTGTTGCAAACGCCATTGCTCGGTGCGGACGGAAAAGTTTACGCCGTTGCACAAGGCACGTTGGCAGTCGGCGGTTTCGTCGGCGGCAACGGCACAGCCAGCGTGCAAAAGAATCATCCGACCGTTGCGCAGATTTCCGGCGGCGCTTTGGTGGAACGAGAAATTCCGACCGAAATCGTCCGCAACAATTTCGTGGAATTGCTGCTCCGCGAACCGGATTTCACGTCCGCAGCTCGCATGGCAGCAGCCATTAACGCGGTGTTCACCAACAGCGCCGAAGCGGTCGATTCGACTTCCGTGCGGGTGAATGTGCCGACCGAGTTTGCGCAGAATCCAGTGCCGTTTATTTCATTGGTTGAAACAATCGAAGTTCAACCCGATGTGCCGGCACGCATCATCGTCAACGAACGAACTGGAACGATCGTCGCAACATCCCGCATTCGCATTTCGCCCTGCGCGGTGTCACATGGCGAACTGACCATCTCCATCGCAAACACGGATCAGGTGTCGCAACCGAATCCGTTCAGCGAACGCGGTAACACTGCCATTACTACGGCGACCGACACGAAGGTGAACGAGAAGCAAGGCCAGTTCATCACACTGAGCGAGATGCCGACGATTGAAAAAGTCGCCGCGGGTTTGAATGCGATCGGCGTTACGCCGCGCGACATGATGGCGATATTTCAGGCGATGAAACAGGCCGGTGCGTTGCAGGCGGAACTCATTATGCGTTAATCATGAATATCTCCGCTTTCCAACCCAATCTGCGCCCGGTCGAAACTCCGCTCGAACAACTCGAGCGGCAACCGAAACTCGGTGACGCACAAAAAATCGCCGAAGTGAGTCGGCAATTTGAAGCCGTGTTGTTGCGGCAGATTCTTTCCGACGCCACGAAGAACATGTTTGGCAGCGCCGATGGTGAAGAATCGGCTACCAAAGGAATTTATCAGGACATGGTTACCAACAGTCTGGCCGAAAGTATGAGTCGGTCCGGTGGGTTGGGCCTGGCCACAGTGATCGCAAAACAACTCCAGATCGAATCCAACTCCGTCCCTGCGCCGGAATCCGGTGCCCCCAACGTATGAACGACGCCCTTGAGAAATTGATCCAGGCTCTGCGCGAAGAACTGCAGCAATACGGCGAAATGCTCGCGCGCCTCGACTTGCAACAGGAGCACGCCATCAGTCGGCGCTCGGAAGACTTGTTGCAGGCCACCGCCGAAATCGAAGTGCAAAGCCAGGTGATCAAATCCGCCCGGCAAGCGCGCATCGAATGCCAGGCTGCTGTCGCCGAAGCGCTCGGTCTCGCGAGCGACGCCACCTTTGCCGATCTGATTCCGCTGTTACCGGCGGATTATCGTCCGCTCGTCTCCGCCCTGGTGCAGGAGAACAACGAATCGCTCGGCCGCATTCATCAGCGGTCGCGACAGAATCACATTTTACTGTGCCGTTCACTGGAGTTAATGAGCCGGTTGCTCGGCAATCTGATGCCCGGCACGCATAACCCCGTTTACACGGACAAAATGAACGTCAGCAATGGCGCGTTCCCGGCTCACGCCGTTTATCAGGCGATTGGCTAAAATTTATGCTCGGACTGTTCGGCACCTTGAATCTCGCGGCGCGCTCTATGAGCACGCAACGCGCGGGCGTGGAAATCGCGGGCCAAAACCTGGCCAACGTGAACAATCCCGCTTATGCGCGTCAGCGGGTGGCGATTGCGACGTCAATGTCCATCGTCACCGCGGCGGGCATTCAAGGCACCGGTGCCGATGCGATCGAAATCACGCAGTTGCGTAACGCGATTCTGGATAACCAGATTCAGGCTGAAGCCAGCAATCGCGGTGCGTTAGCCGCGCGTCAGCTTGCGTTGCAATACGGCCAAGCCGCTCTCGGAACGCAGATTGACACCACGTCCACTGCGGGCATCACCGGCGGCAACAGTCTCGCCGAAGGCCTCAGCAATCTGTTCAACGCGTTCCAGAGCCTCTCGACGAATCCCACTTCGATGGCTGAGCGCCAGACGTTGTTGATGAAAGCGTCCAGTCTCGCGTTGCAGTTCAATCAGCTGGATACGCGACTGGACAATCTTGCAGCGTCACTCAACACCACCATCGGCGCAGAAGTCGCCAGCGCGAATCAATTGCTCACCGACATTGCGCGGTTGAACGACATGATTCGCACCGCAGAAATTACGTCCGGTGCGACCGCAAACGATTTGCGCGACACCCGCCAGGCGCGCATCGAAGAACTGGCAAAGTTTGTAAATTTAGACATCACCACGGATGCGAGCGGGGCATTGAACATCTCCATCGGTGGCGTGGATATGGTGTCCGGACAACAACGACTCGATTCGTTGGAAGCTTACGACGCAGGCGGCGGCCAGATCCTGTTGCGCGCTGCGACCGCCGGCACTCCGCTGGCCATTACGGGCGGCAGTATTCAAGGCACGATTGAAGCGCGCGATGTCGGAATTGGAAATCTCCGCGCCAGCATCAATTCACTTGCCGCGGCTTTGATCACCGAAGTCAACGCCGTGCACAGCGTGGGATTCGGCCTGACAGGCGGGACGGGTGAAAATTTCTTCACCGGCACGAACGCTGCCGACATCGGCGTCAATGCAGCGTTGCTGGATGATCCATCACTCGTGCAAGCAGCGGGAGTTTCCGGCGCACCCGGTGATAATCAAGTGGCGCTCGCGCTCGCGCGTCTCGCCCAAACGAAACATCCGGCGCTGAACGATCAAAGTTTCAATCAGGCGTACAGCCAGACTGTGGCTGCGTTCGGTCAGGAATTGGCTACCGTCAACACGCAACTCGGCGATCAGCAGGCCATCGAAAATATGTTGCTGCGCCAGCGCGATGCGTTGGGTGGTGTTTCGCTGGACGAGGAAATGACTGATTTAACGCGATTTCAAAAGGCCTTTGCCGCGTCGGCCCGATTGGTCACCGTGGTGGATGAAATGCTGGAAACCGTGGTGAACCTGAAACGATGATCGGCCTATAACTGATAACCCAGCCACTTGAAGCACTATGCGCGTTTCTGCCAACACATTCTCCGACACGCTGATCACGCAACTGAGCCAATTGGCCGTACGTCAACAGAAGTTGCAGGCCCAGGCGGCCACAGGGCAACGCGTGCGATTGCCGGAAGACGACCCGATCGCGCTGCGTCGCGTGCTCGACCTGCAAAACGATTACAGCACGAACTCTCAGTTCACGGAGAACATCGCGCGCCAACTTGAACTGGCTCAAGCGTCGTTCGACAGCATCAAAGCGCTGAAAACCATTTCTGATCGCGCCAGCGAAATTGCCACGTTGGCTGACAGCCTCAAATCAACTCCTGAATTGCAGGCCTACGCCACGGAAATCACCGAAATGATCAAGCAGGCCGTGCATGTGCTGAACGGTTCGCATCGCGGCGATTATCTTTTTGGCGGCACGCAGACGGATCAACCGCCTTACACCATGACGCTCGACGCCAACGGAAACGTGA
>CALAYC010000192.1 GCA_937894935.1 uncultured Verrucomicrobiota bacterium
CAGCCCGGCGTCGAGATCGAGCACGACCATGTTCCGACCGATGGGCAAAACGGCGTAAACCGTGAACGCCGTCACGACGAGAACCAGTGGCGCGAGAAAATGCACCAGCTTATCCGCCGCGCGTGGCACGACGTCTTCTTTGATCAACGCCTTAATGCCGTCAGCAGCCGGTTGCAGCAGACCGAACGGACCAACGCGATTCGGGCCGTAACGATTCTGAATTCGTCCCAGTCCTTTGCGCTCCATAACCGTCATGATCGCGAAGAACGACGGGAACACGATGAGGATTGGTGCGAGGGACAGCAGAATGGAAATAATCGGCAGCCAGCATTCCGGTAAAACATTCGCGAACTGGCCGAGCAGCCAGTGTTTGAGAGTGACGAATATTTGGTCGAGATCGGCCATGGGTTAAGAAGCACCAAACTCCCGACTCCAGATTTCAGAGCAACACCAGGCCGCCGCCAGCCGAGGTCGGGACAACCGCCGAGCGATTCGAACTTGAGAACTGAAGCTTCGCTGGAGTCTGGATATTGAAGCCGGGAGCTTCTCGATTCCGCTCAATATGTTCGCCATGCAATTCCTCATGCGGCAGCCGGAACGGCAGTGGATTGAGCCGCAGCCGCCTTGGCTTTGGCTTCCGCAGCAGCTTTCGCTTTAGCCTGAGCTTTGGCGATTTCCGCCGCCAATACCGCATCCGACGCCGCGGCATCGGTCGGATGAATCTCGTGATAATGCGTGTTCGGCTTCGCGAGTTGTTCCTTGTGAACCAACAGACTTCCGAAACGATCCGTCCGACTCCATTCGTAATTCGTGTCCATCTTGATGGATTCAAACGGGCAAACTTCCGCGCAAATGCCGCAACTCATGCATACCGATAAATCAATATCGAAAACCGCCGGATAAAACTGGGGCTGCCCTTTGTAATCCGGTTTCTTGTCCTTGCTCTTGACGATGTAAATGCACTTGGGCGGACATTCCTTTTCGCAAATCTGGCACGAAACACAGCGCAACCCCTTTTGCCAATCATCGCCGTCGTAAACCAGAAACGGAAATTGCCGGGCATTTTCGAGCTGTGGCAGTCGCTCCTCGGGATACTGAACGGTGGTCAACCGTTCATCGCTGACGTAACTGCCCAAAAAATTTCGGGCCGTTTCCGCCATGCCTTTGATAATACCTTCACCGAGCATGAAATTTTTAAGCTAAGCTCCGAAGTCGGCAAACACTGCCGCCCCTTCAGAAATTCTTCCCGGGTCCATTCGCCGCACGCATCCAGCTCCGACGAACTCCTGCAGAGTAAAGTTTACGAAAACCAGAATCAAGCCGACGCTCCATCCCATCCCTTTGCAGTTTTGACCCAAATCAATCTTTCCTCATCCCCCTCGTAACCGCGGAGCGAAAACGATCTACCGTCAGATTTACACGCGATAGCTGGAAACCGCCCGCATGTATTGCGCTCGTTCGAACGCCGCCGGATCCGGGCAGTTCTTTTGACTCATGCTGCCGCGCATTTGCGTCACCGACTCGTATTCGTGTTCATACATCCAATCACGAATTTCGTTCTCCACGGTGGCCAGATGTTTCACACCGTGGCGCAACAACGCCGAGCACATCATCGTTACATCCGCGCCCGCCATCAGCATTTTAATTGCATCCGTAGCGCGATGAATTCCGCTCGTCGCCGCCAGACTCAGATTCACCTGATCACGCAAAATCGCAATCCACCGCAGCGGCACCCGCATCGCCATCGGGGTGCTCAATAAAATATGCGGTGTCACCTCGAGCGATTCCAAATCGAGGTCCGGCTGATAAAACCGATTGAACAGCGTCAGCCCATCCGCACCCGCCGCTTCGAGCCGCCGCGCCATATTCGCGAAATTCGTAAAGAACGGACTCAGCTTCACGGCGACCGGAATCTCCACCTGCTCTTTCACCGATCGCAGAATATCCACATACGTGTCTTCAATCCGGATCGAACTCAGTGACGGATCGGTGGGAATCCAATAGATGTTTAACTCAATCGCGTCCGCACCGGCGTTCTGAATTTCTTTGGCGTAATCAATCCAGCCGCCCGGCGTCGAACCATTCAAACTCGCGATAATCGGAATACCCACCGACGCTTTGGCTTTCGCGATGTTGTTCAAATACAACTCCGGCCCGACGTGAAATTCGGCCGGCTCCGGAAAGTACGTCAGCGCCTCGGCAAAACTTTCCGTGCCCTGAATCATGCTGTCGAAGATCTCGCGGCGCTCAAGCGATAGCTGTTCCTCGAACAACGAGTGCATCACGACCGCTGCCGCGCCTGCGTCTTCCATACGTTTAATGTTGTCCACGTTCTCCGTCAGCGGCTGGGCAGCAGACGGCACCAGTGGCGAACGCAGGTTCAAACCGAGATAGGTTGTGCTGAGATCCATAATATTTGATTCGGTTGTGTGCTACCGACAATTGGCAAACCACCCGTTACTGCCAGGGTTAACCCGAGTGACCAGTCGCACGGTGAAAATCGCGACGCTCATGTTCAATTCTCCACTGTCGCTGGCGCTGGTGTCGGCTTCGGCGCTGCACTCGTTCCGTTTGTTCCTTCGGTCTTCAAATCCCGCGCTGCCAGGTGTTGATACAACTTCCATCGCAGATTCACTTCCTCCTGCGCCCGCGCGAGCAAGACCTTCGCGTGTTCCGGATGACTCTTGTCCAGCATCTTAAACCGGTTTTCCAACGCGCGATATTCGCCAAGTTTGATTCGTGGCGTTTGCGAATCCAGTTGTAACGGATTCTCGCCTTTGGCTGCGCGATCCGGATTGTAGCGATACAACAACCAGTGCCCCGAGTTCACCGCTGCTTTTTGATTTTGCAAACCGGTGGACATGTTGATGCCGTGCGCGATGCAATGTGAGTACGCGATGATCAACGCCGGCCCGTCATACGCCTCCGCCTCGAGAAACGTCTTCAACGTGTGTTCATCCTTCGCGCCCATCGCGACGCAACCGACGTAAATATTCCCGTAAGTCATCGCGATTAGACCGAGGTCTTTCTTCGCCGCCGGTTTACCACTTGCAGCGAACTTCGCCACCGCGCCGCGCGGTGTGGATTTCGATGCCTGTCCGCCCGTGTTGGAATAAACCTCCGTATCGAGCAACAACACTTTCACATTTCGCCCGCTCGCCAACACATGATCCAATCCGCCATAACCGATGTCATAGCCCCAGCCATCGCCACCAATAATCCACACGCTCTTGCGCACGAGCATGTCCGCCACCGCCAATAATCGTCTCGCTTCCGGCGACGTGTTTCCTGCCAATCGCTTCTTCAATTCCGCAATGCGCTCGCGTTGCTCGTAAATTCCCGCTTCGTCTTTTTGATCAGCGAGAAGAATCGCTTCCACCAGATCAATACCCACGCTCGGCGTGAGTTTGCGTAACAACTCAGCGGCAAATTCCCGTTGCTTGTCGATACTCACGCGGAAGCCCAATCCAAACTCCGCATTGTCTTCAAACAACGAATTACACCACGCCGGACCACGACCGTCTTTGTTCGTGGACCACGGTGTCGTCGGCAGATTTCCGCCGTAAATGGATGAACAACCGGTCGCATTCGCCACGACCATTCGGTCGCCAAACAATTGCGTGAGTAATTTGATATACGGCGTTTCACCGCAGCCTGCGCACGCACCGGAAAATTCAAACAACGGCTCCAACGCCTGCATCCCGCGCACGTTGTTCGTGGAAACCGTGCGCCGATCCAGTTCCGGAATCGTGAGGAAATAATCCCAGTTCTTCACCTCCGCTTCGCGCAACGGCGCTTGCGGACGCATGTTAATCGCTTTGAGTTTCGCTTCGGATTTGTTGCGCGCCGGACAAACGTCCACACACACGCCGCAGCCGGTGCAATCCTCCACCGCCACCTGAATCGTAAACTTCTTCCCCTTCCACTCCGGCAATCGCGCGTCCGCAGATTTAAACGTCTCCGGCGCGTGATTGAATGACGGTTCATAAACCTTGCTGCGAATCGTCGCATGCGGACACACAAACACGCATTTGCCGCATTGAATGCACACGTCCGGATCCCACACCGGCACTTCCGTCGCCAGATTTCGCTTCTCCCATTTTGCCGTCGCCGTCGGAAACGTTCCGTCAACCGGCAACGCGCTTACCGGCAATCGATCGCCACAACCACCGACAATCGGTCCGAGCACATTCCGCACAAACGCCGGAGCGTGCGCCGGCACGGGTGGACGAATCGCCACAACGCTTTCCTCTGTCGCCGGCACGGGCACGGCAAACAGATTCGCAAGTGTCATGTCCACAGCGGCGATGTTTTTCGCGACAATCTCCTCGCCCTTTTTGCCGTATGCTTTCCGGATGGAATTCTTGATGGCTTGAATCGCTTCATCCTTCGGCAACACACCGGACACGCTGAAGAAACACGTTTGCATCACCGTGTTAATGCGCGGCCCCATACCCGCCGCCCGCGCCACGCGCATCGCATCAATAGTGTAAAGCTTTGCCTGTTTCTTGATGAGATCGCGTTGCGTTTCCGGTGGCAGATGTTTCCAAACTTCTTCGGGTTTATGCGGCGAATTGAGCAAGACCGTGCCACCCGACACGAGGCATTCCGTCACGTTCATCCGCTCGAGAAACACCGGTTGATGACACGCGACAAAATTCGCCTGCGTGATCAAATACGTGGAACGAATCGGCTTCGGCCCGAAGCGCAGATGCGAAATCGTAATCGCGCCGGATTTCTTCGAGTCATACACGAAGTAACCTTGCGCGTAGTTATTTGTGTTTTCGCCGATGATTTTGATGGATTCCTTGTTCGCGCCGACTGTTCCGTCCGCACCCAATCCGTAAAACAATGCCCGCACTACGTCCGGTGGCTCGACGGAAAACGATTCATCCACCGGCAGACTCGTATGCGTTACATCATCGTTGATTCCGACCGTGAAATGATTCTTCGGAATCGCAATGGTCAGGTTTTCAAACACCGCCTTGACCATCGCAGGCGTAAATTCTTTCGACGATAAACCATAACGCCCGCCGACAACTCGGGGCGGGCGTGTGAATCTTTCATTTCCCGTGCCGGCGGATTCCGCCGCCACTTCCGCGAGAGCATTGACGACATCGAGATAAAGCGGTTCTCCTCCGGCGCCGGGCTCTTTCGTGCGATCCAAAACAGCAATCGCCTTGATGCTCGACGGCAACGCTGCGACCAGCCGCCGCGCATCCAGAGGACGATACAACCGCACTTTCAATACGCCGAATTTACCTTCTTGGGCGTTCAGATAATCCACTGTCTCGTGCACCGCTTCGCATCCTGACCCCATCAAAACGACGACATATTCCGCATCGGGCGCACCGTGATATTCATAAAGGCGATAGTGCCGTCCCGTCAGTTCGCCAAATTTCGTCATCGCCTGCTCCACGATGTCCGCACATTTGTCATAGAACGGATTGACCGTTTCTCGCGCCTGAAAATAAACGTCCGGATTTTGCGCCGTGCCGCGTAACACCGGTCGATCCGGCGTCAACCCGCGCAACCGATGTTCCAAAACCCGTTCTTCATCAATCATCGCGCGCACGACATCGCGTTCAATCAGCTCAATCTTGCCGACCTCATGCGACGTGCGGAAACCATCGAAGAAATGCAGAAACGGAATTCGTGATTCGAGCGTCGCGGCATGAGCGATGAGCGCCAGGTCGTGCGCCTCTTGCACTGAGTTGGAACACAACATCGCCCAACCTGTTTGCCGCGCGGCCATCACGTCCTGGTGATCGCCAAAAATTGAAAGCCCCTGCGCTGCCAACGATCGCGCGGCAATATGAAAAACCGTCGGCGTGAGTTCGCCGGCGATCTTATACATATTGGGAATCATCAGGAGCAGGCCTTGCGACGCGGTGAATGTCGTCGCAAGCGAACCGGTTTGCAGCGCGCCGTGAATTGCGCCGACCGCGCCGCCTTCGCTTTGCATCTCCACCACCGACGGCACGGTGTCCCACAGATTTTTCAATCCGCTCGCCGCCCATTGATCCGCCCATTCACCCATCGGAGACGATGGCGTGATCGGATAAATCGCTATGACTTCGCTGAGTTGGTAGGCAATTTGAGCAACGGCTTCGTTGGCATCCAAGGTCTTAAAGTGCGGCATCTTCATCCGCGGAACAGTCTCCGCGAACTTGTTCATTACGGAAAATCATCCCTTGGCAAACAGTGAGCGAAAATTGTTTTGCGATGATAGGAGAAACGAATTCAACGAAGTCGCCCCTCAAAAGTCTCTTTTTGACCAACCGCAACAATCGAATCTGTCGTCAGTCAAAAAATTATTAATGCGCCACGGTCAATTTCGGCGCCGGTTGCGCGCGCAACGGATTACGCGAAAAATTTTCCGCTTCCAACCAACCCAGCCAACACTCGATCAATTGCAAAACTTCGCTGAGGTCGAGCTGTTCGTAAGACGACGGATACTTGCTGAGATTCGTGCGCGCGAGTTTGAACAATGCTGCCGCCGGTCGCAGTCGCTCCTTTTGCAAATGCACAAACGCACCGGCTAATTGAATCAATCCTTTGTAAAAATCGCCAGTAGGACCGTACTTGTCCGCCAACCACAATTCTTCGAGCACATCGTGCGCTTCGTAAAATTCCTGGCGATTGAAGCAATCGAAGTAACCGAGATAATGCGCGTCCAGC
The DNA here is from genome assembly GCA_937894935.1 of uncultured Verrucomicrobiota bacterium. Classification (GTDB taxonomy): domain Bacteria; phylum Verrucomicrobiota; class Verrucomicrobiia; order Limisphaerales; family JADLHS01; genus JADLHS01. Next base: position 6,682 of record CALAYC010000192.1, read on the forward strand.
ATGCCGCCCTGAAATGCCGCAATCCGTTCTGCAATTTTCCCGCTCTTCTTGCTCACGAGCGAAGGTTAGCGGCCCGCGACGACAGACCAAGACGAATCTCGCCGCGCAATTTTACGCGTGCTTTTCCTCACGTGGATTTTTAAGTTCTGCACATGACAATCTGGTTGCTCACACTTTTATTGCTGGCGGGCTTCGGCTACGCGGGCCACGCGCAAGGCGCCATCCGCGGCGGCATTACTTTCCTTGGAATTTTTCTCGCCGCCATGCTCGCCGTTCTCGTCGGGAAAATTTTTGGCCCCATCCTCGGCATCTTCGGCGTAAAAAACCCCATCTGGCTCTGGATTATGCCGCCGTTTCTGGGATTTCTGTTGATCATGATTCTCATCCACGTCGGCGCGCATTTTGTGCATCAAAAGGTGGACGTTTATTACAAATACAAAGCGGGCGACCTCCGACTCGCGTTGTGGGAACGACTCAACGCCCGCGTTGGCATTTGCCTTGGATTGCTGAATGGCGTCGCTTATCTCGTCCTGCTGGCGTTTGTCATTCACGCGTTCAGCTACTGGACCGTGCAACTTTCCTCTTCGGAAGAAGATCCCAAATCCGTCCGCCTGCTCAACAAACTGGGCCGCGACCTCGAAAGCACCAAAATGAATCGCGTCGCCAAGGCGATTGATCCGTTCGACAAAACGTTTTACGACACTGCGGATCTCGCGGGTTTGCTGTTCCAGAATTCACTGCTCGAAGCGCGTTTTCTGCGTTATCCGGGTTTCCTCTCACTGGGCGAACGTCAGGAATTTCAAGCGCTCGGCAGCGACAACGGATTTGCCGAAATGCGCTTGCGCGGCACGCCGATTCGCGAAGTGTTGGAACAACCGTCCGCAAAAGCGATTTTTGAGAATCCCGATTTGCTCCGCGAAATCTGGGCAACTGTAAAACCCGACCTTGGCGATTTGCGTAACTTTCTCGAAACCGGCAAATCCGCCAAATACGACGGCGAAAAACTTCTCGGCCGTTGGCACTTCAATCCAAGCGGTTCACTGCTGGCCTACCGGCGCACACGGAACGTTTCACGTCAGGAAGCCGCTCAGATTCGCGCCTGGCTCGAAGAACGTTTCGGTAAAGCCATCATTGTCGCTGCCCCCGATAAAAACGTTTACCTCCGGAATTTTGCCGAACTGAAAATGCAGGTGGCTCAGCCCGGCTCATCAGAGGTTCGGAATCTCAAAGGCACATGGAAAGCCGATGGTCTCGAAGATTACGTATTCGAACTCGAAGGCGGAACAATCGTTCAGCCGGCGAAATTCGAAGGTCGCCACCTGATTCTTCCCGGCGACGGCATTACCATCGCATTCGTGAAAGAAGATTGATTCGCTCGCGAACAATCCAGCTTCAGCCAGAATAGCTTTCGCCACTCTGTCCTGCGGGCCGTCAGCGCCGCACGAAAGCCATCCGCAGATTTCAGGAAATGAAAAAGGGCGTCCTTTGCAGGACGCCCTTTTGAACTTGGAGATTTGTCAGCTTACGCGGCAGGCGCTTCGCCCACCTGGAAACGAACGAAGCGGCGGATGGTGATTTCATCACCCAATTGCTTAGCCACTTCGGCCACGTGATCTTTCACGCTGACTTCGGCATTCCGTTTCACGAAGCCTTGATCCACGAGGCAGTAGGTCTGGTAGAACTTCTCCAACATACCTTGGAGAATCTTTTCCATCGCCTGCGCCGGCTTGCCTTTGAGGCGATCTGACTGCGCTGCGATTTCACGTTCTTTGGCGACCACTTCGGGAGCAACCTGCTCGCGTGACACCGCCTGCGGATTGCCGGCAGCAATCTGCAACGTGATATCTTTCACGAGCTGCTTGAATTCATCGCGGTTTGTGGTTTCCGCTTTGCCTGCGCCCACTTCGACGAGCACGCCGACTTTACCGCCGGTATGAATGTAAGCGGCGACCAATCCGTTGCCACTGACTTCAAGTCGGGCGTTGCGGGTGATCTTGATGTTTTCACCGATCTTACCCACGGCCGCCTGGCGGTCGGCTTCCAGATCCACGTTGGGATCAGTTGCAATCTTGCGGGCCACTTCGTCGCAGAACGCTTTGAAACTTTCGTTGCGCGCCACGAAGTCGGTTTCGCAGTTCACTTCCACCAGCACACCGGCTTTGCCACCGGGAGTGATATGTTGTGCGATAATGCCTTCACGCGCCTCGCGCAAAGACTTTTTCGCCGCGCTGGCAGCGCCGGATTTGCGGAGATTATCCACCGCTTTATCCATGTCACCCTGCGCTTCGACGAGCGCCTTCTTACATTCCATCATGCCCGCGCCGGTCATCTCGCGGAGTTTCGCGACGTTGGCAGCAGTAATTTCAGCCATAAAAATGTATCGTTGATTGTTGAAAGTTATTGGTTGTTACTCTCCAATCCTGATTCGGATTACGCGCGGCGGTGTTCTTCAGCCGCACCGCCGCACGTCCGAAATCAGGCTGCCGGCGCTACTGGAGCAGCCGGGGCCGCTTCTGCGCTGACGGGAGCAGCTTCAGTTGCCGGCTGTTCCTCGGTTTGCTTACGGCGGCTGGTCTTCGATTCGTACTCAGCCATCGCCTTGGTGATCGTCTGGCCGATCGTCGCCAGAATCAATCGCACCGAGCGAATGGCATCATCGTTACCCGCAATCGGATAATCCACGAGGTCCGGATCCGCGTTCGTATCAGTGATTGCCACAACCGGAATCTTCAGCTTACGCGCTTCCGCCACAGCGTTGTGCTCGCGCTTCACGTCCACGACGAACATCGCACCGGGGTTACCGTTCAAGCTGCGGATACCGTCGAAATACTTCACCAGGCGCGCGGCTTCGCGACGCAGCACCGCCTGCTCCTGCTTGACGTAATTGTTGATCGAGCCGTCCGCTTCCATCTTCTCGATTTCTTTCAACCGAGCGAGCGAGCGCTTGACCGTTTGGAAATTCGTGAGCGTACCGCCGAGCCAACGTTCGGTGACATAAAGCTGACCGCATTCCTTGGCGGTTTCTTTCACGGCCTGTTGGGCCTGCTTTTTCGTCCCGACAAAGATGACTTTGCCACCCTTGGCCACGGTTTTGGCGAGGAACTCGCACGCGGCTTCGAGCTGCTGTACGGTTTTGCTGAGGTCAATGATGTGAATCCCATTGCGCGCGTCGAAGATGAACGGCTTCATCTTGGGATTCCAACGCTTGGTCTGGTGACCGAAGTGGACACCTGCTTCCAACAATTCTTTAACGCCGATGCTTAACATGTTTCCTTTGGTTAAAACTCCGATTTTCTCAGAGCATCCCGCGGAACACGGGATTGTTTTCGATGTTGTTATGGCTCATTCACCGCTTCCACTCGGAAACGAAGAGCCGTTCGCCCTACGCCGGTTACCCGACGAAAAGGGACGCAGAGATTAGCAAAGGAAAGCACCGTGGCAATGGTTTATTTTGAACCCGATGACACGGCCGCCCATCTGGTTTTCAGCTTTCACCCGGCTCATCAACCTGTTACAAACCCGCCCATGGCAGCATCGCTCTCCATTGGTTTCCTTGGCGCAGGCAAAATGGCTACCGCTCTCGCGCGGGGTCTCGTTCGAGCGCGCCTTGCTGATCCGGCGCATTTGTTCGCCAGCGACCCCATCGCCGCGGCGCGAGACGCTTTTGCGCACGAAACCGGAGGCAAAGCCGCTGCTTCCAATGTCGAAGTCGCCAAATCAGCTAAAGTGATTTTCCTGTCGGTCAAACCCGATCAAACCGCCGCTGTTCTTGGCGAAATTCGCAACAGTTTTTCCGCCGATCACCTGCTTATTTCTATCGCCGCCGGCGTTCCTACCGCGAAACTCGAAAGCGCGCTGCCAACTGGAGCGCGTGTCATCCGCGTGATGCCGAACACGCCTGCGCTCGTCGGTGAATCCGCCAGTGCGTTTGCACTCGGAAAATCTGCCACCGCAGCCGATGGCGAATTGGTGCAGAAACTTCTCGCGGCAGTCGGCGTGGCGTTGCAGGTGAAAGAATCGTTGCTCGATGCTGTGACCGGATTGAGCGGTAGCGGTCCGGCGTATGTGTATCAATTCATCGAAGCATTGAGTGACGGCGGCGTGGCCGCAGGATTACCGCGCGATGTAGCGACGAAACTCGCTGCGCAAACCGTATTAGGTAGCGCAAAGATGGTCTTGGAAACCGGCGCACATCCGGGCGCGTTGAAAGATCAGGTCACCAGTCCGGGCGGCACGACGATTGAAGGTTTGCACGAGCTGGAAAAAGGCAAGCTGCGTGGCACAGTGATGAGCGCCGTGCGCGCTGCCACTGAGAAATCTCGCAAGCTCGGTCAGAGCTGAACGCGGCGCAATTATGCTGTCGCCCACGCAACGTTTTTCCAATCGCGTCGAAAATTATCTCCGCTTCCGTCCCGGTTACCCGACTGAAGCGATTCAATATCTCCAAGCCGAATGCGGCTTAAATTCCGACGCAATTATCGCTGATGTCGGTTCAGGTACCGGCAAATTGACCGAACAACTTCTGCCGCGGGCCAAACGCGTCTTCGCCGTTGAACCTAATCCTGAAATGCGCGCCGCAGCCGAGAAGCTGCTCGGGCATCACTCCAACTTCACCAGCATCTCCGCTCCCGCCGAAGACACCGGATTGCCGGCTCAGTCTATTGATCTCATCGTTGCGGGACAGGCGTTTCATTGGTTCGACCAGAAACGCGCCAAGGCTGAGTTTACCCGTATTCTGAAACCGGGCGGATGGGTAGCGTTGCTCTGGAACGATCGACAAACAGATACGACGCCGTTCCTCATCGCCTACGAAGAATTATTGCGCGAGTTCGGAACGGACTACGAACGCGTCAATCATCGAAGAATCACATCTGAACCACTGCGCGAGTTCTTCGGCAGCACTCCGAAGCTTCAGACTTTTCCTTACGGGCAGGAGTTTGATTTCGATGGATTGAAAGGACGACTGTTTTCCTCGTCTTACGCTCCAGCCGAAGGCGAACCCGGTTGCGACGCCATGCTTCAACGGCTGCGCGAAATTTTCAATACGCATCAACAAAACGGACGCGTGGAATTTTTATACACCACGCAACTTTTTTGCGGACCATTGAGCGACTGATACCGCAGAAACTGACTACAATCTGCCCCTGAATTTTCCATTGTGCCGCAGGATGAAAGTCGGAAAACTGCCCCCCATCAGAACCCATGAGCATGCCACCTCCTACCGATAAACAGGCGCGAATCATTTGGTCCGCGTTAACCGGTCTGGCCATCGCTACCATCGTAGCGCTGGTGGTGGCGTTGGTTTGGGGACTCGGGAAAGTGCTGAACGTGCTATCTCCGGTCATCTGGCCGATTGCGGTCGCGGCGGTGATCGCCTGCTTACTTGATCCGGTCGTCGATTGGCTCGTCGGGCGCGGAGTACCGCGGCTGCGAGCAATTGTGTTGGTTTTCGCGATGGCGATGTTGATTGTGCTGGGCCTCACGGCCAGTGTCGTTCCGCAACTGGTAATTCAGGCGCAGGAACTCGCCAAAAAATCCTCCGCGCTCACCACGGAACTTCCGGAACGCGCTGCTGAATTGGCCAACAATCCGCCGAAATGGCTGCCGAAACAAGGTGCTGAATTTCTCAAATCCGTGACGTCCCTCGTCACAACTCCTGGCACAAACACCCCACCAACTACCGTTGATGTCGAAACGGTTGAGGCCACTGCTCCACAGCATCTGGAACCTCCCAGCGCACTGAATTCGGTCACCGATTACTTCGCCAAGTTACTGCCGCGCTTCGGTGAATGGTTGCGGCAGGTGGTGGGTTTTGTCGGCACAGTTTTTGGCGTCATTGCCGGACTGTCATTGATTCCAATTTACGCCTTTTATTTTTTGCTCGAGAAACGCGGCATCAGCGATCGATGGCGCGATTATCTGCCGGTGCAGGATTCCAAGTTTAAGGACGAAACCGTCTTCATCCTGAACTCCATTAACAACTACATCGTCGCGTTTTTCCGCGGTCAGGTGTTGGTAGCGATTTGCGACGGCATCCTCTACACCATCGGATTCGTTCTCATCAAACTGCCGTATTCGTTATTGCTCGGCGTCATGGCAACGGTGTTAACCATCATTCCGTTCCTCGGCGCCATCACAACCTGCGTCACCGCGTTAATCATCGCAATCGTGGCGTTTGGCGATTGGCAACATCCGGCGCTGGTGCTTTTGGTTTTCGCCGTGGTTCAAACACTGGAAGGTTTCGTGATTCAACCGAAGATTATGGGCGACCGCGTCGGGCTGCATCCGGTGACGGTGATTATTTCCATCATGGCCGGAACGGTTTTGCTCGGCGGCATTCTGGGCGGCATTCTGGCGATCCCACTCGTCGCCGTGCTGCGCGTGGTGTTGGCGCGCTACATCTGGCATCGCCCTGTTCCGCAATAGCGCCGACAAAAACTCAATGGACTTCCCTTCGTGAGCCGTTAGACTCGCGCGACCTGATTTATGAAAAACAACGGAACGACAACCATTTTGAATTGGGCTCTGATGCTCGGAGCTGTCGCGGTCATCGTGAGCGGATTCAATTATTACAACAGCACGCGGACGCTGCGGAATTATCAGGTGCTCGTCAGCCAGGCTTCCGTCATGCAAAACACGGAAAACGTCATGCGCAGCCTGCTGAATGACAGCCTCGAATACGCCAAAACCAATCCGGCCATCAATCCGGTTCTGGATTCCATCATCAACCGGCAAGCTGCCAAACCCGCGACCAACCCGGCTCCTGCCAAACGATAATTTTTTATGAGCGATCTTACGAATCTCCCATCGTCATCTGAATCAGCTCCGGCTCCGACCATACCTGCCGCAACGCCGGCGTCGGAGTTGCAGGAGTTGAAAGCCACGTGCGCTGCCTTGGAGTCGCAAACTCACACGCTCCGTCTGGTCCTGCTGGTCGTAGTGGTTGCTGTCAGTCTATTCTTCTGGCGCGAAGCCAAATTCAACAACGGCTTGGCCAAACAGATTCAACCGCAGGCCACGCAGGTCGCACAGTTCATGGCGAACCTGGAAAAACAAGGCACCTCCTTCGAACAACAACTTCGCGTCCTTCAAGGCGCCGCCCAGAAACTGGCGGATTACGGTAAGACTCATCCCGATTACGCGCCGATCCTCGCCAAGCACGGCATCATTGTCGGTCAGGCTGCCGCTGCCCCGGGAGCAACGAACGCTCCAGCACGCCGCTGAAGCTCTGACGTATTACTGACTCGGTCCGTAATCGGATGCGTCCGTCATCAAACGCTGCTGCCATCGAATCATCATGGAGATTCTGAAGAAGTTCATCGACATCGTGCTGCACATGAGCAAGCACCTGGATGACCTCGTCGCTCAATACGGTCCGTGGCTCTACGTGATCCTCTTCCTGATTATCTTCTGCGAAACCGGATTGGTGGTGACGCCGTTCTTGCCGGGCGACTCACTTCTCTTCGCTGTTGGTGCTCTGGCAGCTCGACCCGACGGACTTAATTTCTGGATTCTGTTCGTCGCGTTGATTGCAGCCGCCATCCTGGGTGATTCGGCGAATTACGGAATCGGGAAGTTTTTCGGCAAGAAACTTTCCGAAAAATATCCACGCCTGATAAAGCCCAAGCATCTTCAAAAAACTCACGAATTCTACGAACGTTACGGCGGCAAAACGATCATCATCGCTCGCTTCGTTCCCATCGTTCGCACGTTCGCTCCGTTCGTCGCTGGCATCGGCGCGATGACCTATCGCCGCTTCATGGTCTATAACGTCACGGGCGCGCTACTCTGGATCGGGCTGTTGCTACCGGCTGGCTATTTCTTCGGCAACCTGGAAATGGTGAAGAAGAATTTCTCCGCCGTAATTCTCGTCATCATCATCCTGTCGGTGTTGCCAGGCATCATCGAATTCCTGCGCGAACGCCGACGACTGAAGACGGCGGGCGATTTGAACAATCGCCCGGCTTAATCCGTGAAGGATACTTTCCGCGGCGGCGGTGCTTTGACGAATTCCGTTTGTCGCAGATAAATCGGCTCCAACGTTTCGCCCGGAACAAAATCCGTTTGTCCGCGCGCCCACTTCGCAATCGCCACCGCCGAAGGGAAAGCCGGTCTGCCTTGCGGAAACCAACGCGTCACTTCCGGTCCGACCAGTAATTCACCTCGCTGTTTCAATTCGCGTACGTCCGCTGCGGTCATCAATCGTAACGCTTCGGTTTCTCGCGCGTCGCCATCTTCTGCAACGTAACGTGCCACGTAAAATTCCCCACGCTGCGCATCCACCACCACATTGAAGCTCGCATCAACACCGCTCGCGGCAGCTTGTGATGCAATCGCTGCGGCGCTGCTCATTCCGATGAGTTTCACTCCGGCTGCCAATTGCCAGCCTTGCGCCAATGAAAGCGCCACGCGAATACCCGTATAAGATCCCGGCCCGAGTCCCACGGCGATGCAATCAATCGCTTCGCGCGGCAACCCGGCGTCAGTTAAAGCGCGTTCGATTAGCGCCAACGGTTTCATGTCGCGTCCCGGCGATACGTCCACGATTTCGCTGGCGATGGCCGAACCATTCCAGACGGCGACACTGCGTTGCGGAGAACTGAAATCAAACGCCAAAATCTTCATAAACAATTCGCCGCTCCGTTTCGCTCAAGACTTCGATGTATACTTTTCTGGTTCTTCCATCTTCTATCTTCCAGTCTCCGCCTTCCAATCGTTCCGCCCATTCAATCACCGCGACGCCGTCAGGCTGCAAAAACTCTTCGATGCCGGCACTGTGAAGTTGCTCCGTCGTTTCGAGGCGATAGAGATCGAGATGAAACAATTTCAGTCGCCCGCCGCCGTATTCATTCACCAACGTGAACGTCGGCGAATGCACGCGCGTCGCGACGCCAAGTCCTCGCGCCAATCCACGCACGAGTTGTGTTTTACCCGCGCCCAAATCGCCGCTGAGCGCAATGACCAGGCCGCGTTGCGCTTCACGACCCCATTTCTCCCCGAGCGATTCCGTCTCCGCCGGACTATGAGAAATGAACGTAGCCATGCGCAGTAAGCGGACGCACTCCGGTTTGATCGCGTAACCGAATGCCTTCCTCAGCGATAATTTTTCCAATACAACTGAGCTTCACCTCCGGAAACGCAGCCTTCCAACCATCCAACAGTCGCACGGCATCTTTGCTCGCGACCGTGAACAGCAATTCAAAATCTTCTCCATCCGTCAGCGCCGCGACGAATGCGGGTTTCGCTGCGTCACCACGCCTCGCAATCTCCTTCGCCGCTTGACTGATCGGCACGGCACTTTTCAGCAGTTCAGCTCCAACCCGACTCGCTTTCAAAATGTGGCGCAAGTCACCGGCCAATCCGTCGCTCACATCCATCATCGCGTGAATCGAAAAACTCTCCGCAAGCCAACGCGCTTCCGCCAGACGTGGCGTAAAATCCAGATGTTTACCGCTGATAGAACCACCCAATTCGCCGGAAACAAAAATCGCATCGCCGACCTGCGCGCCTCTGCGCAACACCGCTTTGCCCCGCGGAACGTAACCAATCAGCGCGATGGAAATCATTACTCGATCCGGATTCGTCGTCGTCTCGCCGCCACTGATTGCGACATTCGTGTCGCGAGCCAAGGCATTGATTCCGGCGTAGAGCTTTTCCACGTAGTCCACGGAATAGTCTTTCGGCAACGCAATCGTAATCAACGCCGCGCTGGGCGTTCCTGCCATCGCCGCAATGTCACTCAAGCATCGGCCCAAAGCCTTGCGACCAACCTTCTCCGGTGGCGTCTCACGGGTGAAATGAATGCCCTCCACGATGGCGTCTGTTTTGAATAACAGTTGCTGGTTCGGACTGCCGCATTCCAGCACCGCGCAATCGTCCCCTGCTCCGACCACCACGGAATTGTTCGTCGGCAAGGACTGCGTCAGGCGGCTGATCAGTTCAAACTCGTTCATATCTCAGTCGGCGACCGCCTCGGATCGACAATGAAAAACATGATGAAATTGATCGCATTAAAAACGGCGTGCGCAGTGATGGGCGCGAGCAGATTACCGGTTCTTTCATAAAGCCAGACCAACAACAATGCGAGGGCCAGTAGCGGAATGAAAATGGCAACGTTCGCGTGGATGAGCGCAAATATCACCGACGACATCCAGACGCCAATCTGCCGATGTCCGTATTGCGCAATAGCGGAATATAGCACGCCGCGAAATAATATTTCCTCCGCCACCGGCGCGAGAATGATGGTGACGATTCCCAATGCGATAATCTGCGCCGCGGAACCTGAGTTGCGCAGCGCAACGAGCGCGAGTTGTTCCGCCGGTTCAATTCCCATCGTTTGCAACACTTTCACGCATAGCATTTGCAGCGACCAACCCACCGGCAAAAATAACAGCACCGCCAGCGCGCCGAGCCAAATCGCTTTCCCTGCTTGAACGCGCAAACCGAATCCGCTCGCCCAATCGGTTTCGTTCTTTATCAGAAATCGCCACGTCAAAGCCAACGCGCCGATTTGAAAAGTTGCGGCACTGACGAGAATGCGCAGAACAGACGGCGCGCTCTCCGGAGCTGCATCGCCACGCAACAACATGCCGAGCAAACTGCCTACGCCGACAAAAACAAACACGCCCAGCACCAGCCAGACGACCGTTTCAGGTTTCCATTTTGGCACAGCCAACACGGCGGCAGGATAATGCGAGTTCTCGCACCGGGCGAGAATTGCTTTTGCTGAACCGCCGCTTGCAATTAAGTTGCGGCGTGAGCAGCACCGTTTCAGCACCAAAACATACGAATCGTCTCGCGCAGGAAAAGTCCCCTTACCTCCTGCAACACGCGCATAATCCCGTCGATTGGTTTCCCTGGGGCGCGGCGGCCTTCGCCAAAGCGCAGGCGGAAAACAAACCGATCTTTCTCAGCATCGGCTACTCCACCTGCCATTGGTGTCACGTGATGGAACGCGAATCGTTCGAGGATGAAAACATCGGCGCGTTCCTCCGCGAACATTTCATCAGCATCAAAGTGGACCGCGAAGAACGTCCGGATGTGGATAAAATTTACATGACGTTCGTTCAAAGCACGACCGGCAGCGGCGGTTGGCCGTTGAACGTTTTCCTGACCCCCGACCGAAAACCTTTCTTCGGTGGAACCTACTTCCCACCCGATAATCGCTACGGTCGCGGCAGTTTTCTTTCCGTGCTGCAACAGATTGCTGCCGTCTGGCGCGAACGCGGCGCGGAAATCGTCGCATCCGCCGAGGAAATTCACGCGCAACTGGAATTGGTCACCAGCCAAAAACAGGAAGAGCGCGACACGTTTTCACCGGAAATCATTCGTCAGGCAGCACGGCTGTTCATGCAGGCATTCGATCCGCAAAACGGCGGATTTGGTAGTGCGCCGAAGTTTCCGCAGCCAAGTATGCCGTTGTTGTTGCTGCGCTACGCCAAACGGTTTGGCGATGCGGAAGCGATTCGCATGGTGCTGCACACGTGCGATCGTATGGCTTCCGGTGGCATTCACGATCATCTCGGCGGCGGTTTCGCGCGTTACGCCGTGGATGCGCATTGGCTCGTGCCACATTTTGAAAAAATGCTCTATGACAACGCCCAACTCGCACAGCTTTATCTCGATGCCTATCTCGTGAGCGGTGAACTCCGTTACGCGCATGTGGTGCGCGATATTCTCGATTACGTGCTCAACGACATGACGCATCCCGAAGGCGGATTTTACTCCGCAGAAGATGCGGACAGCGAAGGGCACGAAGGGAAATTCTACTGCTGGACGCACAACGAACTCGCAAAACTGTTGTCGCCGGATGAATTCAATGTTGCCGCTCGTTATTTCGGCATCACCAAGGAAGGCAACTTCATTGATCACAGCCATCCGCAACCGCTACCAGGTCAAAACGTCTTAAGCATCGTGGAACCGAACGCACCGGAAGCCGATCAACCGCTTCTCGCTTCCGCTGTTCACAAAATGAAGGAAGTTCGCGCCCAACGAATTCGCCCACATCGCGACGACAAAGTTCTCGCCTCGTGGAACGGACTGACGCTTGGCGCCTTTGCGCGCGCTGGAGTCATCCTGAGCGAACCCAGATTCACCACTGCGGCCGAACGCAATCTGATGTTTCTTCGCACTAAACTCTGGGATGCGAACAGCAATACCCTGTTCCACCGCTGGCGCGATGGCGAACGCGACCAGGTCCAGTTACTCGAAGGTTATGCGTTCCTGCTCGATGGCGTAATTCATCTTTACGAAGCCACACTCGATGCACAGCACCTGACCTTCGCCGTCACCTTAGCCGAAGCGATGTTGCAGAAGTTTTATGACGCAGCAAACGGTGGATTCTGGCAAAGCACTGCCGACTCAAACGATCTCATCCTGCGCGT
>CALAYC010000193.1 GCA_937894935.1 uncultured Verrucomicrobiota bacterium
GTGGAACGAGTACAACGACGATATCATGTGGGCAGTGATTGCGTTCACCCGCGGCGGTGTACTGACGGGACGCTCGAACTACATCGCCATCGCGAAATCGAACTTCGACCTGTGCTATGCGCGCGCGTGGGACACCGTGCTCGGCGGCGGTTTGTATTGGCGCACCGATAACGCCTCGAAGAATGCTTGCGTGAATGGGCCGGGCTCCATCGCGGCATCGTTGTTGTATCAGGTTTACGGTGATGTCAGTTATTCGAACAAAGCCGCCGCGATTTATGCGTGGCAACGTTCGGTACTGTTCAATCTCAACACCGGTTCAGTCGCGGACAACATCGGCACCAACGGCGTCGTAAATGGCGGCGCCACGACTTACAACCAGGGCACGCACATCGGCGCGGCTCATTTCCTTGGATTCACAAACGACGCAGCTCTCGCGGCGAACTTCACGATGTTGAACATGACCACGAGCGGGCTGCTGCCGCAGTATGGCATTGATGGAAATGACTCGGGATTCAACGCGATTTTTCTGCGCTGGCTGAAGCGTTACGCGCGCGATCGAAATCTCGAACACATTTATCAACCGTGGATTCAACGTAACGCGCTGGCCGCCTGGAACGGACGACGAGCCGATAATTTATCCTGGTGTCAATGGCTGCAGCCGACGCCGGCAGGAGTTAATTTCTTCTCGTGGGATTGCACGTCGTCGTTTCAAGTGATGAATGCCGCCGCGCCTTTACAGGCCACCTCCCCGTTTGCATTGCCACAGGACATGATTGGTTACTGGCCGTTGGATGCGAGCAGCGCAAACAGCACGACGGATTTTTCCGGAAACAACAATCATGGTCGCGTGACCAACGCAACCGTCAACGCGAGCGGCCGCGTGAATGGCTGCTTCAATTTTAATGGCGCCAACAGTCTGGTGCAGATTACCAATTCACTGGCGAACGATTTCAGCATCGCGTTCTGGGTGCGAACCACGCAAACCGCCGGTACGCCGCAATGGTATAACGGCGCGGGTCTGATTGATGGCGACGTGCCTTTCGCCGCGAATGATTTCGGGGTCTCGCTCGTGGGAAACAAACTGGCGTTCGGCGTCGGCAATCCCGATATGACTATTACCTCCGCCAACGCAATTAACGACGGGCAATGGCATTATTGCGTCGTGACGCGGCGGCAATCCGACGGCGCAATGCGGATTTATATTGATGGCGCCTTGCAAGGCACAGGTATGGGGTCGCGGAACACGTTGTCGGCCCCGACGCGGTTGTTATTAGGCGCCATTTCGTCCGGCAGCGGATTCTTCAACGGCAGCCTCGATGACGTGAAATTGTTTCGTCGCGTGTTGAGCCCCAATGAAGTGACCGCGGTGTATCAGGCGCACTTCGTTGCGCCGTATGCTGCGCCGGAGGAAATGACAACGACCACTGTTTCGGGACAGGTGCAACTTCGCTGGGCCGAAGCGCCGCTCGCCACGCGTTATCATTTGAAACGTTCGTTGGTCGCCGGTGGACCTTACACGACAATTGCCACCGTCACGAACACAACATTTACCGACACCACGGCGTTGAACAATCGCACCTATCATTACGTGGTGTCCGCGGTGAATGATCACGGCGAAAGCACTAATTCATCGCCAGCAACGGTGAACGCTTCGAGCCTGATTGCACGGTTCAAAGCCGATTCACTCACCAATCTCGCAAATGGTGCCGCGATTTCGCTCTGGCCCGACGAAACGGGCAATGGTCATCACGCCGTGCAGAACCTGACTGCGAATCGTCCGACGTTTATCGCCAACGGCCTCAATGGCCAACCGTCGGTGCGATTCAATGCGGCGAACAGTTCCTACCTTTGGCTGTACCGCCCGATTCAGGACGACTTCACAATAGTGTTCGTTTTCAAAAGCAGCCAGGGCTTGAACACCGGAACGAGTTTCTGGGAAGGCGCCGGTTTGTTGAGTGGCGAACGGCCTTCTCCGGTAAATGATTTCGGTATTTCGTTAAATGCCAATGGCCGCATTCTCGCTGGCACAGGCAATCCGGATATCACGCTGCAATCCAGCTCGGGTTTTAACAACGGTCAACCGCAGATCGTCACCTTTAAGCGCACGCGGAGTAACGGCTCAATCATGTTGTACGTGAACGGAACACTCGTGGCTGCGGGCACTGGCGGCACTCAATCGCTGACTTCACCGAGCTTTCTGGTGGTAGGCGGTCAGGGCGTGCTCAACAATTTTCTGACCGGCGATATCTCCGAAGTTCAGATTCACGGCGCGGCTTTGTCCGACGCAGATCGACTCAACATCGAACGCGCGCTGCGTTGCCAATATGGTTTGTCCGGTGGAACGACTCCGACCGCGCCTCTTGCGCTCTCAGGCTCAGCCGCCAATCGCCAAATTTCTCTCAACTGGATGCTCGTTCCCGGCGCGACCGAATATCAACTCTCGCGCTCCACGGACAACGGTCAGAGTTATGAACTCATCGCCAGCAATCTCACCACGAGCAGTTACGTGGACACGACGGCCATCAATGGAGAAATAAATTACTATTGCGTCACCGCGTTGAACAGTTGCGGCGCAGGCGCAAATTCCGCTTCGATCGGAATTCAACTACCGCTACCAGGTTTGGTCATGACCACTACCGCCAGCGATTTAACTCTCACATGGCCGAGCTGGGCCAGCGATTGGATTTTGCTCAGCGCAACCAATCTCACGCCGCCGGCACTGTGGTCGCCGGTGACGAACCAAATCAGCAGCAATGCCAATGGCTTCAGCGTCACGCTTCCCATTGGCACGGGCACAGAATTCTTCCGCTTGGCGAGTCCGTAAAAGCGAAAAACAATTTGCGTCAGACGATTCCGATTCAAAATGCTTTCGCCGCGATGTCGCGACGATAGTGTGCGCCTTCGAATTGAATCGTTTCCACCGCCGCGTAGGCTGCCGCTTGTGCCGCGCGTAAATCTTTGCCCAACGCCGTCACGCCAAGAACGCGACCGCCATTGGTGACAATCTGTCCGTCTTTCAACGCCGTGCCCGCGTGAAACACCTTGGTGTTGGGCAGCGCGTTTGCCTGCGCCAGACCGAGGATCGGTTTGCCTTTGGGATAGTTCCCCGGATACCCGCCACTCGCCATAATGACGCACACGCTGGCTTCCGGTTTCCACTTCAACTCGTGACGGTTTAACGTTCCGTTCACGCTCGCTTCGAGCAGTTCCACCAGATCATTTTCCAACCGCGTGAGATAAACCTGCGTTTCCGGGTCGCCGAAACGCGCGTTGAACTCAAGAATCTTCGGGCCGTTTTTCGTCAACATGATGCCGGGATACAGCAACCCGCGATAATCAATCCCCTCCGCCACACAACCACGCATGAACGGTTCGAGCACCTGTTGCGCGACATCCGCAAGCTGCTGTTCGCTCAGAAACGGTGTCGGCGAATACGTGCCCATGCCGCCGGTGTTCAAACCTTGGTCGCCATCAAGCGCGCGTTTGTGGTCCTGCGACGTCGGAAAAATCTTCGCCGTCTTACCATCGCATAGCGCGTGAATGGACACTTCCACACCTTCGAGAAATTCCTGAATCACCACCCGCGCTCCCGCCGCACCGAACGCCTTGTTGACCATGATTTCATCCACGGCCTTCTCGGCTTCCGCCTGATTCGTGCAAATTAAAACGCCTTTCCCCAACGCAAGACCGTCGGCTTTGACAACGCATTTTCCATTCAACGTCGCGGCGAAACGTTTCGCAGCAGTGGGCTCGTTGAATGTTCCCGCCGCAGCGGTCGGGATGCCGTATTTTTCCATGAACTGCTGTGAGAAAACTTTTGACGCCTCGAACTGCGACGCTTTCTGATTCACGCCCCAAATCCTTAAACCGTTTTGCTGAAATAAATCTACGATGCCGAGCGCAAGCGGATTGTCCGGGCCGACCACTGTGAGATCAATTCGCTGCTCCGCCGCGAACGCAACCAGCTTCGGCAGATCTTCCGCGCCAATGTTGACGTTCTCGACCAACGCGCCGTTTTTCGCGAGGCGCTCCTGCGCGATGCCTGCATTGCCCGGCGCGCACCACATTTGCGCGACATGCGGCGACTGCGCGAGTTTCCAGACCAATGCGTGTTCGCGTCCACCTGAACCAATAACCAGAATCTTCATGAATCGTGCGCGGGAGATTAAAGCGCCGCGCCGGGTTTAGAAAGTTTGTTCCAACGATCACTAAACGAAAAACCGACGCGAGAAAGTTCCGATCGCCGACATGTCGCCCGAGGAGTATCGGGAAAAATTCTCGCACCACCGTTGAACGATTGCTCCGCGAGCGCCCTGCTTCTATCCTGCGGCCATGAAATCATTGTTCCAGTTCCTGTGCCTCATAACTGTTATGCTCAATGCTGGCGCTCAAACGAATCTCATCATTCCCCTTTGGCCCAATGGCGCACCTGGCGCATTGGGTAACGAGGCGAAAGATATTCCGACGTTGACCGTGTATCTGCCCCCGGCAGAACTGGCCACCGGCGCGGCGATGGTTATCTGTCCCGGCGGCAGCTACGCGAACCTCGCCGAACATGAAGGCTCGCACTACGCCCGATGGTTTAACAGTCATGGTGTTGCCGCGTTTGTGCTGAAATATCGGCTCGGCTCACAGGGCTATCATCATCCGGCAATGATTAACGACGCGTCGCGCGCCATTCGCACCGTACGCGCGCGCGCCAGCGAATGGAGTCTCGATCCGACACGCGTCGGCATCATCGGCTCGTCGGCCGGCGGACATCTTGCGTCAACAACCATGACCCACTGGGATGCGGGTAATCCCAATGCCGAAGATGTCATCGAACGCGTGAGTTCCCGTCCGGACCTGGCCATCTTGTGTTATCCGGTGATTTCGCTGCACGACGACCGCATCACGCATAAAGGTTCACGCAAGAATCTACTTGGAACAAACCAACCGCCTGAGCTGCTGCAAAAGTTGTCGGCGGAATTGCAGGTGAATTCCAACACCCCGCCCGCGTTTATCTGGAGCACGATGGAAGACACGGTTGTCCCCGTGGAAAACAGCATGAACCTGGCCGCGGCATTGCGACGCGTCGGTGTGCCTTTCGACCTGCACGTGTACGAACGCGGTCCGCATGGATTGGGATTGGGCAATCGCACCTATGACGAAGCGAATTTTCATCCGTGGACGCGCGACGCAGAATACTGGTTACGCCAACGGAAGTTTGCGCGCTAAGGCCTTCACCTTACGCAATAGTGGGGAAATTGTAATTGCCCGTTCGGCGGCTTTAACCTAGTTGTCATGCGAAGTTCGAATCTTTAAGAAAAACGACTATGACATTTCCACTAATAATCGGTCTGGTGATTCTGGGCGGGATCGTGCTGATCGCGTTGTATGTGATTGCCAAATACAACGGCCTCGTGACCTTGCGCAATCGCTTCAAGAACGCATGGGCGCAGATTGACGTCCAATTGAAGCGGCGCTACGACCTGATCCCGAATCTCGTCGAAACCACGAAAGGCTATCTTAAACACGAACGCAACACGCTGGAAGCGGTGATTGCCGCGCGCAATTCTGCGCTTACAGCAAACAATCGCGCCGCAGCGAATCCTGGCGACCCCGCAGCGATGAAAGCGTTGTCCAACGCCGAAGGTGCACTCGGCGCTACGTTGGGGCGCCTCTTCGCTTTGTCGGAAGCGTATCCTGACTTGAAGGCCAATACGTCCATGAATCAACTCATGGAAGAATTGACCTCGACGGAAAATAAAATTTCGTTCGCGCGTCAGGCTTACAACGACAGCGTGATGGTTTACAACACGGCCCGGGAAGTGTTCCCCACGAACATCATCGCCGGCATGTTCAACTTCGGCCCGGCGGAATCGTTCACAGTGGAAAAACCCGAAGAACGGGAGACGGTCAAAGTCTCGTTCTAATCGCGACCAGATTGTTTGAGTTGAACGAGTGATCCGCTGAAATCACTCGTTCAATTTTTCCGCGTTACGCTCCGAACATGGATTTTTTCACCCGTCAGGATCAGGCCCGCAAAAACACCAAGCTGTTGGTGTTTTATTTCCTGCTCGCCGTCGTGCTGATTGTCGCGAGCGTTTATTTCGCCACGCTGTTCCTTTTCCACGGCGCGATCACCTATCGTCAGGCTGGTTCACCGCCACCGGCACTTTCGTTGTGGAATCCCAAACTGTTCCTTTTCAGCGCTTGTGGAACACTCGCAATTATCACCTTCGGCAGCCTGTTCAAAATGGCGCAACTCTCCAGCGGCGGCAGCGCAGTGGCAGAATCACTGGGCGGACGTTTAATCAACCCAAACACGCGGGACGCCGATGAGCGCAAGCTCATGAATGTAGTGGAGGAAATGGCCATCGCGTCCGGCGTGCCCGTACCGAAGGTTTATGTGATGGACCATGAACCCGGCATTAACGCATTCGCCGCCGGGCATACCATCAATGATGCAGCCATCGGCGTGACGCGCGGTTGCATCAGCAGTTTGACGCGTGATGAATTGCAAGGCGTGATTGGACACGAGTTCAGTCACATTCTCAACGGCGACATGCGCATCAATCTGCGTTTGATGGGAATCATCTTCGGCATTCTTTGTCTCGCAGTGATTGGTCGCTCGTTGCTCTACGCGCGAAGCAGCAGTCGCGATAAAAATCCCCTACCCCTGCTCGGAATCATTCTCCTCATCCTGGGCTGGGTTGGCGTGTTTTTTGGACAACTGATTCAAGCCGCCATCAGCCGACAACGCGAATTTCTCGCTGACGCCGCTGCCGTTCAATTCACCCGCAACCGTGACGGTCTCGCCGGTGCGCTGAAAAAAATCGGTGCGGCGCATCACGGTGCACGCATTGAAAACGCCCACGCCGCCGAAGCCAGCCACATGTTTTTCGGCAATGCGATGAAAGGCTCGTTTCTCAACTCCTTTGCTACGCATCCGCCGTTGGAACAACGCATCCGCGCCATCGATCCGCATTGGGACGGGAAATTCGTTACTGCCACATCACGCCGAACTGCGGCACCAGAACCAACCAAACCTGCCGCTCGTCGCCCTGCTGTTCCACCGATTATTCCGGGCATGCCAATGGGCGCGGCAGGACTCGCCGCCGCAGCAGCAGTTTCAACCGAGCAAGTAATGCCGGAAATCGGCAATCCAACGCCGCTACATTTGCGCTACGCAGTCGAGTTAAGGGAGTCTTTGCCCGAGACCATTCAAACCGCCGCTCACGAACCGCATGGTGCTTGCGCGTTACTTTTCACGCTATTGTTGAGTCACGACGCGTCGCTGCGCGAACGCCAACTGGAACAACTGAGCAATCTCGCCGAGGCGGAAATCTCGTCGCAAGTCCGTGCTCTGTATCCGGAAGTAGCGAAGATTGCGCAGCGAACGCGGTTGCCGCTGGTCAATCTGGCGTTGCCGGCGTTGCGTCAATTGTCGCCACAACAGTTTCAGGAATTTTCCCGCACCTTGAACTGGCTGATTGAAAGCGATGCGCGCGTGGATCTGTTTGAATTCATGCTGCAAAAAATCATTCGGCATCAAATCGAACCGCATTTCACCAAAGCGCGACCTCCCGTGATACAATACTACTCCAGCAAACCGCTCGCGCCCGACGCCGAGATTCTGCTTTCCGCCCTTGCCTACGTGGGCCAGAGCGACGCACCGAAAATTGCCGCCGCATTTGCAAAAGGCGCGCCCTACGTCCGCACTGAAGCACAATTGACCTTGCGACCACGCGAACGTTGTGGCTTGCGCGACATCAACAGCGCGCTGGATCGGTTGGGCATCGCGGCGCCGCAGATCAAGAAAAACGTGCTCGATGCGTGTGTTCATGTCGTGGGTGCGGATGGCGTGATTCAAGAACACGAAGCCGAGTTGCTGCGCGCCATTGCGGAAGCGCTCGATTGCCCGATGCCGCCGTTTGTGACCACCTGAACGCGGCCAATTTCCAAGGAAACGCCGGGGGCAAGTTATCGGGCCTCCCCCGGAGCAAATTAAGGGTTAATTCGAATTTCATCATCCGCGCGGGCGATTTAGTTTGCCGCCGCTAAAAATCCTTGGGAGGTTGCTTGTACGGAATCTCAAGTCAGAAGCAATCGAACTATGAAGAATCCCTTTATAGCCATCGCCGTTTTCGCAGGGGCGATCACTGCCGCACCGCTGTCGGCACAGGAAACCAATGCACCGGTCGCTCCGGAAGCGACGACCACAAAAAGTTTTTCCGCGCTCTCGGGTCGCGGACCGCGCGCGCAATGGTTGCAGCGGCTCACGCTCGGCCCGGGTGATTTGCTGGATATTTCGTTACATGATCAGCCGGAAAGCGCGCGCACTAAAGTCCCGGTCGGCCCGGACGGGCGAATTTCATTTTTGCAGGCAGAAGGCATTGTCGCAACCGGCCTGACCGTGGATGAACTTCGCGCCCAATTCGACGAGAAACTGAGTGCGTTTTACAACAATCCTCGCACCGTGGTCGTCCCCGTAGCCGTTCGGAGCAAAAAATATTATCTACTCGGTGCAGTGACCCAGAAAGGCGTGTTCCCGCTGAATCGCCCGACCACGATGATTGAAGCCATCGCGCAAGCCGGTGGATTAGAAACCGGGTTGTTCGAACAGAACACAGTGGAGCTGGCGGATCTGTCCCACAGTTTCGTGGTTCGCAATGGTAAAAAGCTCGATGTCGATTTTGAACGCCTGTTTCAACAGGGCGACCTCAGCCAAAATATCATGCTCGAACCGGACGACTACGTTTTCTTTGCCTCGGCGGCAGCGAGTCAGATTTACGTCGTTGGAGCAGTTGGCTCCCAGGGAGTGCTGCCTTACACGCCGAATTCCACGGTCATTTCTGCGATTACCGCCCGCGGCGGTTTTGTGGATAAAGCTTATCAAAGCCGGGTGCTGGTGATTCGCGGGTCGTTGAACAATCCTGAGCGGATTATCGTGGATGCTAAATCCATTCTCGCCGGCGAAAAGGTGGATTTCCGCTTACAACCGAAGGACATTGTTTACGTCTCGCGTCGTCCGTGGGCTCGAATTGAAGAAATCCTGGATAATGCGACCCTCGCGTTTATCCAGGCGGCAGTCGTTTCTTACACTGGTGCACACGTCGGCCCGATGATCTCCACTCCCCTCAAATAGCATTGCCTCATGAAGAAACTCCTCTGCCTTGCAATTACCGGAGTCTGGCTCGCGTTGCTGTCGGGTTGTCAGATTCCAAAGATGAGCGACGCGCCGCGGTTTGAACCGCGCGCCACGGGTGTTTTCAGTAATGCCGCCGCCGGCATCAACGTCGGTCGCCAGTTGGATTCCTCCCTGCTCCAGCCGCCGGAAGATCTGTTCACACTGGGCCCGGGTGATCACATCGAAATAGAAATTTGGGGACGCCCGACGAGCCGGCGTGAATTGACTATCGGCCCGGATGGCAAAATCTACTATGACCTGCTTCCTGGCATCGATGTTTGGGGAATGACACTCAGCGAAGCACGCCGTCACCTGGAAGAACGCCTGAACGAACTTTACAGCGGAGTGCAATTATCCGTGGCGTTACGAGGTGTCGGCAGTAAATACATCTGGATGCTCGGTTCAGTGCAGAAACCCGGATTATATCCGACCGGAGCTCCCACCACGTTGCTGGAAGCCTTGTCGCTTGCGGGCGGAACGCGCCGGTCGCAATCAGCTATCACAACAGTGGATACCGCAGATTTGCGTCATGCCTTTGTTGTGCGGCAAGGCGAAATCCTCCCCGTTGATTTTCAACGGCTGCTGGAGCATGGCGACATGAGTCAGAATATTTATCTGCAACCGGATGATTTCATTTTTGTGCCATCCGGCGCCGCGCGCGAAATCTATCTGTTCGGCGCCGTGCGCAGTCCGCGGGCGATGCCTCTCTCGGAAACGCCGACGCTGATAGCGGCGATAACTGCGGGAGGCGGGCTGGCTGGTGATGCTTATGCTTCTCAAGTTGCAATCGTACGCGGCTCACTGGTCAATCCACAAATCGCCGTGGTTGATTACGAAGAGATCATCAAAGGAAAAGCCGGAGATATTTTGTTGGAGCCGCGCGACATCGTCTTTGTTCCGCGCAGTCCGTATCGGTTTATCCGCAATTACCTCGACGCCGTGCTGAATACATTTGTCTTTACCGTCGCTGCTAACGAAGGCGCAAATGCGTTTACCGAAAATCGGCGCCTTGGCGTAGCCGTGCCAGTGGGAAATCAGTAGGCGACTGCGGAAAAATTTTTCGCGCGGAAATATTTTGGCTGATGGCTTGACGCTTCGGAGGCTCGACCGCATATTCCGAAGCCGATCCACTCAGGCGAAGAAGTTGTTCATCGTTTTTTATTCGTATGCGCAAAACGAAGGTTCGTGTTTCGGGGGCCAAGGCCGCGAGTTTCAAATCCGCTCAGACTGAAAAGTTGAATGGCCACCGGGTTACCACCGAACCCAGCATTCCGGATTCCGCCGCCTTGGACGACGACGCGCAATCGCATCGCATCCAACCATTGACCGGCACCTCGCCGGCAGAGATCGCCAATAAAGTTAAGGAACTCATTCGCCTCGCCCGCGAACAAGGGCATCTCACCTACAGCGACATCAATGATGCGCTGCCGGAAAATCTCGTTTCGCCCGAGGAGATGGACGACATCCTCACGAAACTCCGCAATCTCGAAATTGAAATTGTGGACGCAGCGGACATTGACCAGGTCAATCAATCCACGGCTGATGACGAAGACAAAGGTCGCCTCGACGTGTTGGATGATCCGGTCCGCATGTATCTGAAGCAGATGGGCCAGGTGCCGTTGCTGACGCGCGAACAGGAGGTGGAAATTTCCAAACGCATCGAAGACGCGGAA
The DNA here is from genome assembly GCA_937894935.1 of uncultured Verrucomicrobiota bacterium. Taxonomy (GTDB): domain Bacteria; phylum Verrucomicrobiota; class Verrucomicrobiia; order Limisphaerales; family JADLHS01; genus JADLHS01. The sequence goes on from CALAYC010000193.1 coordinate 10,846, forward strand.
CTGGAAGTTCAACGGATTATCTATTCGCTGGGTTTTACGGCAAAAGAACATCTCGCCATCGCTGAAAAACTCACCGCCGAACCGCCTCGCGAACGCTTTGACCGCGTGGTGCTGGATCAAAAAGCCGACAGCCGGGATTCCTATCTCCACGGCCTGCACAAAATCATTAAAACCGTGCGCGAACTGGATCATCAGGCTGATCAGGCTTATTACTCCTGGCGCACCGCCGGCTCAGCCTCCGCCCGCACTCGCGCACATAATTTATTCTGCGAAATCAACAACAAGCTGCAGAACACGTTCAAGAAGTTCTATTTCAAGCACAAGGTTGTCGAAGAAATGGTCGTCGTGGCAGAGAACATCCACGAAAAGATCCAGAATTCCCTTCGCCTCATCGAAAGCATCAAACAAAGCGGCCATTCCAGCGATCGCCAGCATCTCATGGATGCGGAGCAGGAAAAAATTCGTGCCTTGGAAGATTTCGTTCGCATGCCGGCCGCCGAATTCGCTAAGGCCCACGAATCGCTCCAGTCCTTCACCGCCAAAGCGCATCAGGCGAAGACCGAAATGGTCGAAGCGAATCTGCGGCTCGTCATTTCCATCGCGAAGAAATACACCAATCGCGGCATGTCCTTCCTCGATCTCATCCAGGAAGGCAACATGGGTTTAATGAAAGCCGTGGAGAAATTCGAGTATCGCCGCGGCTACAAGTTTTCGACCTACGCCACCTGGTGGATTCGTCAGGCCGTCACTCGCGCGATTGCCGATCAGGCCCGCACCATTCGCATTCCGGTGCACATGATCGAAACAATCAACAAACTGATGCGTGCGCAGAAACGACTCTTGCAGGATTTCGGACGCGAACCAACGGCGGAAGAACTGGCCGACGATTTGCAGTATCCGGTCGAACGCGTCCGCGCCATTCTCAAAATGGCGCAGCAGCCGATTTCTCTACAAGCGCCCGTCGGCGATGGCGAAGAAACCAGCCTGGGCGATTTCATCGAAGACAAGAACACCGAGAACCCGATTGATATTACCAGCTTTGCGCTGCTCAAAGACAAGTTAACTGCAGTGCTTTCCAGCTTGAATGAACGCGAACGCAAAGTGCTCGAACTCCGCTTCGGCATCGGCGATGGCTACGCGCGCACGCTGGAAGAAGTCGGCAAACAATTTCGCGTCACCCGCGAACGCATTCGGCAGATTGAAGCCAAAGCACTGCGCAAAATGCGCCATCCCACGCGTATTCGCCAACTACACGGCTTCCTTGAAATCGAAGACATCGAGCACCTGTTGCAAGGTCGGAACTTGCTGTAATCACAGGCTGCCAGCGCGAGAAAAGGCTTGTCGCCTCGCGGCTTCCCCGCAGAATCTCTCCACCTCGGGCCCATAGCTCAGCGGTTAGAGCAGGCGACTCATAATCGCTTGGTCCTCGGTTCAAATCCGAGTGGGCCCACCAATTTTCACAACACGCGCTGAACCGCATCCTGCCAGCCACGATACAATCGCCGCGCATCGGCTTCCGTCATCTTCGGTCGAAACCGCTTTTGCACGCGTGCGACCTTTGTGAGTTGATTCCATTCAATAATTCCCAATCCCAACAATCCCAACAACGCCGCGCCCCACGCCGAACTTTCCGCAACTTCGGCCACATCCAACTCTGTTCGCGTAATGTCAGCAGTAAATTGCATGAGGAATTTATTTCGCGTCGGGCCGCCATCCGCCTGAAGATTTCGCAGTTTCACCCGACCATCAGCGCGCATCATTTCGAGCACGTCGCGAATCTGATACGCAATCGCTTCGAGCGCCGCGCGAACAATGTGTTCTTTCCGCGTGTGTCCTGTCATGCCGACGATCGCCGCCCGCGCTTCCGGCGCCCAATACGGCGCGCTTAATCCGGCAAACGCCGGAACAAGGTAAACGCCACCGTTATCTTTCACACTCAATGCAAGGCGCTCCACTTCATTTGCGTTATCAATGAGTTCGAGTTGATTTTTTAGCCACTCAATCGTCGCGGCGGAGAAATTGATAAGCCCCTCAAATGCGTAAGTCGGTTTGCCCTGATAAACCCACGCCAGCGCCGTGACCGCGCCTTTCTCTGACACCCGCAACTTGGCGCCGATGTTGAGCAATACACTCGTGCCCGTGCCGAAGGTGGCTTTGGCTGTGCCCGGCTGATAACAACGCTGCGCAAAAAGCGAAGCCTGCGAATCGCCCATCACGCCGATGATCGGAATGTGTTCTGGCAATATACCGCCAGCATCCGTCTCGCCGAATTGCGCCGCGCTTTCCCGCACTTCGGGTAACGCGCTCGTCGGAACTTTGAAAAGCTTGCAAAGTTCGGAATCCCACTTCAGCTTGCCAATGTCGAACAGCAACGTGCGACTGGCATTGGTGTAATCAGTAGCGAACACTTTTCTGCCAGTGAGTCGGTAAATCAGATACGCATCGACAGTCCCGATAACGGCATTCCCACTTTTCAGTTTCGCCGCGAGATCTGGTTTGTTCTCGATCAACCAACGGATTTTTGACGCGGAGAAATAGGTATCAATCTTCAATCCGGTTTTCTTGAGCACGCTCGGGCCGCGCCCTTGCTTCGTGAGCTTGGCGCAAATAGCGTCGCCGCGCCGATCCTGCCACACGAGTGCGTGATGCAACGGCTTGCCGGTTTTACGATCAAACACGAGCACGGTCTCGCGTTGGTTGGTGATGCTGAATGCGACGAGCTTCGCGAGCTTGGGACGATTGCGCTTGGCGATTTCGCCGATAACGGCCAGCACGTTTTTCCAGATTTCCTCGGCATCATGTTCTACCCAACCTGGCCGCGGACAAATCTGCCGATGATTGCGTGAAGCTTTGTCCAACACCTTGCCGCGCGCATCGAACAGAATCGCTTTCGTCGCGGACGTGCTTTGGTCGATAGCAAGGATCATGTCATTGGAGCGCGACTGTGTCCGCAAGACCAGTCGCAACTGGATGCGCCACACCTTGCTGCGACCGGTGTTTTGCACACAGCCGCGCTCCGTCGGATGGGGCTTAGATTCGTCATTTGCCGATCAGTTTTACCGCCGCTTCCGTCAATCCTTCCATGCTGATCCCGTAATGCCGGAATATATCCGCCTGCGCGCCGGGAACAGTTTCTTCATCAGGAATGCCGACGATGCGGAACGATTTGCACACGCCAGCTTGCAACAGCGTGGAAGCCACGGCTTCGCCGAGACCACCGTTCACCATGTGTTCTTCCACCGTGATAACGGCACTACACTCGCGACCGGCCTTGAGGATCGATTCCGTGTCCAAAGGCTTCACGGTGTGAACCGAAAGCACACGCGCTTGAACCCCCTGCTCCGCCAGTTGCGCCGCTGCCAACACGGCGTGAATCGCCGTTTCACCCGTAACGACAAATGCCACGTCATTGCCATCGCGCAAAGTGATGGCCTTTCCGACTTCAAACTTCGTTTCGGGTTGATGCAAATGATACATCGCCGCTTTGCCGAATCGGACGAACACCGGTTTGGTCGCGGTCGCCGCAAAGCGAATGGCTTCGCGCGACTCAAAATTATCCGCCGGAACGATAAGGGTGAGGTTGTTGATGGCACGCAGCACCGCAAGGTCATGGAGCGAATGATGTGTCGTGCCCAAAGCGCCGTAGCTGACGCCGGAACTGATGCCAATCAGCACCGCGGGAACATCCGAATAACACACGTCGTTCTTAATCTGTTCCAACGCACGTGCCGTTAAAAAACAACTCGGTGACACGCCAAAAGCTTTTTTCCCACAAGCCGCTAATCCTGCCGTGATGCCGACAAGATTTTGTTCCGCAATTCCCACCTCAACAATCTGCTTAGGCAACGCTTTACCGAACGGTGCGAGCTTACCTGAACCGCGAGAATCGCTCGTCACCGCGATGATGTTCGGATTCGCTTTCGCCAGCTCTTCCAGCGTCGCAGCAAATTCTTCCAGATTGGCGCGACCCATTTTCAAACCGAGTTTTTCCGCCATCGTTTTTGCGGCGGGCGTGAACATGGAGGGGGCAGGCGCGCTCATTTGAAAGAAATGAATGGTGATCTGGAAAAACTGAGAGTCGCCTCTCCCGGCACTCCGTTGCTGGGAAAGGGAATCGGAAGCCCGCACATCGGTGCAACGACACGTTCGGGCGACCGAACATCGTAAGTCACGACCGCGACCGCTCCCTCGCCTCCATTCCGAATGGAGAAGGGGGCTGGGGAAAGAAGGTGCTCTTGAAAATAATGAATCACTGGGAATTTCCCTTCTTCGGAATTATTTGGTCAGGATTCGGTGGAACAAACCGATGGTTTTGTGCGTCTTGCTGCATTTGCGCAGGCAGACCATGGTGAAAACCATCCAGTTCAATAGACAACTTTGCGGTGGGGCAATAAAAGTCGAGGTAGTAATCGCCGACTTGATGTTGGCGGTGGAACTTGACCCCGGCAAAGCGGCCAGCTTTCAATGCGCGCCAGAGCTCTTTTTCCTCGTCGGTTTGATTGCCGCGCAGAAGGCAGGCGAGAGATGTAGATTTCGCTGTAGCCTTTCCATGCAGCCCCTCTCCCTGGACCGGAATCGCGCCGGCTTGAGTGGCAGCCTTCGACAGCGAGGGAATCACGCGCTGGGTAATTTGTACGTTGTTCGCCATGGTCACGCGCTCTTCAGTCCAGCTTCCGCCACATCCAGTTCGGCCAGCGCTTGTTTCAATTCCGTTTCATTCGGCACGCCGTGATGCCATTTGGCGACGTTTTCCATAAAACTCACGCCTTTGCCTTTCACAGTGTTCGCAATGATGAAAGTCGGCTTCCCGGATTCAGGCGGGTCGGTCAGAGCTTTCGTGAGTTCGGCATAGTCGTGACCGTTGACGCACCGAACCGTCCAACCAAATGCGCGCCATTTATCTGCCAACGGTTCATTGCACATCACCTCGCGCGTGTGGCCGGTAATCTGAAGCGTGTTGTGATCGAGAATGGCGAACAGGTTATCCAGCTTGTAATGCGCGGCGGCCAACGCCGCTTCCCAGTTTGAACCTTCGGCGAGTTCACCGTCACCGAGCAGAGTAAACACGCGATAATTTGCGGAATCCATTTTGCCCGCGAGCGCCATACCGATGCAAATCGGCAAACCGTGTCCCAACGCGCCGGTGTTCATCTCGATGCCGGGAATGTGTCGCGTCGGATGACCGACGTAATGCGATTGATAACGGCAAACCGTGTCCAAATCCGATGCTGGAAAAAATCCGCGATCCGCAAGCACGGTATAGAGCGCTTCGACGCAATGACCTTTGCTTTGCACGTAACGGTCGCGCGTCGGGCTGGTGAATGTCTGCGGCGAGACGTTGAGCACGCGGTTGTAGAGGACATTGAGAATGTCCATGCACGACAATCCGCCACCGGTATGTCCCGCCCCGGCATTGTGGATGAGCCGAAGCATCGTGCGACGCAGCGAAATGACTTTCAGTTGGAGCTCTTGGTCGGTCATGAAAAAGAAACCTAAACCGCGAAACACACGGAAATGGGAAAATCTTTCTGATCTTTGTTGTTCGCGTATTTGGCGTATTTCGCGGTTAATTCTTAACTACTTCATGGCGACAAACCTCCCACCCGAGATAATTCCCGAACGCCTCCGCCAGGATGTCCGCCGAGTGGGATTGCGTCATGACAACGTGGTGTTCAAAACCCTTCTCGCAGACATGGCGCAGGACTTTTTGCAGGTTCGGCACTTTGGCAACGGCACGATTACCGAACGTGTCGAGGTGGTCATTTGTCAGTTCACCTTCGCCGACGTAGCAACGGATTTTACCTTCGGCATCGGCGGTGGTGATGCGACCATAAGTCAGCGGACCGGCGGGCGTGCGACCGTCCAGTGCGCCGTAGGTTTTTTCGACACCAATAATGCTACCGAGGATCGGCGCACTTGCGATTTTGATGTCAGGCAAAAATGATTTCGCCCAGTTGCCGCAGTGGAAGAGAACGCACTTGTCGTCGTCATCCGCGTAATTGTTATTCCAATCCACGAGCGCAGCGGGTGTAACGCTGGCGAGTTGCATGGCATACATGGTGAGCACGCCGGTGACGTCCACTTCGCAGGCGCTGGGCATGAACTTCTCGCTCATCATGCTCATGAGTGTGCAGACGTTGCAGCCGTAGTTCCGCTGCACACTCGTCCAACATTGAATAGCGGTAGCGTCGAGGTGATTGACGTTCATCCAATCGGTGAGCACGACCCCCATCTTGGCCATCTGCAAGAGTTTTTCGTTCGGCACGCCGGGCGCGGGGGCGTAGCCGGTGATTTCTTTGAGCTTGGATACGACCGCTGAGGCAGATGCATCCATTTTGTTGGCGGCGCCGATGATTTCGGAGAGGTCAATCGTCGTAACGCTGATGCCGTGGCGTTCGAGAATTTTTTCGGAGTAACGCACGGTGTTAAACGCACTCGGCCGCGCACCTACGGCACCAAGCCGAACACCGCGTAATCCATTCACCACGCGACACACGCCGAGAAACTTTTGCAGGTCACGTTTAAAACTGTTGGACGTCGGATGCGAAACGTGTTTGCTGGTGAGCGAGAACTTGATACCGGCCTGAATGAGATTATTGCAGACGGAGATTTTCCCGCAGAACGAATCGCGGCGCCGCGACGGCATGAGTTGCTTCGGATCGTCCGGATAACCCTGGATGAGCACGGGCACGTTGAGCTCGGCAAGTTTGAGCGTGTCAGCCACACCCTTTTCATCGCCAAAGTTCGGCAGACAGACGAGCACGCCATCAATTTCGTCGCGATGTTTCCGGAACAGTTCCGCGCACTTGCGCGCGTCCGCATGCGTCTCGACGCCGCCGAGTTTGGAATCCGATTCGCCGAGCTGAATGGCTTTAATCCCCAACTGATTGAAGAGGGTTGCGATATCGGCACGTGCTTCGGTTACGAGTTGGTCGGGGAAAAATTCGCGATTGCCGTAAATGACGCCGAGAACAGGTTGTTTCAAAATAGTTTTCATGCGGTCAAGCTGTAGGTTGTCCGGGAATATATTTGAGTATGGCGGAACGCTTTCCGCGCGTCACTCAAAGAGTTAACTCGGTTACCCCCCGGCGTTTTCGGACGGAAGCCCACTATTGCACTTCGCGCGCCCGGCGGTAACCTTGCGCCCATGCGTTTCATTGGAACGATCATTGAAAAGCTGCAGCGTCACCCGAAACGGATCGTATTTCCCGAAGGAAGCGAACCGCGCGTGTTGCAGGCAGCACGACAATTTCATGCGCTGCGGTTGGGCGCACCGATTTTGCTGGGCGATCGCAGCAAAGTGAAGGAAACCGCAGCCGACCTGAACATTTCCCTCGACGGCATTCGCGTCATCAATCCTTCGGACAGCGAGGAACTGGAAGGCTTCGCGCGGCGGTTTCATTCTTTGCGCCGCGAGAAAGGCATCAAGGAAGCCGAAGCACGCGAAGCGATGTGTCAGCCAAATTATTTCGGCGCGATGATGGTCGCCATGCATCAGGCTGATGGTCTGGTGTCGGGCGTAAGTCATTTCACCGGCAGCGTGCTGCGACCGTTATTTCAAATTATTAAAGTCGCGCCGAAAACCACCGTGGCATCCAGTTGCATGGTGATGGAAGTGGAAGACACGCGCCTCGGCGAAAAAGGCGTGTTGTTCATGGCTGATTGCGGTGTCGTGCCAGATCCAACGGTGGAACAACTCGCAGAAATCGCATTAAATACCGCTCAACTCGCGCATCATTTACTCAACACCCGACCGCGTGTCGCCATGTTGTCTTACTCGACGAAAGGCAGCGCCACGCATCCGTCCATCGGAAAGGTTCAAGCCGCTACCGCATTAGCGCGGCAAAAGGCGGATCGCATCCACTTCCCTGCTGATTTTGATGGCGAAATGCAAGTGGACGCCGCGCTCGTACCAGAAATTGCCGATCGCAAATCGGCTGACAGCAAAGTGGCCGGCAAAGCCAATGTGTTGATTTTCCCTGACCTCAACTCCGGCAACATTGCGAGCAAACTCATGCGCCTGGTCGGTCACGCAAACGCGTACGGCAATATTTTGCTCGGATTGGATCGTCCGGCCGCCGACGTTTCGCGCGGTTCAAATGCGCACGACATTCTCGGCGTCGCAGCCATCGTTGGCGCGCAAGCCGTCAGCTACCAGGAATTGTTCCCCGGTTCCGGCAAACAATTACCCGGCGAATAAATCACGATGAAGAATAACACCACGCCGCGCGTGTTTATCGCGGCCACGCGCCAGAACGACGGCAAAACCACGACTTCGCTCGGACTGATTGCCGCATTGCAAACAAAGTTCCCGCGCATCGGTTACATCAAACCGGTCGGGCAACGATTCGTCGAAGTGGCTGAGCAAAAGATCGACGAAGACACGGTGCTGATGGACTCGGTGTACTCGTTGAATTGTCCGCTCGTGGACATGAGCCCGATTGCGGTCGAACCCGATTTCACACGCAAATATCTGCAAGCCGGTAAAAACGAAATCCTCGTTAAAAAAATTCACGATGCGTTCGATCGCGTCGCGTGGGAAAAGGATTTCGTCCTGTGCGAAGGCTCCGGACACGCAGGGGTGGGCGCTGTATTCGATTTGTCGAACGCACAAGTGGCGAAACATCTCGGCTGCAAAACCATCATCGTCTCGCGCGGCGGCATCGGCAAACCGATTGACGAAGTCGCGCTCAATCAGGCCCTGTTTGAAAAAGAAGGCGTCGAGATCATCGGCGTCATCATCAACAAAGTGTTGCCGGAAAAAGTCGATTTCATTGCGGATTTTGCGCGACGCGGTTTGAAGCGAAAAGGATTGGAATTGCTGGGCGTCATTCCGCATCAACCGATTCTCTCAAGCCCAACGGTAGAATCCATTCGCGAGGAGTTGGATGCGGATGTTTTGAACACACCGAAAACCATGCACGGTCTGATTGACGACGTCGTGGTTGGCGCGATGAGCGCGAGTAACGCTGTAAGATTCTTCAAGCGCGGCGTGTTGCTGATCACTCCGGGCGACCGCGAAGACATTCTCGCCGCCGCCGCCGCAAACGAGACACACAAGATGGCAGGCATTGTTCTTACCGGCGGACTCAAACCCGGCAACGGTTTGCTGCGTTCTCTGCGCGAAATGGAAATTCCGGTGCTGCTTGCGAATGACGACAGTTATCAGGTCGCATCTAAAGTTCACGATCTCACTGTCAAAACACGTCCCAGCGACGCGGAGAAAATCTCGGTCATTCGCGATATCATTGCGAAGAATGTGAACGTCAAAAAAATCCTCGAATCCCTCTGATGCCCCTGCCCTTTTCGCTCAATCCGGCGCTGGAGCAACTGCCCGTTTATCAACCGGGCCGCCCCATCGAAGAAGTCGCTCGCGAACTCAATCTTGAGCCTGATTCGATCATCAAGCTTGCTTCGAACGAAAATCCGCTCGGCCCGTCGCGACTCGCTCTCGCTGCGATGAAACGCGCGTTGACGCATGCGCATCTCTATCCGGACGGCAACGCCTTTTATCTCAAACAAAAACTCGCGACCAAACTTGGCGTTACGCCCGCACACTTGATTTTGGGTAATGGCTCGAACGAAATCATCGAGTTCCTCGGTCACGCGCTACTGTCTCCTGACGCCGAAGTAATCGTTTCGCAATATTGCTTCGCGGTTTATCCCATCGTCACCGCGTTGTTCGGCGCGAAACTCCTCGTCGTTCCCGCCAAGGATTACGGGCACGACCTCGACGCCATGCTGGCCGCCATCACGCCAAAGACGCGGATCGTGTTCGTTGCCAATCCCAACAACCCAACCGGCACCGTTGTTTCGCCGGAACGTTTGCAGCAGTTCATTGATGCAGTCCCGAAGCACGTCGTCATCGCGCTTGACGAAGCGTATATCGAATTCCTCGCGAACAAGCTGGACCTCATCCCGGCCATTGCCGGAGACAAATATCCGAATCTGATTTTGATGCGGACGTTCTCGAAGATTTACGGTCTGGCGGGTTTGCGCATCGGCTATGGCATCGCTCATCCGGAATTTGTCGCGGGACTCGAAAAAATCCGGCAACCGTTCAACATCAACGCCATTTCCCAGGCCGGCGCCTTCGCGGCGTTGGACGACACGAAACACGTCGAGCGAACCCAACGGCTGAATCAACGCGGCCTGAGATTTTTCGCGCGCGCTTGTAAACAGCTTAAACTCGAATTTGTTCCATCCGCTGCGAATTTTATTCTCATTCGCGTCGGCGACGGCGCGCGTGTTTTTGCCGCGATGCAACAGCTCGGCGTCATCACGCGGCCGATGGGCGGATACCAACTCGGCGAATGGATTCGCATTTCGATCGGCACGCCGAAAGAGAATCAACGTTGCCTCAACGCGCTGCGCCAGGCATTGGGACAGTGAAATAGTTATTGAATCGCCGCCGGAACTGCTTACTAATCTGCCCGTCAAATTGATGACGTATCAGCAAACGTGAAACCGACCGACCTGCGGGGCATCCTGCAATACATTCCGAGATTTCGGGAAAAAACTTTCATCCTCGCGCTCGATGGCGCGGTGATTACCGACGAAAATTTTTCCAACATCCTGCTCGACATCGCCGTCTTGCGTTCGCTGAACATTCGCGTGGTGCTCGTTCATGGTGCTTCCGCCCAGATTAAAACACTGGCGGATGAACAAAAAATTACCGCCAGCAATCTCGACGGCGCCGGCATCACCGACGCCGCGACGCTGAAACTTTCGCTCACTGCTGCGAATCGCCTGACGCACGAAATCCTCGAAGGTTTGAGCGCGAACGATCTCCGCGCCGCCAACACCAACGCCATCATCGCGCATCCGATGGGCATCATTCAAGGCGTGGACCATCTTTACACCGGCAAGGTGGAACGGGTGGACGTTGAGTTGTTGCAATCGTTACTCGCGCAAGGCGTCATTCCGGTATTGCCGCCGCTGGGATTTGACGGCGATGGCAAAACGTATCGCGTAAATTCGGATGGCGTCGCCGTCGCCGTGGCCGACGCGTTGAAAGCCGTTAAGCTGATTTTTATCACGACATCCGACGGGTTGTACTGTCAGGGTAAACTGATTCGCCAGATGATTGTCGGCGAACTCACCGCCGCGTTGGAGAAAAACAAATGCGAATTCAACGACGCGAATCTCTCCAAAGCTCAACACGCCGCCGCCGCGTGTTTGGCTGGCGTTCCGCGCGTGCATGTTATCAATGGTTGCGTGGATGAAGGTTTGCTCGCCGAAGTGTTTTCCAACGAAGGTATCGGCACGCTGATTTACGCCAACGAATATCAACAGATTCGTCCAGCCAAGAAGAAAGATATTCGCGCCATCCAGATTTTGACCGCGCAAGGTGTGAAATCCGATGAACTCGTAAAACGCACCCGCACCGTCATCGAAAAACAGCTGAACGACTACTACATTTTTGAAATCGATCGCAATCCGGTCGCCTGCGTGGCTTTGCACGTTTATCCCGAACAGAAGAAAGGCGAACTCGCCTGTCTTTACGTCAGCACCTCGCACGAAAATCAAGGCATCGGTCGTAAGCTGATTCAATTCGTCGAAAACAAAGCGCGAGAATTGAATCTCAATGAATTGATTACGCTTTCAACGCAAGCGTTCACGTATTTCCAATCCAAAGGCGGATTCGTCGAAGGCTCGCCGGATGATTTGCCACCAGCGCGACGCGAGAAATACGATCAAAGCGGTCGCAATTCCAAAGTGCTCGTTAAAAAGTTGAAGTAGCCGACGGCGCGGCGGAGTAGATTGGCGCGCGGAGTTTTCCAGTTCCTCGCTCAGACAGTTTTTGTCTGACTTCCGGTGATAATGTCCGGTCATGAAATTGATCGGGAAAGAACTCATGGCGGCGTTACGGGCGTTATTCACTTTTCCAGCGCGCATTCTTGGACATCCCGAAAACAAAATCACCCCACCAAAAGCTATCGGATTTCGCGCGACTTTGTTTCCCCGACTCTGGCTCGCCGACTGGCAACAAGTGCGACGCGTGCGAGTCAATGAATCCGTTCATCCGATTGCGCAACGCCTGATTCTCGCCACCCGACGCCACGAAATGTTGAACATCCGCTACTGGAGCGGCAGTACGCCCGGACAGATTCGAACCATCACTCCCACCATGGTTTTTCAGGTCAGCGGCTGCGGACCACTGTATGTGGCAGGGTACTGTCATCTGCGTCGCCAGGAGCGCGTGTTTCGAATTGATCGCCTCGAATTGTTGCCAGATGCGGATAACGCCATTCAGATCACTGAATAATTGAAATCATCGGCGTCAATCAACGAGAGCAACTTTCCTTTTGCTCCTGTTCCGCATCTCTGTTTTTCTTTTCCCATGGCTGTGCATTCATTGGCCGGCAAACCGGCGCCCGCAAATCTCCTGATCGACGTTGCGAAACTGGAACGCGATTACTACGAGAAGAAAGCTGATCTCGCTGACCCGAATCAACTCGTCAGCTTCGGCACGAGCGGACATCGCGGCACGCCGTTCAACGGCACATTCACTGAAGCGCACATTCTCGCCACGACTCAGGCCATTTGTGATTACCGGAAAAGTAAAGGCATCAACGGCCCGCTTTACATCGGCAAAGATTCACACGCCGCGTCCGGCCCGGCTCAACGCACCGCGCTCGAAGTGCTCGCCGCGAATGGCGTCGAAACATTCATTCAACGCGACGACGGCTTCACGCCCACGCCGTCGATTTCCCACGCCATTCTGACTTACAATCGCGGTCGCACGAGCGGACTCGCAGACGGCATCGTTATCACCCCATCGCACAATCCGCCTGAAGATGGCGGTTTCAAATACAACCCCTCCAATGGCGGTCCGGCGGATACCGACATCACCGGTTGGGTGCAAAATCGAGCGAATGAAATCCTGCGTGGCGGAAATAAGGAGGTGAAACGCCTCGGTTACGAATCTGCACTTAAAGCCAGCAACACGCATCAATACGATTTCATCACGCCTTACGTCGCTACACTCGGCGAAGTGATTGACGTAACCGCGATTAAAGCAGCCGGCGTGCGCATCGGCATTGATCCACTCGGCGGCGCGGCGTTGCATTATTGGCAACCGATTAAAGAGCGCTACGGTCTTGATCTCACAGTGGTGAATACGCAGGTGGATTCGCGCTTCAGTTTCATGACGGTGGATCACGACGGCAAAATCCGCATGGACTGCTCGAGTCCATACGCAATGGCGAGCCTCGTGGGCTTGAAGGACAAATTCAGTGTTGCGTTTGGAAACGATCCCGATGCCGATCGGCACGGCATCGTTACCCCGTCCGTCGGATTGCTGAATCCGAATCATTATCTCGCGGTCGCAATCAACTATTTGCTTACCCATCGCCCACAGTGGAACAGCAACTCCGCCGTCGGCAAAACGCTGGTGAGCAGCAGCATTATTGATCGCGTGGTCAGCGCGCTCGGACGTAAACTCATGGAAGTGCCCGTCGGCTTCAAATGGTTCGCGCCTGGGTTGGCCGATGGCTCGGTCTGTTTCGGAGGCGAAGAAAGCGCTGGCGCAAGTTTTCTGCGTCGCGACGGCAGCGTTTGGAGCACGGACAAAGATGGATTGATTTTAGGCCTTCTCGCCGCCGAAATCTGCGCCACCACGGGGAAAGATCCGGGCCAACATTACGCTGAACTCACGGCAAAATTCGGAGCGCCGAGTTACAAGCGAATCGATGCCCCTGCTACCCCGGAACAAAAGAAAGCGTTCAAGAAACTCACGCCGGAAGCCGTCACCGCAACGTCGCTTGCCGGAGACAACATCACGCAGAAGCTCACTCGCGCGCCCGGAAATAACGCGGATATCGGTGGATTGAAAATCTGCACGACGAACGGTTGGTTTGCCGCGCGTCCGTCCGGCACGGAAAACATCTACAAAATTTACGCCGAGAGCTTCAAAGGCGTGGCGCATCTGGACGACATTATTGCCGAAGCACAACAAATCGTAACGACCGCGCTCAAATAGTGGTGCTCGCTGTTAAGCAGATGCGCAGAATTTATTCGCTTCATCAATGATTTTTCTAAAGGCGTTCAAGGAGCTTTCATACGTACGCTTTCGCAGTAAAGCAGGCTGAATTCCGCACTTTGCCCCGGAATTGCTGTTGTTGCTCGGCGCAAGCTTGTCATCAGTGCCGACCTCCTCTACGTTTCGCCGCCTATGGAAAATGTTGTCATCATCGGTTCGGGTTGCGCGGGGTGGACGGCGGCGCTTTATACGGCGCGAGCGAATCTCAAACCGTTACTTATTACCGGCGAGCAACCGGGCGGATTGCTCACCACCACCAGCATTGTGGAGAATTTCCCCGGCTTTCCCGAAGGCATTGATGGCTATGAATTGATGACCCGGATGCAGCAACAGGCCGAGCGCTTTGGCACGCGCACGAAATTCGGCAGCATTGTCCAAAGCGTCGATTTTTCGAAACGCCCGTTCACGTTGACCGTGGACGATGAGAAAATTGAAGCCAAAACCGTCATCATCGCTACGGGCGCCGGCCATCGTCATCTCGGTCTCGAAAACGAATATCTGCTCGAAAAGAAAGGCGTGACGTATTGTGCGACCTGCGATGGCGCGTTGCCACAATTTCGCAATCAACCGCTCGTCGTCGTCGGCGGTGGCGATTCCGCCTGTGAAGAAGCCACTTACCTGACGCGCTTCGCTTCCGTTGTTTATTTGATTCATCGCCGCGACACGTTGCGTGCCTCGAAAATCATGGCCGATCGGACGCTCGCAAATCCGAAGATCAAACCGATTTGGGATACGGTCGTAACCGACATTCTCGACGTGAAACAGGACAAAGTCACCGGTGTACGTGTGAAGAACTTAAAGACGAATGCCGAAAGCGCGATTGATTGTGCAGGTGTGTTTGTCGCTATCGGCCACGTGCCGAATACAAAAATATTTCAACCGTTCATCAAAACCGACGAGAACGGTTACATCCTTCGCACAGGCGCTGCAACCAACGTGCCCGGCGTATTCGTAGCGGGTGATTGTTCCGATAACGTCTATCGGCAGGCGATCACGGCGGCAGGCATGGGTTGCGCGGCAGCGATTGAAGCAGAACGCTTCCTCGCAGCGGAAAACGCCTGAACGTTTATGGCCATCGATCGCAACGAAAAGGTTTACATCGCGGGTCATCGCGGACTGGTGGGCAGCGCGTTATGGCGGGAATTTGAATCGGCCGGATTCAAAAATCTTATCGGGCGCACTCGCGCTGAATTGAATCTGCTGGATGCTACGGCGGTGCAACAATTCTACGCGACCGAGAAACCGGCGTATGTGTTGATCGCTGCAGCGAAAGTTGGCGGCATTCTGGCCAACAGCACTTACCCGGCGCAGTTCCTTTACGAAAATCTACAGATTCAGAACAACCTGATTCACGGCGCGTATCAGGCCGGCGTGAAGAAACTTCTCTTTCTCGGCAGCTCATGCATTTATCCCAAACACGCACCGCAACCGATTAAAGAAGAACATCTGCTCACCGGCCCGCTGGAGCCGACGAACGAGTGGTACGCCATCGCTAAAATCGCCGGAATCAAAATGTGCCAGGCGTATCGCCGCCAATACGGTTGCGATTTCATCAGCGCAATGCCGACAAACATGTACGGGCCGAATGACAATTTCGATTTGCAGTCATCGCACGTATTACCGGCCTTGATCCGGAAATTTCATGAAGCAAAAGTTTCCGGCGCAAAAACGGTAACCTGCTGGGGCACCGGCACGCCGTTGCGCGAATTTTTATATGCCGACGACCTCGCACGCGCCTGCCTGTTTCTGTTGGAAAATTACAGCGAAGAACAGTTCATCAACATCGGCTTCGGCAGCGATGTGACAATCAAGCAATTGGCCGAAACCGTGCAACGCGTGGTGGGCTTCCAAGGCGAGATTGTTTGGGACACCACTAAACCCGATGGCACCCCGCGCAAGCTGATGGACAGCTCGCGACTGTTCGCACTCGGATGGAAACCAAAGGTTCAGTTAGAAGATGGCATCCGACTCGCGTACGAGTTCTTCTTAAAGAACCGACCGTCCAAGTAAGAATGTCGCGCCAGCCATTCATGCATCAAAGCGTGATGCGGCAGTTATTTTATCAGAAGATTTCGGCGAAGTTTTTCTACCGGTTGTTTGGCCATGGTTAATACCAATTGACGAACAATCGGCTTGAGCTTCCCTCTCCCGCTGCAGGCACTCGACTGAGCTGCGGGCCTAACCAGACGATCGCCGGTGCACAATTAGAATCTGTCTGAAGGTGATGCGTACCCACGGTGAGTTCCACCACCGTATGCTCAATCGGTTTTCCATTCAATGTACCCGGACAAATTTTAGGTTCCGGAATGATGGGAAAACCGAACGAGTCTTTTTCCATCGTGCCGGCAAGACAGGAAGTCTCTTTGGACGAAATTTGATAACGTCCGGGATGAATGATTTCAAATGTACCACCTCCGGGCGGCAGCACTTTGCCCAGCACCCAAAAATCTTCCGCCAGCGAAACATAACGGGTTTTGATGTAGTCGTGATCTTCCTTCGGCAGCCAGGATGTCCGGTAATTCGGAATAAAAACGACCGCTGGTTTTTCCGCCAACATCTCCCGAACCTTCGGCCCATCTCCGTTCCACAATCGATCGACAAAAAAACTGTGCAAGAACCAACGAGGATCGGTTTGACGCGAAACCACCATGAATATCCCGTCGTAGATAAAATCTTTTCCCGGCGTGGTAAGATTCTCGGCAATCCGCATTAGCTTTTCCTGACGATAATTTGTCATGGCGAGATGACGGCGGGTTGCAGTCCAGAACGGACCGAAATGCGTGAACAACACGAGCGCCACAAGAATCGGCAGCCACGGGATCCCATGCGATGGTTTCAAGGCATCTACTAATGCGACGCCGAAACGGAATGCAAAGATATAGGCAAACGGAACGAGAAAGAGGAGGTTATAGGCAAAAGGTGCCGGATTCACCAACAGTGCGGCCAACGCCAGTAACAAGAGCAATGCCTCAGGGAAATATCCATCCGGATCAAACCTGATGTTTCGGCGGCGGAAAATTTCTATGCCGACACATATCAATCCTGCAACGCTCACCCCCAACAACAATGGCGTCTGCGTTAATAATCGTCCGAGCGTTTGCCAGGGAGGAAACCGTCGCCCACCCGCAGACGTGTTGGCCAACGTTTCTGAGCCAACCATAAACAATTCCCACCAACCAGCATTCCCCAAAACAACCCGTAAGACCAATAAACTTCCTGCCGCGCCAAGCACCCACGCGCCAAGCAGTTTCAAGCGATTTCTTACCCTGGCATCTTGAACGAGAAAAATACCAATCAGAGAAATCGGCACAGTATAAACAAAGGCCTTAAACGCCACGAACTGCAGAGCCGCTGTCAGTATCCCCAATATAAAAAAAGCCCAAATGCCCGGAGCGCGGAGCCGAACCAGTGCCCACATGATTAAGAGTCCCGTCAGCAACAAATTATCATGACGTATCTCAAATCCGTAATCCCAGACCGGTGTCAGCGTTGCCGCGCCTAACACGGCGAGCACCCCTTGCCAACTCATTAAGGGAACCCGCGTAAGCAGTGCGATCAGTAAGAGATTAAACCAGAAGATTACAAACATCACCAATCGTCCGGTTGCCATCAAATCGGACGAGGATAGTTGCCCTCCCATCACCGGACTTAGCAGCACCTGAAACAAGGTAATGTGCCCGGGAGATTGAACCTTGTCCTGTCCAGTCCCCAAAATCCGAGCGACGTACACCTCGGTACACTCGTCCACCTGATAAATTCGGTTACCCGCCAAGTGAAAGGAAAACCAGACCAACCCTAAAACTGCAGCAACTGAAAGAAGTGCGATGAGTTTCCTCATCGTAGGTTTCACCTGCGGCAAGCTGCTTTCTACCGCTGGGGTCATTTCTTGAGCGCGGTTTACCCCAAAGTTTAACCGATCACCCGGATTTCGCCCTTCTGATGGCGACGGAGCAACTCAATATCCGCGTCCACCATCAATTTTGCGAGGGCTTCAAATTTTGTCTTCGGCTCCCAGCCGAGTTTCTTTTTCGCTTTGCTGTAATCGCCAATCAACAGGTCCACTTCGGCGGGACGATGATAACGCGGGTCGATTTCCACGTGCTTTTTCCAGTCGAGGCCAACGTGACCAAATGCCACTTCAAGAAATTCCCGCACGGAATGCGTTTCGTTCGTGGCAATGACGTAATCATCCGGCGTGTCCTGCTGCAGCATCAACCACATTGCTTCCACGTATTCCTTCGCGTAACCCCAGTCGCGCTTCGCGTCCAGATTGCCGAGATAAAGTTTGTCCTGCAACCCGGCTTTGATGTGCGCGACCGCACGAGTGATTTTGCGCGTAACGAAAGTTTCTCCGCGCCGCGGCGATTCGTGATTAAAGAGAATGCCGTTGCTCGCGTGCATGCCGTAGGATTCGCGGTAATTCACCGTAATCCAGTATGCGTAAACCTTGGCGCAACCGTACGGACTCCGCGGATAAAACGGCGTGGTCTCTTTCTGCGGCACTTCCTGCACCATGCCGTACATCTCAGACGATGACGCCTGATAAAAGCGCGGCTTGATGCCGACTTCGCGAATAGCTTCGAGCAAACGAATTGCTCCCGTACCGGTGATGTCGGCGGTGTATTCCGGGCTGTCGAAACTCACGCGCACATGGCTTTGCGCGGCGAGATTGTAAACTTCGTCCGGCTGCACCGTTTGAATCAAACGCGCCAATGCGCTGCCGTCGCTCAAATCGCCGTAATGGAGAAACAGCCGTTTATCGCTCGCGTGCGGGTCTTGATATATATCCGCCAACCGGCCCGTGTTGAACGTACTGGCACGGCGGATAATGCCGTGAACTTCGTAACCTTTGGACAACAGCAACTCCGCCAGATACGAACCGTCCTGTCCGGTGATGCCAGTAATTAACGCACGTTTCGCCATATTTGTGGGGCGCAAGATTCAGAAATTACCGCAGCAAGGCAAGCTTCGTTTACACCACAAACTCCAATTCCTGCCGATGCGGAATAAGTTTTTGCTCGTACGCACGACCGAGAAAACGCCGGATGGATTCACGCCCGCGCTCGCCGTAATCAAGCGTCCAGTGATTCACATACATGCCGACGAATTTATCCGCCAAGTCGCGGCCCATGTCGCGCGCGTATTGCAAGGCGTGTTGCACTGCTTCCGCTCGATGATCGAGACTGAACTGAATACTCGCAGTCAAAATGTTTGAAATAACGCGACGCACTTCTGGTTCGAAACGTTTGTGAATGACATTCCCGCCCAGCGGCAACGGTAAGCCGTCGTTCTCGCGTCCCCACCACACACCGAGATCTTCGCAGACAACGAGCCCTTCGTTTTGATAAGTGAGTTGTCCTTCATGGATAATCAAACCCACGTCCGCCTTGCCCTCACGCACGGCTTGAAAGATTTGATCGAACGGCACGACGACATAATTGAACTCCCGCGCCGGTTTACCGAGCCAAAGTTGCAATGCGAGAAACGCGCTGGTCATCGTCCCGGGCACAGCGATTTTCCGTTGGGCGATTTCCTCCCGCGTAAATTTCTGCTTCGCCACAAGCATTGGTCCGTACCCGTCACCCATACTTGCGCCACTGGGCAACAGCGCATATTGGTCGGACACGTAGGCATAAGCGTGGATGCTGACGGCAGAGATATCGAGTTCCCCGCGCGTGGCGCGTTCGTTCAACGTTTGAATGTCCTGCAAAATGTGTTCGAACTGAAAATCAGCCGTGGGAATCAATTCCTTCGCCAAGCCGTAAAACATAAAAGCGTCGTCCGGATCGGGTGAATGTCCCAGCGTCAAGGTACGTTTACTCATCGCGAGCATATTTTCGATTTGCGTCGCGAGTGTCGAACAAATTTGCGGCGGTGTCTCAAGGCGAGACGCCGGCAACCCGGGTTACCCCCGGGGAACGCAATAAGCGGCATTTACGAGCGTTTCGCGGCGGGCAAGCGACATGCTCTTAGGGCGGAAACGTGAACAGTCATTCCACCGGCTTTTACTCTCATCCAGACGCTTCGCGTCGTGGTTGGCGGCGATTTTTCTCCTCCCACCGACGAGCGAAAGCCGTGGTGCAATCTGCTCCGGCGAAAGCTGTGCTCACTAAATCGACACCGCAATTGGCCCCGCACAATCACGCAGCACTGCCACTCGAAAAACCGCAGCCACGCAATGTGCTTT
Organism: uncultured Verrucomicrobiota bacterium; assembly: GCA_937894935.1. GTDB lineage: Bacteria > Verrucomicrobiota > Verrucomicrobiia > Limisphaerales > JADLHS01 > JADLHS01. Next base: position 31,077 of record CALAYC010000193.1, read on the forward strand.
CCGGCTTGCGACTTCGCCTGGTCGGCACAGTTTTCCTTGCGATCGTTCCTCCGCTGCTGGCAATGCATCTCTTCGACCTGGGGAACTGGGCCGGATTCCTCGTAGGCCTGGTCGCGTTGGCTGCCGCGTGGTATGGCGGCGAGCGATTCATTCTTCGCCAATTGCATTTGCTTCTCGCCGCGACCGAACGATTGGCCAATGGAGATTTAGGCAGTCGCACCGGAGTCACTGACACAAAGAGCGAACTGGGCCAACTCGCTTACACATTCGACTCGATGGCGGAATCGCTGGAACAACGCGTTCGCGAACGTGAAGAATCCGAAAAGCTTCTGCTCAATCGCGCCCAACAACAAGCAGTCGTCGCCGCACTCGGTCAATTCGCTCTCGTCAGCCAGGACTTCAATTCGCTGCTCAATCAAGCACTACATCTCGTCACTCAGACACTCGAAGTTCAATTCGCGCATATTCTCGAATTGCAATCGGACGGCGGCTCGTTGGTGGTGCGCGCCGGCGTCGGTTGGAAAGCCAGTCTGTTAGGTTCCAATGTCGTCGAAGCGCACGGACGCTCTCAGGCCGCTTACGTTCTCGGTAGCGGCGATCCCGTTGTCATTGCTGACATGCACCGCGAACGCCGATTCATCGCTCCGAAACAATTGTTGGATCACGGCATCATCAGCGGCGTGTGTTTGATTATCGCCACACGCCAACGTCCGTACGGAATGCTCGGAGTTTATTCCGCGCAACCACGACAGTTCACCGGCGATGAAGTGCAATTCCTCGTCGCCGTTGGAAATGCCCTCGGCATGGCCGCAGAACGGCGACGCACGGAAAGCGAACTGCAAAAGCTCGCCGCATTCGCGCAGTTGAATCCCAATCCTGCCATGGAACTGACGGCAGACGGCAATATCACTTACTTCAACGACGCCGCCCTGCGCCTCGCACTTTCGGTAGATCAAACTCATCCCAGCGGTCTGTTGCCGGAAAATGTCAACGAAATCATCCGCGCGTGTTTGTCGAACAACACTGATTTCACACAATACCAGACGCATCAGGCCGGGCGCACATTCTCGTGGTTGTTCCATCCTGTGCCCGCCAGTCGCGTGGTGCATTGCTACGTCGAAGACATCACGGAGCGATTGAATCTCGAAAGCCAATTACGCCAATCGCAGAAGATGGAATCCATCGGCCAGCTCGCCGCAGGTGTGGCGCATGATTTCAACAACATGCTCACGATCATCCAGGGTCACGCCGGCATGTTGATGGCGCGCACGAATCTGCCTCCGCAAGCGTTAGACTCTGCTCAAGCGGTTTTCTTTGCCTCAGAACGCGCGGCAAGTTTGACGCGTCAGTTGTTGATGTTCAGCCGCAAGAACGTGATTCAACTCAAGCAACTCGATTTGCGCGATGTCGTCGGCAACATGAGCAAGATGCTGCAACGGCTCCTCGGCGAAACCATCGCGTTGCAGTTCACTCCGCCGACCGATCTGCCACTCGTTGAAGGCGACGCCGGTATGATTGAGCAGATTCTCATGAATCTCTGCGTCAACGCCCGCGATGCAATGGAAGGCAGCGGCTCGTTGACGATTACGCTCAGCAGCATCGATATTACCGAATCCTATCTCGAAGCGCATCCGGACGCGCAATTCGGTCGCCACGTCAGATTGCAAGTGACGGACACGGGTTGCGGTATGGATGCGTATGTCGTTTCGCGAATTTTTGAACCGTTCTTCACAACAAAAGAAGTTGGAAAAGGAACGGGCCTCGGATTGGCGACCGTTTACGGCATCGTGAAACAACACGGCGGATGGGTTGAAGTCACGAGCCAACCAGGACAAGGCACAACGTTCCATGTGTTCTTCCCTGCCAGCACAGCCACCGTGAAAACAGCAAACGAAGAACTCACTCCAACAACCCCGATCACCGGCGGCAACGAAACTATTCTCGTGGTCGAAGACGAACCAGTGCTACGCGAGATGGCGCAGATGATTTTGGAGGACTGCGGTTATCGCGTCCTACTCGCCGGTAACGGCACAGAGGCCATCTCGGTCTGGGAAGAACATCAAAGCGGAATCGATCTGCTCTTCACGGACATGGTCATGCCTGCCGGAATGTCAGGAACGGATCTCGCCAATCGGTTGCTCGCGGAAAATCCTCAATTGCGCGTCGTTTTTGCCAGCGGTTACACCGTGGACGACATCAGCACGGAATTTCTCGTCAAAAACAACCACGCGCGCTTTCTGCAAAAGCCGTACACGCGCACGAGTCTCACCCGCGTCGTGCGCGAAGCCCTCGACGGCAATCAGGAAGTGCAACGCACCGGACGCGCGTTGGCAATCCACGCTTAACGCTCGA
>CALAYC010000194.1 GCA_937894935.1 uncultured Verrucomicrobiota bacterium
GGTTGGTGCGCACCTCGACGCGACGGACGGTTTCGAGCAGTTCAGCGGTGGTCATATGAAAACTTTACCAAATCGCCCGTCCGTTTCACCCGCCAAACAACCATCACCAAAAAACCGGCCCACAAAACTCCAATAAGCGCGAGTCGCGCGATTCTTTCGCTCGCGATCCACTGGCGAATCATTGCGGACTGGTTTTGCTCTCCCAACCATCGTGGGGAAAACAAACAGATCGGGTGATTCTGGCGGATGAAAGCGGCAGTATTCTCAGGAATGCGCTCCCATGCGTCGCCACGACTCAACGATGGATTGGAAGCCAGCATTGCATTCGTCATTTGCTCGTTTGGTTGCAGCTCCCACATTGAAACAAAGCCCAGCAGGACGGCACCTACACTCGCCCACACCAACTGCCTGCCCAATTTTGCTTTCATATCCTGCCTCCTGCCTGCGAGCCAAGCGTGTCCCAATATTGCTTCAGCCGATGTGAGAGGTATCCGAAAAGAGCAACCAGTGAGAAAGCAGCTAGCGGATAAAAAAGGAAGAATCCAGTGACACCTCGAAAAGTTCCCCACGCCACACGCCTGGCGATTTCCCACGCGCCTACAGACTGAAAACCCGCATCAAAAAATCCCACGAGCGCGATGGAGATACAAAGCGCCACAGGAAAAGCCAGCGCCGCCGTCACCAAAGTGCCAACAGCCAAACAACGCACCCAATGAAGAAATGGGCGCGGCAACTTCAAATCTGGAACGTCTGAAACCACTAGTTCTGCTGGTTGCGCGCTAGCCAAGATTTTTCTTCGACATCAAGAACGGCATTTCGTTTGACATGGACAACCTCACGGCACCGGGACGGCGTTAAACACTTTCTTGATAATCGCATCCGTCGTCACCGCTTGCGCCTCGGCTTCGTAGGTCAGGATGATGCGATGCCGCAACACATCCGGGCCAAATTCAACCAAGCAGTTTGTTATAGTCTTCATGTGTGCCAATCCAGACCCATTCGTAGCCGTCGTTGACTTTGTGGCCCAAGGCGCGGTAGTGGTCGCCCACGCGGATGGAAAATCTTTCCCCTCGCCCTGCCAGCTTCTTGAAATCAAGGGAAGGATGCTGAGGATCGTTCCGCCAGAGCCCGTAATTTTTCACGGCCAGCCTCTGGATGCGCTCTGGCAGGCCTTCGTAGAGCTTCCAAAACCGGCGCGTGGCGCGGGAGGTCATTCTTTTTCGGAAGGCCAGTCGCGGAGCATGCCGGCCTCACGCTCGGCATCCGCTTCGCTGAAAAGAAGATCCAACTTGCCCGCCGCCGCATCGCCTTCCATCTGGCGACTCCAAAGTTCGTGATAACGCGCGCTGACCCATGCGGCCAACCGGTCGAAGTCGGACGGCGCAAGCCGAGCGGCTGCTTGTTCAATTTCTTCCACCGTAGTCATGGCTCGACTCTAGTTGATATAATTTGGTGATTCAAGCGGGCTTCACGGCACCGGCACAGCATTAAACACCTTCTTGATGATCGCATCCGTCGTCACCGCTTGCGCTTCGGCTTCGTAGGTCAGGATGATGCGATGGCGCAACACATCCGGGCCGATACTCTTCACGTCCTCGGGCGTGACGTAGGTGCGGCCTTGCAACAACGCCCACGCTTTCGCAGCGAGTGTCAGGAAGATGGTTGCGCGCGGCGATGCGCCGAACTGAATGTAATGTTTCACGTCCAGCTTGTATTTCTCCGGCTGGCGCGTGGCGAACACGACTTGCACAATGTAATCGCGCACTTTGTCGTCCACATGAATCTGATCCACCAGCTTGCGCGCCTGGAGAATTTCATCGAGACCGATAACCGGTTTCACCGGTGATTCCGGCGACGTGAACGCCATCCGATCGAGAATCTTTCGTTCTTCCGCTTCCGACGGATAATCGAGAATCACCTTGAACATGAACCGATCCACCTGCGCTTCGGGCAGCGGATACGTGCCTTCCTGATCAATCGGATTCTCGGTCGCCAACACCAGAAACGGTGACGGCAACGCCATGGTTTCGCCACCGAGCGTCACCTGCCGTTCCTGCATCGCTTCCAGCAAGGCCGACTGCACTTTCGCCGGTGCGCGATTGATTTCGTCCGCAAGCAAAAAGTTGGCGAATACCGGTCCGCGCGTAGCGTGATATTTTCCGTCCTGCGGACTGTAAATCAACGTGCCCACGATGTCCGCGGGCAACAGGTCGGGTGTAAATTGAATGCGGCGAAAACTCGCCTGCACCGCCGATGCGAGTGTGCGGACGGAAAGCGTTTTGGCCAATCCCGGCACGCCTTCGAGCAACACGTGACCGTTAGCCAACAAACCGACGAGAAGACGATCCACCAGTTGTTCCTGCCCTACGATAACTCCGGCGATTTCCGCGCGAAGTCGTTTCACCCACGCGGCTACGGCCTGCACCGGTTCGTTCAGTGATTGATTCATGTCCGGCCACTTTAGAGGCGCATCGCAGGCGACTCAAGTTCGAGAACGGCGTCGCGCCGTTTACTTCTCGCGCTTCCTTGCGAGTTCTTTGCGGAGCTTATCCAATGGCAGCGTGTTAATAACGTCGCTTCTGGTGAGCCAGGCTTTGCGCGCCAGGCCGACGCCAAGTCGAAGATAATTCGCATCCAGCTTTCGATGTGCATCCGGATTGATGACGCACTTAATGCCTTTGCTGCGGGCGTAAAACCACTTGCGCCAGTCGAGGTCCAATCGCCACGGATTGCAATTCAGCTCAATCCACGTGCCGGTTTCCGCGCACGCATCAATCACCGCTTCCTGATTCACCGGATACGCTTCGCGCTCAAGCAACAATCGCCCCGTCAGATGACCGAGCATGTGAACGTATTTATTCTCCGCGGCACGAATCAGTCGCTTGGTGTTATCAGCTTCGCTCTTACCGGGAACATGAAGACTCGCCACTACCACATCCAGTTCCGCGAGCAATTCATCATCGAAATCAAGCTTGTCTTTCAACACGTCCACTTCGCTTCCGGTGAGCAATCGAAAATCACTGCCTTCATCGGCGAGTTTCTGATTGAGCTGTTTGATTGCTACGATCTGTTCGCGCAGGCGTTGCGGATCGAGTCCTCGCGCCTGAAAGGAAGCGCGCGAGTGATCGGTAATCGCCCAGTATTGCAAGCCCAGCTCCTGCATGCTGGTTGCGATTTCTTCCAACGTGCAATGACCGTCGCTCCACGTGCTGTGATTGTGCAATGCGCCTTTCAAATCAGTCCACTCGAGCAGGCGCGGCATCTTCCCGGTTTCTGCGATAGCGAATTCGCCGTGGTCTTCGCGCATTTCCGGCGGCACGTACGCGAGATCCAACGCCGCAAAAATGTCCTCTTCCGTCGCGCACGGAACGCGCAATTTCGGATCGCGCGTTTCCTCCTTGGAGCGGAACAGGCCGTATTCGTTAAGCCGCAGTCCGCGCGCAATCGCCCGTTGCCGCATCACGATGTTGTGTTCCTTGCTGCCGGTGAAATACGCGAGCGCAAAGGGAAATTCTTCATCGCTGACCACGCGCAAATCCGCCTGAATTCCGCCCGCGAGAATTACGCTGGCTTTCGTATCACCTTTCGCGCTGACACTGAGAATTCCCGGTTGCGCAACGAAGTATTCAATCACCACCGTCGGTTGTTTTGACGAAACCAGAAAATCAATATCACCAATCGTTTCGCGCCAGCGCCGCAAACTGCCCGCGGTGCTGCAACGAATCACATCCGGATGTTGCCGCAAACTTTCGAGAATCGGTTCGGCCACCGCGAGCGCTTTATCGAGATGCGTGCGTTGACCGTAAAGCCGCCGATGCGCGATGCCTTCGAGGAGTTTCGCCTGCGTCTTTTCACCGAACCCATCGAGTTCCGCGACTTTTCCTTCGCGACACGCCGCTTCCAGTTTTTCCACGGAATCAACGCCGAGATGCTTGTACAACGCGATGATTTTTCTGGGACCGAGCCCGGGAATATCGAGCATCGCCACCTGACCGGGCGGAACGGACGCTTTCAAATCCACGTAATATTTCATCGTCCCGGTGGTGACGAGTTCGGTGATTTTCTGTTGCAACGCGTCGCCGATACCTTTGAGTTCGCCGAGACGATTTTCCGCGACCACTTTCTCAAGCGGCTCGTTGAGGCTTTCAATAATCCGCGCGCCGTTGAGATAAGCGCGCGTCTTGAACGGGTTCTCGCCCTTGAGTTCGAGTAACGTGCCGATCTCCACCAGAATTTCCGCCACGCGTTCTTTGTCCATACCGCAAGTTAAACAACTTCAGTTCCTAAAGTCAGGGGCTTTGCACAAAAAAACCGCCGAGAGTGACTCGGCGGTTAAAAAGAGAAAACCGATTATCCGACGAACTTCTTCGCCGTAATCGTCGAGTTGTGACCGCCAAAGCCGAACGAATTGTTCACGATGGCGTTCACCGGCATTTCGCGCGCGGTGTTTGGCACGTAATCGAGATCACACTCCGGATCAGGCGTGGTGTAATTGATCGTCGGCGGAACGATACCATGCTTGATAGCCAACGCGCAGACCGCCATTTCAATTGCGCCTGCCGCACCGAGCATGTGACCGGTCGCGCCTTTGGTGGAACTCACGACCAGCTTGCGTGCGTGTTCGCCGAAAACAGATTTAATCGCCTGCGTTTCGCAAACGTCGCCCTGCGGTGTGGAAGTGCCGTGCGCGTTGATGTAAGTGATATCGGTGGTGTTCAGGCCGCCCGTGCGCAACGCCGCTTTCATGCAACGCGCCGCGCCTTCGCCGGCCGGAGCGGGCGCCGTCAGGTGATACGCATCCGCGGTGTTGCCGTAACCGACGATTTCGCAATAAATCTTTGCGCCGCGTTTCTTCGCATGCTCGAGTTCCTCAAGACAAAGCACGCCCGCACCTTCGCCCATGACGAAACCATCGCGATCTTTATCAAACGGACGGGACGCGCGTTTCGGATCATCGTTGCGCGTGCTCATCGCTTTCATGGCACAAAATCCACCGATGCCCACAGGCACAATTGCCGCTTCACTGCCGCCGGCAAACATCATGACCGCCTCGCCCATCTTGATGGTGCGCCAGGCTTCGCCGATGGCGTGATTCGCCGTCGCGCACGCGGAACAGGTGGCAAAGTTCGGCCCACGCAAATTGTTGTACATCGAGAACAGACCGCTGGCCATGTTGCTGATGAGCATCGGAATCATGAACGGCGAGAGCCGCCCTGGACCGCGTTCCAACAATACTTTGACCTGCGCCGTAGTGGTCTCGAGTCCGCCGATGCCGGAGCCGAGAATGACGCCGATTTCGTCGCGATTCAGTTTATCGAGTTCCGCGCCGGAATCTTTCAACGCCTGCCAACCGGCATAGACGCCGAATTGCGAGTAACGATCCGTGCGCCGGACTTCCTTGGGATTGGGAAACGCTGGCGCCGGATCGAAGTCACGCACCTCTCCCGCCATCTGCGTATCGAAGTTCGTGGGATCGAATGCGGTGATGCGGTCGATGCCGCTGTCGCCGGCGATGAGTCGTTTCCAAAAAGTTTCGACGTCGTTACCGAGCGGGGAAACCATGCCCAAACCCGTGACGACTACTCTGCGTTCCTGCCAGTTACTCGCCATAAATAAAAACGGGGCAGTTCAAGCTGCTTACAGCCGGCACTGCCCCGAAAACTTGCTGGTCACAATTACTTCTGTTGCTCTTCGACGTACTTGATAACGTCGCCAACGCTTTGGAGCTTCTCGGCCTGCTCATCGGGAATCTCGCTGCCGAATTCTTCTTCCAGGGCCATGACCAGTTCCACCGTGTCCAGGGAATCTGCACCGAGATCTTCGATGAACTTGGCTTCGGGGGTGACTTGCTCAGGCTTCACGCCAAGTTGCTCGACGATGATATCCTTTACGCGCTGCTCGATTGATTTTTCTGACATGGTTTTATCCTGTTAAATTGTGCCGTTTGTTTATGCGGGGCGATGATACCCGTCAAGCCCCGAATCAGACTTTTTTCACTCGGTTTTTGACACTTTCCGTTGACACCAAATTCCAGATCAACACGAATGCGGACGCAAAATCCTCCGGTCGCTCCGCCACCCAACGCGTCACCGCTTCCAGCGCAAACCAATCCCCGCGCTCAATCTCGTCCGGATGCAACGTAAACGGCCCTTCACTCGTGCACCGATACACCCAGACGAATTCGTGACCGGTTTCCGCGCAGGCTTCCACCCGCAAAATGCGCTGTGGCGGCTCGGTCAACACGAGTCCGATTTCCTCGCGTAGCTCACGCACGGCGCAGGCATCGTAATCTTCGCCGCTGTCCACATGACCGCTGGCGGACGAATCCCATTTACCCTTCGCCGTGTCCTTCAACATCGAACGCTTCTGCAAAAAAATCTCGCCGTGCGCGTTGAACACCAGCACGTGCACGGCGCGATGCAACAGCTTCTTGGCGTGAACTTCACTGCGCGGCGCGCGCCCCACTACTTCGTCGCGCTCATTGACAATGTCAAAAATTTCTTCGGTCATGCTACTCGCTTATTGCATACCATTTATCTGCAACTTTTTTTGTGTTTAGGCCAACGCTGGGCCATCTCCGCATCGGCTTCGATGTTACTAATTGGCATGTATAAGTAACCACTGTGTTTTCCCGGGAAACCGCCACCGATCAAGAACTCGACACTGGCACTTCCGGGCTGCGTTCGTTTTGGCAATTACCGCTACAGCCAAATCCCCATAGGATTCAGGTAAATTAACCTTGGCGAGTGAAGAATCGACGCGAATCTCTCCTCGTTCGATCAACCGAACCACCTCAAGATAACGCGGCATCTGCACGGGAAAACGCCGAATCCGCATCCAGCCGCCCATACCGGGTGCGAGTAGAATAATGAGCAGGACGCTACATCCACAGATGCCAAATGGAATGAAGCCACGGTATTTGCTCTTCCTGAGTTGGCACAGCCCAACGATTCCAGTCACAAGAGTCAAAATGAGCAACGCGAACAAAAGAAGCATGCTCGCTGATTGGAGGTTGGCGGCCGGCTGACGAATAAACATGACAGTAGCAACAAACCCTGTTGCACCGATCCCGAAACAAAGAACTTCGAGCCTACGCACAAAGAAATGCTGCCAAGTCGCAAAATTGCTCCAGGCTCAACTTCTCCGCCCGCTCCTGCGGCGAGATATTCAAGGCGGCAAAGGCGGATTGCAGTTTTTCCAGCGGCCACTCAGTCTTGAGCAGCTTCAACATCATCTTGCGGCGTTGCGAGAACGCGCGCTTCACAATCTTCACAAATGCCACGCGCTGTTCATCCGTCAGCAACGGCTGTTCGCGCCGCACCAACGTCACGCATGCTGAATCCACATCCGGCGCGGGGAAAAAGCAACTCGACGGAATCTTGAACCAGCCGCGCGGTTCGTAATCCAGTTGCACCAGCAACGTCAGCACTCCGTAATCATCGTCGTCCGCCTGCGCCATGAGCCGCTGCGCGACCTCCAACTGCAACGTCACGGTCATCTGCTTCGGGCGCTGTGGCGACTGCGCCAACTCCACGAGAATCGGCGACGCCACCGAGTACGGCAGATTCGCCACAAGTTTCCAATCCGACCAATCCCGCCGTTCGCGTTTGATGAATTCCAGCGCATCGGCGTGGAGGAGTTGGAAGTTAGAAGCTGGAAGTTGGGAGTCGAGGGCGAGCGTTGAACCAAATCTTTCTCGTAACACTTCCACCAGCCGCGCGTCCGTTTCGATCGCCAGAACTTCACCCGCGCGCTCCAGCAACAATTCCGTCAGCGGCCCGAGGCCCGGACCGATCTCCAGAACTTTATCCGTTTTCGTTAGCTCACCGGCGTCCGCGATACGTTGCAACTGATGCGCGTCGTGCAAAAAATTCTGCCCGAGCGATTTCGTCAGTTGAATGTCGCGCTTGTTCAACCAGTCGCGCATCTCAGCGAGTTTCATGGCGAGGAAATGAAACCGAAGATTTCACGAATTTTCACTGCTTCCGAACCCTTCGCGTTAATCCGCAAAATTCGCGTCAGTCGCTTTGCTGTTTTGTACCCGCGCATCTTCATCCGTGCTTTAAAACCTTTTGCAATTCGTCGAGCGTTTGTTTCAGTTGCGCTTCGGTAATCGTCAACGGCGGTGTAAAGCTGATGACGTTGGCGTGTTCGCCTTCAGGCAACAGAACAAATCCGCGATGTAACATCGCCTTCATGATGCGCAAAGATTCGGTCGTCGCTGGCGAACCATCCGCATTCAACAACTCCAATCCGACCATCAAACCAATACCGCGTGGTATGGCGCGGAGGGAGGAGGGAGGAGGGAGGAGGGAAAGTTTTTGCAGCAATCGTGCGCCAAGTGTTGCGCTGCGCTCGCAAAGTTTGAGCCGTTTGATTTCTGCGATTTGTGCCAGCGCCATTGCACAGCCGACCGGGTGACCGAGAAACGTGCTGGTATGAATCGCCTCGCCCGATGATGGCGGCCACGCGGCGTCCATGATGTCCGCCCGTCCGACGCAAACCGAAAGTGGAAATCCGCCGGTAAGCGCTTTGCCAAGACAAATCAAATCCGGAATGACACCACTATGCTCGCACGCGAACCATTTCCCCGTTCGCCCGAAGCCGGTGTAAATTTCATCGAGAATGAGCAGCGCGCCGTGTTGATCACACAGCTTCCGCAGCAACGGCAAAAATCCCGCCGGCGGAATGTTGATGCCACCGCGAGCTTGAATCGGCTCGACGAGAATTGCACCAATCTTCTCACGACGGAAAATTTTCCGGGCAGCAGACTCGATAGCGCGAAGGTCGGATTGTGCTTTCGGAAAACGCAAGAAGTTGCCGAACTCCCGCAGTTGCGAACGGAATGGCTCGCGAAAATGTTCGCGATGCGTCGCGTTCAACGCGCCGTATCCGAGACCATGATACGCGCCTTCGAACGCAATAATCCCGCGACGCTTTGTCGCCAGCAACGCCGTCTTGAGCGCTGCTTCCACTGCTTCAAATCCGGAGTTGGTGAAAATGACTTTGCCTGTAGCCGCCGAGGTAACGAGGCGGATCGGTTTGAAATTACGCGTGGTTCTCTTTAGCGCCTTGCGAGCGGACCAGCGCTCAAACGTGAGGCGACTCAGTTCCCGCGCGAGTTGCGCTTTGAGCGCATGCGGATGCACATCGCCCATCGCGTGCAACAATCTGCCCATCTGCTTTTGTGCCGCACGAACCACCGCCGGATTGGCGTGTCCAGCGGCAGCGACTCCAAACGCTGCGGTCAGGTCGAGATACTTTTTGCCTTCGGCGTCCCAGACGTGAACACCCTGCGCGCGTTCCCACACAATCGGCCACGAACCATCCGGTTCAGCGAACAGGATGTTGCGCGATTCGTAATCGCGGAGCGTGGCAAGTGTCTGGCGCGTGTTCATTTAATTTCAGCTACGGATGAACACGGAATGACGCGTCCTACCAGCCAAATCCCATTCGTGTGCTTTAGGACTCATCCGTGATTAAACTCCTCTCTGTTCCGGCGGCCAGATAATCTTGTGCAATTGCGCCTGGAATCGCACCGGCAACGCATCGGCAATAATGCGTTCGACCAATTCCTGTCGCGTCAACGGCGTCAGCCCCTCCGGCACGCGTTTCAATGATTTATCCTGTTGCTCGGGTCGCAACGGATGCACCCAGGACATCAGCAACGGACAAATTTCGTTGAGCTTGTACGTCGCAATCTGCTGCTTCGCCCATTCGTAATCTTCCACTGTGCCGATCACGAACTTGATTTCATCTGTCGCTTTCAGGTGCGGAATATTTTCAAACCGATTGCGCGCCACTTCCCCGCTGCTCGGACATTTCAAATCCATGATGCGCCGGACGCGCGAATCCACTTTTGAAATCTCAAGCGCGCCACTGGTTTCAACCAACACAGTGAATCCGTCGTCGCAAAGCTGTTTCATCAGCACGAGTGCATTCGGCTGCAACAACGGTTCGCCACCGGTCAGTTCGACCAAAGGAAGTCTTGAGTCCTGAATCTTAAGTCTTGCGTCGAGGTATGGTTTTGCGAGTCGCAACACTTCCGCTCGCACTTCACCGAGATCGCGTTTCGCGCCTTCGGTAAACGCATACGCGGTGTCGCAGTAGGAACAGCGCAGATTGCAGGCGGTGAGTCGCACGAAAATACACGGCAACCCCGCGAAAGTGCTTTCGCCCTGCAAACTCAGGTAAACTTCATTGACGACCAGTGTTTCAGCCACGCGAATAATGTCGTTAATTCAACTTGGCGTTACAACGTCGAATCAATGCCCGAAATCGGCGTGTTCCTTCACTTAGAAGCTTTCTTAACACAAATGACGACCGATGGTTATATGACAATTTTCCCGCTTCACGAGAAGGGCAACAGTGCTAATGTCGCTATATGGATATCTACGACCATCCGACTTTTCGTATGGCGTGCCGGCAGTTCGATATCGTAGCGGATCATCTTCAAATCCCCGAAGACGATCGGGCGCGCCTGAAATATCCCAAACGTTCCATGACCGTGACGTTGCCGATTCATCGCGACGACGGTTCAACCGAAGTTTTCTTCGGCTATCGCGTGCAACACTTTCTCACGCTCGGCCCGACAAAAGGCGGCCTGCGTTATCATCCGGATGTGACACTTGGTGAAGTCGCCGCGTTGGCGATGTGGATGAGCTGGAAATGCGCGCTCACCGGTTTGCCCTACGGCGGCGCGAAAGGCGGCATTGCCTGCGACCCGCGCAAAATGTCTCCCGCGGAACTTGAACGACTCACGCGACGGTTCACGCAGGAAATGATTCCGTTTATCGGACCGCAAGTGGACGTCATGGCTCCGGACGTCGGCACGAATGAACAGGTGATGGCGTGGATGATGGACACGTATTCCATTCACGCCGGTTACACCGTCCCGAGTATTGTGACGGGAAAACCGATTGGCATCGGCGGATCGCTCGGTCGCCGCGAAGCAACGGGACGCGGCGTGGCGTATCTCGTGAACCGCGCCACCGACACTCTCGGTCTCGACATCAGCAAAGCGACGGCAGTGGTTCAAGGCTATGGCAACGTCGGCAGCATTGCGGCGCTTTCATTGGCGCGTTACGGCGCAAAAGTCATTGCCGTGAGCGATGTGAATGGCGGGATTTACAACGCGAGAGGCATTGATCTGTTCGCACTCGAAAAGCACGTCAGCAAAACAAAAACGGTCATCGGTTTCAGCGAAGCCGAGCCCATCACAAACGAAGAACTTTTGTTGCTGCCTTGCGACATTCTCGTGCCGGCGGCGTTGGAACGCGTCATTACCGAAGCCAACGCGGGCAAGATTAAATGCCGGATTCTCGCTGAAGCGGCGAACGGTCCGACCACGCCGGAAGCCGACCTGATTTTAAACCAGCGGCCGGAGATATTCGTTATCCCCGACATCATCTGCAACGCGGGTGGTGTGGTGGTCAGCTACTTCGAGTGGGTGCAGGATCTGCAAAGCTTTTTCTGGGGCGAGACAGAAATTACGGATAAACTGTTCCGCATTCTGGAATCGGCATTCACGCAAATCGTCAACGTCAGTCGCAAACAGAATATTCCCATGCGCCTGGCCGCCTTGAGCATCGGCGTGAAACGCGTGCAAGAAGCGAAACGCGTGCGGGGACTGTTCCCTTGAAAACATTTCGGCGCAGATATCGCCAAACCCGCGAAACCATCGGCTGAAAAATTTTTATCTAAGAGCACACTACAGAGTGTGCTCTTATTTTTTGTCGCCTTTCGGTTGCGACTTTCCCCCATCTTTATGTCGGGCGAGGCCGGGGATAAACACTTGGAGCGATTCATCCGACGGGCTAGGGTTAGCCAGACGTAAATCAGTTGTTCATGAAGCCTTTCACGACTTGTTTGCCAGTTGTTTCCTTTTTTTCCAAAGCCATCGTTATCGGTGCGACTTTCTGCCTCGCTACCCTCGGTTCGAGCCATGTCGCACTGGCGCATGATGACCACAGCGATCGCATCGCCGTCGTGAGCCCGGAGGAACTGGCGGCCGCGCAAACCCCGGAGGTTTCCGAAAACTTCGTGCCGCCGCTCTCGAAAGGGCTGACGGAATCCGCCTTGTTCGCGGCGTTCGGTTCATCCGTGCAACAACGTCAGGGCGCGCTTTCCGGCAAAATCGTATTCATGAACAGCGGTCACGGTTGGACGTATGATCCGAACTACTGGCGCTTGCAACGCGGTGTCGGCAACGAGATGAACGAGGATTACGGCAATCTCGATCAGTTGAATTTCTTTGCGCAATATTGTTTCAACGCCGGCGCCACGGTGGTTTCCATACGCCCACTCGGTCATCAGACCAATGAAGTGATTCTCGACAATGACGACGTAGGCGTTGTTTTCTCCGGCTCGTGGAGCGACAGTTCGCAAACCGTCTTCTGGGGTAGTCCGGGAGATTTACCATATCGGTTCACATCGTTGAGCGCGACGGAAACTGCGACGGCGACTTATACACCGAACATTCCAGTCGCAGGGTTTTATCCGGTTTACACCTGGGTGTTGGTGGGATCGGACCGCGGCGACCAACTCTATCGTATTCGTCACACTGGCGGGGAATCGCAAGTTCGCATTCCGCATCACATGGTGGGCAGCGGCTGGATTTATCTCGGCGAATATTATTTCGACGCCGGTTTCAATCCGGCCAGTGGGTCGGTGATCATAAGTAATTTACGCGGTTCGCCCCAGGGCAGCGTGGTGATTGCCGATGCGATTCGCTTCGGCAACGGCATGGGCAGCGTGAATCGCGGCGGCGGCATTTCCGGTTATCCGCGCGAAGATGAGAACATGCGTTATTGGATTCAGGCGAATCTCGCGCAAGGCCAATCCGCATCGCTCTATGATGGTAGCGGCAATGACGAAAGCGATAGCTGGTCCGCGCCGCCCAAAATGTCCGCGCACATGAACCGCGCCGAAGCAGGCGATATTTTCGATCGCATCCACATCAGCTTCCATTCAAACGCGGGCGGTGGTCGCGGCACCGTGGCGTTGATCACCGGCGATCCCACGCCGTACCAAGCGCAACTTGCGGAAATTGTCGGCGGCGAAGTGAATGATGATCTGGTCGCGCTCGGTTCACCACCACTTGAAGCGCCGTGGTTCAACAAGGCGACGCACACGTACAGCGGCGGTTATTCGGAAATTGATGGCAGCCTGTTCGGTTACGAAATGCCGGCGACGATTGTGGAAGTGGCCTTTCACGACAATGCGACAGATGCCGCGTTGATGCGCGATCCGAAAGCCCGTGCAGCGGTCGCGCGTGCGACGTTGCACGGCATCATCAAGTTCATGAACACCTACGACACCAATGGCGCGCCGCCGCTGGCGTTCCTGCCCGAGCCGCCAACCAATCTGCGCGCGATTGCGGGTGTTGATGGAACGATTGCGTTGACCTGGAGTGCGCCGGTCAACAGCGGCGGCAGTCAACCGCCGACCAATTACGTCGTCTATCGTTCAACGAATGGTTACGGATTCGGACAACCGATTTCCGTCGGTAACATCGCAAGCTTCACCGTCTCCAATCTCACCGCGGGAGTGGATTATTATTTTCGCGTCACGGCGTCAAATACCGGTGGCGAATCCATGCCTTCGGAAACCGTCGGTTGCCGAATCGCACCGAATCCGTCCGCGCCGCGCGTTTTAGTGGTCAATGCCTTTGATCGATTCGATCGCTCGGCAAATCTGCGCCACAACGTGGTCGCAAAAAACTGGTCGCCGCCCGGAAACAGCGGCTCCATTGAACGTGTCGTTCCGCGTTGGAATAACTCCTTTGATTACGTCGTCGCGCACGGCAAGGCCATCGCTGCGGCCGGCTGGGCGTTTGATTCGTGTCAGAACGAAGCCGTCGCAAACAATCAGGTGGCACTGGCAAATTACGCCGTCGTCATCTGGGCGTGTGGCAATGAATCCACCGGCGACGAAACTTTCAGTGCATTGGAACAATCGCGCATCGCAAATTATCTGGCCAACGGCGGCGCATTGTTCGCTTCCGGGGCGGAGATTGCTTACGACCTCGGACGACCTTCAGGCCCGACGACTGGAGATCGCAATTTTCTTCAGAACCAACTGCACGCGGCTTACGGCGCCGATAATTCCGGCAGTTATACCGTCACGGCGGCGCCCGGCGGAATTTTTGCCGGTCGCGCGAGCGCTACTTTCGATGACGGAACTCACGGCATTTACTGGGTTAAAACACCGGACCAGATTTCGCCCGTCGGCAACGCGATTCCGGCATTGAATTATTCCGGCGGCACGGGCGGCGCGGCAGCGATTCAATACGACGGTGCCATGGGCAGCGGTCGCGTGGTGATGTTCGGTTTTCCGTTTGAAACGATCACCAGCGCGGCGCGACGCAACGAATACATGCTCGATATTCTGAATTATCTGAGCGAGCCGGTGTCCACCAACATGCCGCCGAATGTCGCGGTTTCGCCGCAAGGCGGTTACGTAATCACGGGCTCGAATACCACGTTGAGCGTCATCGCCACCGGCTCACAGCCGTTAAGCTATCAATGGCGTCTCAACGGCGTGGATATTCCCGGCGCGACGAGTTCCAGTTTCATGCGCGTCAACGCACAGCCGATTCACTCGGGCTATTACGATGTCGTCGTTTCCAACGCCTGGGGTACGGCGGAAAGTGTTCCCGTATTGTTGGAGGTCATGCTGCCACCGCTTCAAACGCTGTTCAGCGATAACTTTGACGTGAACACCGAAGCGAACTGGGTCGTTAATCGCAGTTCCACTGATACGCGCGTCACGTTCAACTACAACTACGCGGCGGATGGAATTCCTTCCGCGCCCAACTCCACCGGCGGCACAACGCGCGGCGTGAAGTTCGAAGCCAACATGGTGAATGCTGCACTCGCGGCGATTAACATTTCACCCATCGGACAATCGTTCACCGGCGATTATCGGTTGCGATTTGATATGTGGATCAATGCGAATGGCCCCTTCCCCGAAGGTGGCACCGGTTCGACTGAGCATTTCACCGCGGGCATCGGCACAACCGGCAATCAGGTGCAATGGAGTCCCGGTTCAGCCAATGGCGTCTGGTTCGCGGCGGATGGCGAAGGTCAGGCCACTGACACGTCCGCAACGCTGCCCGACTGGCGTGCATTCATCGGCGCGACGTTACAAGCGGCGAACAGTGGCATCTATGTCGGCGGCACGGAAGCGAGCATTCGCGGCAACGGCCATCCGTATTACGCAAACACGTTCCCCGGCGGGCAAACTGCACCTGCGTTGCAAAAGGCAAATTATCCGCAACAAACCGGCGGACTGGCGGTAGGCACAGTCGGCTTTGCGTGGCGCGATGTCATCATCAGCAAAACCGGCAATACCGTGGAATGGTGGATTGATGGATTGAAGATTGCTTCCATCCCCAACGCCTCGCTGCCCGGAAACAATATTTTTCTCGGTTATTGGGATTCGTTCGCGTCCGTATCAGACAATGGCGCGTTGAGTTTTGGTCTGGCGGACAACGTGCGCGTGGAACGGTTCGTAACGAACGTGCCACCATATGTTTTAACGCAGCCGCAATCGGTCGAATCACCGACCGGCAACAACGTGCAGTTCAACGTCACCGCTGGCGGTACCGCAACCCTGAGCTATCAATGGCGTTTCAACGGCACAAATATCGCCGGCGCCACCGGCAGCAGCTTCACGCGAACGAATGCGCAAGCCCATCACGCGGGACAATACTCAGTGGTCATCACGAACAGCAGCGGTTCAGTGACCAGCGCCGTGGCGACGCTGACACTTGCTCCATCACAATCAGTGGAATTTGGCGTGACTGAGATGATTGCCGGCGAGGCGCTGAGAATTTCAATCGTGGCGGAACCGGGCTTCGACGTTCAGATTCAGACGACAACGAACCTGGTGGATTGGTCGGTGTTGACCAACATGCCGAATCCGACCGGAACTGTGTTGTTCACCAATCTGATTTCACCGGACGTGCCGCAACAATTCTTCCGCGCGCTCTATCCGTGACGACGGCGTAGGATTCAAGCACGCGACAAAATCTGGCGGCGCAACAGTTCCAGCGCTTGCGTGCCGGTAACGAGTTTGAATGTCTCGCGGTCGAACGGATTGAATTGTTTCAACACAATCGTTTTTCCCGCATGAGCGAGACCGATGAAAACCGTGCCAACCGGTTTCTCCGGAGTTCCCCCGCTTGGGCCAGCGATGCCGGTAGCTGAAATTGCGTAATCAGCGCCGGTTTCTCGGCGCACGCCTTCGGCCATCTCGCGAGCGACCAATTCGCTTACGGCGCCATGCACCGCGAGAGTTTCTG
>CALAYC010000195.1 GCA_937894935.1 uncultured Verrucomicrobiota bacterium
GATTTTTTGCCCGACAGATTCGATGAAGTCATCACGCTTCGTCTCAAGGGCGAAGAACGCTCGTTTCTGCCTCGCCTTCACATCATGCGCGAGGCCGACGCCAACCCGGTCGGCGTCGCCATCGTGCTTCACGACGTCACGCGTTTCCGTTTGCTGGACGATGCGAAAACGAATCTCGTCGCCACTGTCAGTCACGAATTAAAAACGCCGCTCACCAGTGTTCGCATGGTGCTTCACCTGTTGCTCGAACGCAGTCTTGGCGAACTCAATGCAAAACAGGCAAAGTTGCTGGAAACCGCGCGCAAGGATTCCGAACGCTTGCTTCGCATGCTCGATGCGCTGCTCGACATCGCGCGACTCGAAGCCGGCGCTGCGCCGGTCGCCAAAGAACGCGTCAGCCCCGCGCAACTCGTCGAAAGCATTCGCGCCGAAGTCGAAGCGAACGTGACCGCTCATCAGATGAAACTTGTTTGTGAAGTTGCCCCTGCCCTGCCTGATGTTCTGGTTGATCGCCAACAAATCAGCCCCGTTTTTCACAACTTCATTTCCAACGCCATCAAGCATTCACCAGCGGGTGGGACGATTCAGATCAGCGCCACAGTTGCGGGCGAAGGCGACGTGCAATTCAGCGTGCGCGATGCAGGTCCGGGCATCGATCCCAAACATCAGAGCATGATTTTCGATCGCTTTTATCGCGTGCCCGGCCAGACCAAACGCGGGGTCGGACTCGGTCTTTCCATTGCGCGCGAAATTGTTGTCGCTCACGGCGGACGCGTCGGCGTACGCAGTGAACCCGGCCACGGCAGTGAATTTTTCTTTGTATTAAGCGGCGCCGACAAACAGGAGAAACGCAAAAATGGTAGCGCTGAGATTTGAACTCGCCCCAGCGAAGCGACCTTTTCCGCACGATTACGGCTGCAAGTTTTTCGACTCCATGTAACGAACTACTGCTTCGGTACGGGAACTCACATGGAGCTTTTCAAAGACGTGTTTCAGATGGCTGCACACCGTATCCACGCTGATTTCCAATTTATCCGCAATCAACTTATTGGAATATCCCTGCGACAACAGAACCAGAATCTGCTCCTCGCGCACCGAAAGCTTCGCGGTTTCATCACGGGTTTTCGCTTTGCGACGAAATGATTCAATAACCCGCCGCGCAATCTGACTCGTCATCGGAGCACCTCCTCGCAACACATCTAGCAGCGCGGCACGTAAGTCCGCCGGTTTGGTCCGCTTCAACAGATAACCATCCGCTCCGGCTTCCAACGCCATGAACACCAGTTCCTGATCGTCCATTGCGGTAAGAATTACGATCTGCGTTTGCGGCAAAAGTTCTTTCAGCCGGACCGTGCATTCGATGCCGGACATGCGCGGCAGAAAAATGTCCATGAGAATCACGTCCGGAGCGACGGTCGGAATAATACGCACCGCTTCTTCGCCGGTCGTGCACGAGCAAACGCAGGTGAAGTCCGAAAACGAATTAATCAGACGCGTCCAGCTTTCGCGCACTTTGGGTTTGTCTTCCACCAACGCCACCTTGACGGGCGCGGCGGATGCTGCTGCCGGTTTGTTCGATTTGCTTTTCGTAGCAACCATGGAACGAAATCATTTACGAGCCAGCCAACGCGCGAATCGTCCCCGCGAACGTTGGAGTGGCACAACGAATTCCGTGCGACAGCCCGCGCCGGGTTGACTGATAACCCGACAACTGCCGCCGAGTTCTTTCATGCGCCGCGTCAGGTTCGTCAGCCCATGACGATCACGATCAACCTGAGTTTGATCAAATCCTTTGCCGTTGTCCTGCACCACGAGGTGCAGTTTCTGGCCCGCACGATGAATTTGCAATGACAGTTCCGTCGCTCCGGAATGTTTTACCGTGTTGTTGATAGTTTCTTTGATGGCCATCAGCAGATTGCGACGCAGCGGCAAATCCAACGGCGCCGCCGGCATTTCCGGATCTACTTCCAGCCGACACTGAATTCCCGTGGGCTTCAAATAATCCTCCGCGTAACAACAGACAAACGCCGTGAAATCGCGCAACGTATCACGCGCCGGATTCACCGCCCACAACACTTCATCCATCGTCGCGAGCACCTGTCGCGCTTCTTCACAAATCCGCTCCAGTTGCGGACGCACCGGCGAATCACCGTCGAGTTCGCTTTGAACCACTTCACCGTGAAGCACCAATTGCGTCAGACGCGAACCGATGTCGTCATGAATGTCGGCCGCGATGCGCGCGCGTTCTCGCTCCAGCAAAACCTGTTCTTTTCGTTGCAATGCAAGTTGCGCCAACAACCACACACTGAAAATCGTCAACCCGCCCAGTAAGACCAGAATCGAAATCTGAAACCACGGTCGTTGCCAGAAACGAATCACCAACGGCTCCAGTTTCGGCATGATGTTGACGTTCTGCGGCAGCGTCCAACGTGGCGGCACGCCAACGCGACCGACCACCACCGGCGTCGCCCAACCCGGCGCGGGGGTCAGAAATTTTTCTACTCCTTTTGCGTCCGCCGGAGCGATGCGCCAGTTCGTATCCGATCCGAACTGCATCACTTCGCCATCGGTGAACTTAATCCACATCCCGAAAATCATTCCCGCATGGCTGAACGAATTGATCGCGCGCACCGTGATCACCTGTCGTCCCGGCGATAACAACGCCGCCACGTCGAATAGATAAATCTCACGCCACTCGGAGCCACGCCCGATTTCTCGACCATTGAGATACAGGATAAACTCGTTATCCGCCGTGAGACGCAGCCGAGCGCGAGCAACCGTTTTATTCGGTGGAATCTCAAACGCTCGCCAAAACGGACAAACCTGCTGATCGGACATTTGCGCTGCCCAAATCCAATCGCCCAGACTGAACGTCGGAACACTCGTCGGATCGGCTGCCACCGAACCGGCCTCACTCGGCGCCGACAGCGGCAAAATCTCCAGCGGTTCGGACCAACGCGGCGGCACTCCCGAATGTCCCACCACACGCGCCGAAACCCATTCCTCTCGAGCTTCAGTCAGATTTTCCCAGGCGTCGTCTTCTGTCGTCACAAGGCGCCAATCGGAATCCGATTTCACCTCCATGACCTGCTCATCGGCAAACTCAATGCGCAACCCGAAGGTCATTCCCGCGCGATCATTCAAATTCAGCGCACGAACCGCCAACACATGACGCCCCGGAGTCAGTTGCGCCGTGACATCAAGCGTGTAAAGCCCCTCCCAATCCACACCGCCTCCCAGTTCCTTTCCATCGAGAAACAGTGAGAATTGATTATCCGCCGTCACCCACAGGACCGCGTTTGTGACCTGATTCGTCGGCGGCAAATCAATGGCGCGCCAGAAACGACAGAGCTGCCACTCATGTGTTTTCTCCGCCCAGATCCAGCTTCCGAGCTGCGGTGTAGGAGCGACCGGAGTTTCCGTTGCTGAAGTTGTCGGTTGTTGCGCTGCGGAGGATATCGTCAGCCATCCGCATAAGAATAGAAGCCCACCCCAAAGACCAACGCTTCGTTTCCCGGCCGCACCAGGATTCAAAGAAAAAAAGTTTGGTCGTCGCCCGCTCACGAATCGTCAATCGCGAGCAGCATAGAACCGCTGCACCGGTCCACCAAGATTCAAATCAACGCGCCTCATTCACCAGCCCGACTCCGGATAAGTGGATTTCCAGAGGTGGCCGGCGGTGACGGCGCAGTCCAGAAATATTTTCCCGAACCGACTTCGTAAACCGCGCAGTTGTTTGAAATCCCCACGAAGCTCACTCCGGGCGCATTCATCGCCGCAATTCCGCTCTCAATAATCGCCGCAAAATTCGTCGTCGGCAGATAAACAAGCGCCGTCGTGTTAGGCGGAATAACGGTCGTAAGTTCGAACGTGTTGCCCGTATTCGTCCACGCAGTCGCAATCTTACCGCGCACCGATTCATAACTGGTCTTCGCCCACGTCAAACCAACTCCCGGCACGGGTTGAATTTTGATCGTGCGATAACCGGGACTGCCCGGCGAAATACCGCCAACGATACGATACAGATATTCGCCCACCGAACCGAACGCGTAGTGATTGAACGAATTCATCGTTACATCCTGAAACCCGCCCGTCGGCGTCCAGCCATCCCAACGCTCCCACATCGTCGTCGCACCCAACGTCACCTGATAAAGCCACGATGGATAACTCTCCTGCAACAGCAACGTGTAAGCGAGATCATCACGTCCTGCCAGATGCAATCCGGGCAGCAATCGCGGCGTGCCGATGAATCCCGTCGCAAGATGATTGTTAAAATGTGCGATGCTGGCGACGAATTTTTGCGCCACCGCATCACGCAACGATTCCGGCGCCAGATTCATCGTGAATGCCAGCGCGTAGCCGGTCTGGCTACTGCCATCTTTGAACGAACCATCCGCATTGAAGAATGTCGCGAACGCCGCGCCGATGTTGCTTCGCAGATTTGAGTAAGCCGCCGCGTCCGCCGACCGACCAATCGCCTGCGCCATCTCGCTCATCGCTTGCGCGAAATATGCATAGTATGCCGTTGCATTAACTTTCTTGGTCGCACTTCCGCCCAGATTCAACCAATCGCCAAAATCGCCCGGCAGACTGTTGATGACATAATTGACCGCATTCGCATTGAGAAACTCGCCGTAGCGTTTCATCGCGTCGTAGTGATCCGCGATGAAGTTCGTATCGCCGTATGTCTGATACATCACATACGGCGTAATCCACGCCGCATCGCCCCAGGCAATCGAACGCTCACCTGTCCCGATATCCGGAGCAACGTGCGCGTAAGAACCATCCGACAATTGCGCGTCCTGACAGAGCGTCACGAGATAACGACGGAAGAACGATTGCACATCGAAATTATACGCCGCCGTCGGCGCGAAGAATTGCGTGTCGCCTGTCCAACCCAATCGCTCATCGCGTTGCGGACAATCCGTCGGCACTTCCACATAATTCCCCTTCTGCCCCCAGATGATGTTGTGAAACAACTGATTCACGAGCGGATTGGAACATTTAAATTCTCCCGTCCGCTGCATATCCGAATGCACCACGATTCCCGTGATCGCATCCAAAGAAGGCGGCTCAGAAAGCCCGCGCACTTCGACATAGCGGAAACCGTGAAACGTAAAGAGCGGTTCAAACACCGTAACGCCGTTGGTGGCGAAGATAAAAAAGTCTGTTGCATTCGCGCCCCGCAAACTCGCGGTGTAAATCGTGCCATCGGGATTCAACATCTCCGCGTGTCGCACCGTGACGCGCTCCCCTGCCTTACCGCGCAGTGTCAGTCGCACCCAGCCCACCATGTTTTGCCCCATATCAAACGTGTAACAACCCGGCTTCGGCTCCGTCAGCTGGATTGCGCTGATGGTTTCAATAACTCGCGACGGCTCGGAATTGGCCGCCTGAATTTGCAAGCCGCCAACGCCCGGAAATTGATTCGCGTTGCCGTACAACGCATGCAAAACCGTCAACGGTTGCACGCCGTCCCCCAGATTCATCGTCGTGTTCTCGGCAAATGATTGCGTGCTGACGATTCCGCCCAGCTCGTAAACGAGCTTCAGCGTCTTCGCCACTCCGTAAATCGGATCACCGCCCATCGTCGCGTTGTTCACCGCGACGTTGAGCCGCTGATTGGTCACCAGTCCGGCAACCAGGCTGGTCGCATCGAAATAACCCAACGCCGCCGCATCCAATCCCACATTCACCGGCGACCATGTAGTCGCGTTGAAATTCGTCGTGTCCCAACCAGGCATTTCTAATCGCGCGTCGTATTCCGCTCCGATCAACAGGTCCGAAAATCGAATCGGCCCTTCGCTCGCTCGCCATGATCCATCGCTCACGACCAGCTCAGTGCTGCCATCGGCGAATTCCATCTGAAGTTGCACCAGCAACCGCGGTGTGCCGCCGTAATTCAAGCGTCGGCCTTTGAATGCAATGACACTGGCATACCAGCCGTCACCCAGAATTGCGCCGACCACATTCGCGCCGTTCTGCAGCAAGTCCGTGACATCATAGGTCTGATAGTGAACCCGCTTCTTGAATTCCGTCCAACCGGGCGTCAACACATCCTGCCCGACTTTCTGTCCGTTCAATCGCAGTTCATAAACACCCAACGCCGTAACATAAGCCGTTGCACGCTTGAGCGGTCGATCCACCGTAAATTCTTTCCGCAAATACGTTGCCGGCACTCGTGGCACATCGTTCAACGCCGGCGTGCCCCATGGCGATCCTGTGCTT
This sequence comes from uncultured Verrucomicrobiota bacterium, assembly GCA_937894935.1. Classification (GTDB taxonomy): domain Bacteria; phylum Verrucomicrobiota; class Verrucomicrobiia; order Limisphaerales; family JADLHS01; genus JADLHS01. Next base: position 6,229 of record CALAYC010000195.1, read on the forward strand.
TCCGCCATCGCCCACGCAGCATCATTGAAATTCGTTTCCGTCCATCCGGGCGGCGCATTAAGCACCACTTTCCAGGACGTATCCACCGGCACATTGGAAACACTCCCGGAAGCGAACTGCACCACCAACCGACCAATCCCTCGCGCCGACAACGAATCCGTATTCGTCGCCGCCAACGCCAAAACATTCGTGCCGCCGTGCAACCAGGGCGTGACGTTAATTCGCGTCGTCCCTTCCCAACGTTTTGCGGTATTGGTCATCGCCACACCATTCACATACACGCCGCACTCGTTGTCTGCATACAGCACGAACGTGGCATTAGTGATGGCGGGCGACTCCGGCAAAACGATTCGTTTACGAAACGCCGCCCGATTAATTCCCGAAACCGCCGGCGCCTGCGGATATCGCATCCAATTCAAACCCGAAGTCGTGAACAGCGTCTCGTTGGTCGCCTGCTGTGCGGCGTCATAACCGATCCACTGCGCTGTCCACTCGCTTGGCGACAACAAACCCATCGACCATTTCGCCGGAGCACTCCACACAGACACCTGATCTGCGCCGTTGAACACTCGCACCTTCCAATAACAATGTTGTCCGCTGCTCAGCGGCAAACCGCCGTAACGAATGCCCACTGTTTCCGCGCTCACCACTTTTCCCGAATCCCACAAATCTCCCTCGTTCGCTGCAAGTCGCTCGAGCGATGTGGCGACCAGCAATTGATACGCGGTTTGCCGAAGCTGTCGTTCATCCGGTGTTGTGCTTTCCAGACGCCAGCTCAGTTCCGGTTTTAACACATCGATCCCGAGCGGATTGATGCGGGCTTCGCAGCGTAAAGCCACGGGAATTAATCCGGCCTGTGATTGTGAAATCAGAACGAAAGTTAGAAGCGCAAAACAACCGGCACGAAAAACGTTCATGTGACCATCACTCGATAAAATTGTTGAAAATTCGTCACGAAGAGATTGCTGAAAATAAACGCTCCTTCCGGATCCGGCGGATTTGTCGCCACGGAAACCCATTCAATCGGCGTCGCGAGATTCGTTGCCGTCACCAACACCGCCGGTTGCCCCGGCGTGCCGTAACCCGACAGAAAAAACTTCCCGTCCACAATTCCCGCACTTTCCACCGTCGCCGGCTCCCGTTCCGCGACAGGTGGCAGCAGCGGCGGCGAAAAGCGAATGTGATCAATGAACACCGTGTTATCGCCGCCTTGAAAATTGCTACCCGCGAAAGTCAGTATGTGATTCGTCGCCGTCGCAGTGAACGAAGCCTGATAATCCACGTATGTTGTTGCGCCAGCGCCCGGGTTGTAGCTCGCGATGACGTTGCCATCAATTTTGACGTCCCACGATTGTCCGCCGTGCTGATTTGAACCAGGCCGCTGCGCGGCGGCGAAGCGAATCGTGTAATTACTCCCCGGCACGAAACCCGAAAACATCTGCGAAATCGTCCCCAGTCGCTGCACGAAAGCTGCCTGAGTTTCTTCCGGCGCATTCGGATTGGAAAACCCGCTGCCGTTTGCGATCAAACCCGAACCATTGTCTGTCGCGCCGGGAATATCATTCGTCGTATTGTTTTTGATAACCTGCCATTGATAACTGATTGGCAGACCGCTGCTGAAACTCGCGATGAATTTCACGTCGCTCCCCACCACATCGACCGCCGTCACCGGCAATGTATTGGTCGTCAACACCGGCGCAGCCGAAGCAAATTGCGACGTCAATCCAACGAGAACCATCGCCCGCAGAATCCCGGATGGAAGCGACAACAAAAATCGATTCATGATGATGAAGAAGTCGCGACTCCGCCGCGATCGTAACAAGCCGCGGGTCAAAGCCTCCAACTTCGTGCCATGAGAAGCTTACGTCGGACGCAATGGAGGCGGCTATACCCAATCACGGTGCTACGGGCATCACCGAAACAGGGGATGGTTCAAAAGCGGGCTAACAAGTTTCAGGCAGGACAAACGGAAAACGTATCAGCCATCAATCGTTTCATTCTCACCTGAAGCTATTATCAAGACGCGAACCTCTGATCTGATGGGATGTTAAGCAGATTGGCCGCGCTTTTCAGAATCTCGAAGGATGAAATGGTCGGGGCGGTGAGATTTGAACTCACGACCTCTTGTACCCGAAACAAGCGCGCTAGCCAAGCTACGCTACGCCCCGACCCTTGGACGGACAATCTAGCTAACTCATGCGTTTCAAATCAACGATGTTTTTTCCGGTTTTCTTCCGTAGCACTCCCCGCCAAGGAATCGCTTGCCCGTTTCCCGCCGCTCACCCAGTCTGAACAGCATGAAGTCGGTGGCGATCATTGGCGCAGGAATCACGGGATTGACGGCTGCTTTTTCTCTTCAGCGCAAGGGGTTGGCGGTGACCGTTTATGAAGCCGGACCGCGCGTTGGCGGCGTCATTCAATCGCTGCGCCGGGACGGTTACCTCGCGGAATTCGGTCCCAACACGCTCCTCGAAACATCGCCTAAGATTTCCCAATTCGTCAAAGACGCCGGACTGCAATCCCGTCGGCTCGATACCGATCCCAAAGCCGAAGCCCGTTACGTCGTGCGTTACGGTCGCCCCATCGCGATGCCCAGTTCGCCACCAGGTTTTCTCACAACCGATTTGTTTTCGCTCAAAGCCAAGGTCGCCGTCTTGCGCGAACCGTTCATTAAACCTCGTCGCGACGGCGTCGAGGAAAGCATCGGACAATTCGTCATTCGCCGGTTCAATCAGGAGTTTCTCGATCACGCCATTGATGCGCTGGTCGCTGGAATTTATGCCGGCGATCCGAACAAGCTTTCCGTGGTTCATGCCTTCCCAAAATTGAAAGCGCTGGAAGACAACTACGGTTCAATGATCAAAGGCCAGATTCTCGGGGCACGGGAACGTAAAAAACGCGGCGAGGTCGCCAAGGATCGCGCGCCGAAATTTTCTTTCGATGAAGGCCTTCAGGTTTTACCTGACACTCTCGCAACGCAACTCGGTAACGCAATCAGGTTAAACACTGCCGTCACCAAACTGACGAAAACAGAAAATCGATGGACGGTTCACACGCGGACTACTTCAGGCAACGAATTGATTGATCACGACGCAGTGATTTTCTGCGGCACGGCTTCGAAGCTCGCGGAATTGCAATTAGAACGAAACACCGGACAATCCACTGAACGTTTGGCAGAGCTTTCGACCTTCTCGGAAATCCGTTATCCGCCCGTTGCGAGTGTCGTGCTGGGTTTCCGGCGCGAGGATGTAGCGCACGATTGTTGCGGCTTCGGCATGTTGATTCCGAAAATCGAAGGATTCAGAATCCTCGGCACGATTTTCTCTTCCGCGCTGTTTCCGAATCGCGCTCCTGCCGGGTATCTCACGCTTACCACTTACGTAGGTGGCGAGCGCTATCCCGAACTGGCGTTATTGCCTGAGGAGAAACTGGTTGTGCTCGTCTGCGAAGATTTGCAAAAGCTGCTGGGTGTTCGTGGCCAACCAACCTTCAAGCATGTCGTCGTTTATCCGCGCGCCATTCCGCAGTACAACGTCGGTTATGGACGCTTCAAAGAATTGATGTCGAAGATTGAAGCAGACGCGCCGGGATTTTATCTCGCGGGCCATTATCGCGATGGCGTGTCACTCAGCGATTCGATTGTTTCCGGAATCAATATTGCCGAGCGCGTCGCTGCGGCACTGACCTGATCAAACGGTCAGGTGTGCCTTCACGACGTCGTCGTTGAGATTTTTCATCGGTCCTTCGGCCACAATCGCGCCCCGGTCCATGATGTAAAAATAATCCCCGACATCGAGGCAGAAATCGAGATACTGCTCAACGAGCAGAATGCCGATCTTGCCTTCTTTGCGAAGCAGCTTCACGGCGTTCTGAATTTCCTCGGGATAATTATGCTCCGGCACGCCGAGTCCCTCATTGCGCAACTTCTTAATCGTCTCGCCAATCTGATCGATGATGTTGGGTTGAATGCCTTCAGTCGGCTCATCAAGCAACAACACCTTCGGATTCGTCAGTAATGCGCGACCAATGGCGAGTTGTTGCTGTTGACCGCCGCTGAGCACGCCGCCTTTGCGACCGAGAAATTCTTTGAGAATCGGAAACAACGTCAGCACGCGATCCACTTCGCCATTCAGTTTTTTCCCCTGCGCAATCGCGCCGATGTACAAATTCTCCTTCACCGTGAGATGCGGAAAAATGTCACGTCCTTGCGGCACGTAACCAAGTCCGGCCCGCGCGCGCGCATCCGGCTTCAATCCGGCGAGTTCAGCGTCGTTCAATTTCACTGAACCGGCATCGGTTTTAACCAGACCGACAATGGATTTCAGCGTCGTGGTTTTGCCAACACCATTTCGTCCCATGAGACAAACCACCTGGCCCGGCGGCACGGTCAGATTCACACCACGCAAAATCCGCGAGCCATCGTAGGAAACGGAAATGTTCGAAAGGGTCAACATCAGACAAAACTCCAAACTTCAAGGTCCAGGCAACACAGAAACTTCACGTCCCAAGCTTCAACAGAATTCGCTTTCAAATCTGTTTTCTGGCGTTTCCCTCGAGACCGGATGTTGAGACCTGGTATTTTCATCACGCCTTTTTCTTCCGCCCGAGATAAACCTCAATCACGCGTTCGTTATTCTGCACTTCGTCCACGCTGCCTTCACAAAGCACGTGGCCTTGATGCAACACCGTGACCTTGCGCGCGAGTTGGCGGACAAACGTCATGTCATGCTCAATCACCACGATGCTGTGTTTACCTTCCAGGCTGTGCAGTAATTCGCCGGTCTTGTGCGTTTCCTCGTCCGTCATTCCGGCAGCAGGTTCATCAACGAGAAGCACCTTCGGGTTCTGCGCGAGGAGCATTCCGATTTCGAGCCACTGCTTTTGCCCGTGCGACAACAAACCCGCTTTCCATTCGGCTTTGTCCGTGAGACCGACGGTTTTCAGCACGTCGTAAATTCGATCCTTTTGCGCCGGCGTAATTCGCGAAAACAACGTACTCCACACCGTGCGACTGCCTTCCAGCGACAGCCAGATGTTCTCGAAAACCGTGTGATCAACGTAAACCGATGGCGTTTGAAATTTGCGCCCGATGCCGAGGCGATTGATTTGATACTCGTTGAGTCGTGTCAGATCGGTGTCGCGACCGAACTCCACTTTTCCCGAGTCAGGACGCGTGCGGCCGGTGATGATATCAAGCATCGTGCTCTTGCCTGCGCCGTTCGGACCGATGATGACGCGCAACTCGCCTTCATCGAGATAGAAGTTCAAATCGGTAATCGCTTTGAATCCATCGAAGGCTTTATTCACGCCTTCCAACAACAGAATAAAATCCTTTGAATGTGCGAGTGCCACGTTGGGCACGGAAACAGTCTCAGTCATTTCGCCACTCCCTCCGATGTTGTGGCCACCGCGCTCTCCGCTGGTGTGTCAACCGATTTGTTGCGCTGCTGAATGCGGCGTTTAATCGTCCGAAATTGCTCCGGCAAACCGATAATTCCTTTCGGCATAAAGAGCGTCACAAAGATAAACAGGAAACCAATGATGTATGGCCATTGCTCCGCAAACGCATGTGTGGCGTAACTCTTGAAAGCATTGATACCGACTGCTCCGATGATCGGCCCGAGCATGTTGCCGCGTCCACCGACCGCGACCCACACAACCGCTTCGAGCGATTTGGCCGGAGTCATCTCACTCGGATTGATGGCACTGACCTGCGGCACGAACAGCGCTCCACCTACACCCGAAATAATCGCCGCGAGGACAAACACAAACAGTTTGAAATTCGCGGTAGCGTAGCCGGAAAACAGAACGCGATTTTCCGAATCACGAATCGCTCGCTGGATCAACCCATACTTCGTCGAAGTCAGCCAGCGACAAAACAAATACGTCAGCAGCAGCAGTCCACCGGAACAGAGATACAGCGCGCGTTTCACTCCGGGCGAATTGATGTCGTAACCCAGGATAGTTTTGAAATCGGTAAGCCCGTTGTTGCCGCCAAACGTAAAGTCGTTACGGAAAAACATCAGACACGCGGCGTAGGTGAGCGCCTGACTGAGAATCGAAAAATAAACACCCTTGATGCGCGATCGAAACGCAAGCCAACCGAAGATGTAAGCCACCACCGCCGGCACAACGACCACCATCAGCGCCGCAAACCAGAAGCTTTTGAATGGAATCCAGTGCGGCGGCAAACCGCCGGTTTCCGGATATTTCGCCGGGAATTCCAAAAACACCATGAAGTCCGGAATGTCGGCTTTGTATTGGCCCAAGCGGCCGATCATCAACATGAGATGCATGCCAAGCGCGTAACCGCCGAGCGAGAAAAACAGGCATTGCCCGAGACTCAGGATGCCAGTGTAGCCCCAGAGCAGATTGATGCCGAGCGCGAGAATGGCGTAAGTCAGATATTTGCCATACAAACTCAGACTGAACGTGCTGACGTGAAAGGCGCTCTCCGGGGGTGTAAACGCGTTCAGGCACGGCAACACCACCAGCACGATGGCAGCAAGAATGCCGACGATGAGAAATTCGCGTTTGGGAAAAGATTGAGTCATTAACAAAGTTCTAAATTCCAAATTTCACGCTTGGTGCTTTTCATCCTTCCAGACTGCGGGATTTAGTTACGAAAATGCCGGCAGGTCGCCATTGCAGGAACAGAATGATCGCTCCCAACACAATGATTTTGCCCAACACCGCACCTAACCACGGTTCGAGAATTTGATTCGTCATTCCGACTCCCATTGAAGCGGTCACCGTCCCAACGATGTTCCCTACCCCGCCCAACACCACGATCATGAAACAATCCACGATGTAACTCTGGCCGAGACTCGGACCGACGTTAGCGATTTGCGAAAGACAACATCCCGCCATGCCGGCCAATCCCGAACCAAGCGCGAATGTCATCATGTTCACGCGATCCGTCCGAACACCGACGCAGGACGCCATGTTGCGATTTTGCATGACCGCGCGGATTTGCAACCCGAGCGACGTTTTCGTGAGCAACAGATAAGTGCCGTAAACGATGAACAACGCAAAGCTGATGACGAAGATTCGATTAAAGCCGATCGGCGAACCGTTAAACGTAAAACTGCCGCTCAAAAACGAAGGCGAATCCACCTGCACATTCGCCGCGCCGAACGTGTGTCGAAAAATCTGTTGCAACACCAGACTCACACCCCACGTTGCCAAAAGCGATTCGAGTGGGCGTTTGTATAGAAAGCGAATGATGCCACGTTCCAACAACAGACCGACCAACGCCGCCATAATGAAGGACGCCATCAACGCAACGACGAAGTACGCGTCAAAGCCTGTTCCGGTCAGTCCGAATCCTTTGATGCGAATCGGATTTCCGAACAGCGAAAACATCAGGCCCGTACCGAAGATTCCCTGCACCATGAACGCGGTGTATGAACCCACGGCCATTACCTCGCCGTGAGCCATGTTGATGACACCCATCAAACCGAACGTAATCGCGAGGCCGAGCGCTGCAATCAACAACACCGAGGCGAGACTGAAGCCGCGAAACACCGTGCCGACGACATTTCCCCACCAGATGTGATTTTCGATTTTTACGATGCTGGCGGTCAGCGCTTGAATGGTTTCCTGGCCATACTTTGCCGGATCATTCGTCGCGGTGGTGCGAAATTGTTTCAGGAAATGCAACGAGTTGATGGAATTCAGTTCGCCTAACGCGATAATCGCCGGATTCCGAACCGCAGCGGATTCATCCGCCATGCGCGTCAGTTGAATCGCTTCGTTCAACGCGCGCTTCACCTCCGGATCGGTTTCAATTTTTTGTCGCGCTTCAAAATGCGGCAGATAATCCGGATTTTGTTCCTGGCCGAGTTTTACGACGGCATCGCGCCGCATGCGTGGCATCGGATTCGCCATCGCATAGAGGTCGAGCATCGTTTTGATGGTGCGACGCAATCTGGAAGTCGTATCAGCCGGCGTCAGGTCAGATGCAAGAAACAGTTTTTCTTCACCGGTTTCTCCTTTGAGATATTCGCCATCGCGAATGCGAATCGCCCGCGCCCGCCCCTCTTCGTCCAATCGCGAATCCAACAAAATCGGAATCTTTTCGTCAGCGCCGGTCGTCAGAACGTAAAGCTCGCCCAACCGCCACGCCGCCAGAGCGCGAGCCACGAGTTCATCGCTGCTGTTGATGAGTTGTTTAATTCCTTCGAGTTGTGCGTCGCCGTCGTCGGCAATGACAGCCGCAGCGAGAATCCGCCGGAATTCATTGGTATCCTGACCGCGCGCAAAAAGACTGCTCAGAATAACAGCGGCGATCAGAAAAATTACGATGCGTCTTAGAAGAAAAGCCATGTCCATTTAGGGAAAGGAGGCGGGACCGGCGGACCCGCCTCCATGAAACTACCCATCAATATTACTTGAGAAACTTCTCGCTGAACGGTTCGCCCGCGACCGCGTTGAAGGTTTTGATGACCTTGAACTGACCGGAGGGAAGCGTTTCGCCAATGAACACGTTGTTCACGAGGTGATGATTTTCCTGCATCGTGACTTCGCCCGCCGGGCCTTTGAATTTCTGACCGATAAGCGCCGCGCGGACTTTATCGACTTCAAACGAATCCGCCTTCTCCGCCGCTTGCTTCCAGAGATTCACGCCGATGCGGGAAAGATTCATCGGGCTGCAGGTCACGCGACCTTTCGGATCAACACCCGTCACTTTGAAATCCACACCCGTCACTTTCGGATCTTTCACCCAGGCGAGGAAATCTTTCACGAACTTGTCGTTCTCAGGCGTTTTGAGCGACATGAAATAAGTCCAGCAGCCGAGATGGCCCGCCAGTTCCTTCGCCGGCAAACCGCGGAATTCGTCTTCGGAGATTGAGAACGAAACCACCGGACAATTTTCCGAGGTCAAACCGGCATTCGCGAATTCCTTGAAGAACGGAATATTCGTATCGCCGTTGAGCGTGCTGATGACGCAAGCCTTTCCACCGGCGGCAAACGCTTTAATAGCGGCGACGATCGTTTGATAATCCTGATGTCCGAAAGGCGTGTAGATTTCAACAATGTCGGAATCCGGGATACCTTTCATTTTGAGATACTGCTTGAGAATTTTGTTCGTCGTGCGCGGATAAACGTAGTCCGAACCGAGCAAATAGAATTTCTTCTTACCTTCCGCGAGCATGTAATCCACCGGCGGAATCGCCTGTTGATTCACAGCTTCCGCCGTGTAGAAGATGTTCTGCGAAAGCTCTTCGCCTTCGTATTGCACCGGATAAAACAATAGGCCGTTGTTGCGTTCGACCACGGGCAACACAAACTTGCGGCTCACTGAAGTCCAGCAACCGAAGATGACGGCGACCTTGTCTTTGACGAGCAACTGTTCGGCTTTTTCAGCAAACAACGGCCAGTCCGACGCCGGATCCACGACGACGGGTTCGATGAGATAATTTTTGCCGCCGACTTTGATACCGCCACCTTTGTTGATTTCATCAAAGGTGAACAACAAGACGTCTTTGAGCGACGTTTCGCTGATGGCCATCGTGCCGCTGAGTGAATGCAGCACACCGACTTTCACGGTGTCGGCCGCAGCCGCAGAGAATGTCAGTGAAGTAGCCAGCGCTACAGGGAACAGTTTTTTGAGGAGGGATAGGGATGTTTTTTTCATGCGCAATGCGATTCCGTAGGTGTCGTGCAACTGAATGACGGGTTTTCTGGTTTTCCGGTTGTTGTCGTCAGCAGGAATCTGCCTCCGACAAAGTTTGGTGCTGCTCCTTAAGCACTGGTTATGCCATGAAGATGTGATGATGAATGTTTAACCGCTGCGCATTGGAAAATGCACAGCATTCATCAATTTGAAGAATCACGATTCCAAGTAATGAAAATCATAAGTGGCGAGAAATTCGCCCACGCAGTTCAATTTTGAACAGCAACTTTCCATTCGCGCGCGCTGCAATTGAATCGTGAGTTTCCACTCTTCGAAAAAATTTTTCTCAACCGGCAACGCTCCTTCCCCGTTGAGTTCGTCAGCAAAAATTACGAACTGATTTCCGAGGCTGAATTGTAATTCGATTCGCAGATCGTCAGATGGTTTCTCCCCGCATCATTACTGGCGACTTTCGCAGTAACGGATTTCATCACTTGAAATTTTCGCATCGCAAAATCTGCGTCGTGAAATTGCCGCCGTTGTTCCCGAGTCTGTGGTCGTGTCGCTGAATACTTCTGAGGCGAGTTAAGCAAAATTCTCAGACGCGGGCATCACTCGTGCTAAGCACCTCGCGTCCGTGCCACCCAGAGGCACCGACACCTCACAACGAATCCAGAGAAAAAAACTACACATCTATGAAAATCAACAAGTGGACACAGGTGCTCCTTGGAGTTGGCCTGGTAAGCATTCCGGCGGTTACTCATGCGGATGAAAAAGAACATCTCAGCTCGCTCCGGGCCGATCTGACTTCAACGACCATCAGCGGCTACATTGATACTTCGGCTACCTGGAAATTTGGTACGGGCAACGCCAACATGCCCGGTCGCGTGTACGACGCGGCTGACACCCAAGACGGCTTCAACCTGAACGTCGTCAGCATCACGTTCTCCAAACCGCTCGACGAAAGCGAATGGTCGGCCGGTTACAACGTTCAAACGCTCCTCGGACCGGGCGCCGTCAAACGCGGCACGCGTTCCATCATGGGCGGCCCGGCAGGCGATTTTGCTTTCAACGAAGCTGTCGTGCTGTTGCGCGTTCCGATCGGTAACGGCATCGATTTCAAAGTCGGCCAGTTCGGAACCTATAACGGTTATGAAGCCTACGATACTTACAAGAATCCGAACTGGAGTCGTTCCTATGGTTTCTTCCTGGAATCGTCCGCACACACCGGTATCTCGGCCAGTTATCGCATCAATGACATGATCAGCATCATGGCAGGTATCGGTAACATGGCTGCTTTCAATAACGCGACCGATGCGCGCTATAGTCAGACGATTTCCGAATCGGAAAAAGCGTATCTCGGTATGATCTCGTTCACTGCGCCGGAAAGCTTCGGCTTCCTGGAAGGTGCCAGCCTGTCCATCGGCTACACCGGTGGTAAATCCACTCCCACCGCGCAGTTCATGCAGGAGAACTACTATGTCGGTTTGAGCCTGCCCACGCCGGTTGAAACGGTCGCAGTCGGTGTGGCGTTCGACTACACCACGGGAATTGGCGGCAAAGACGAAGAAGCCGGCGCGCTCGGCACTTACCTGCTCGTCCAGGCCACCGAGAAGCTGAAGATCAACACCCGTTTGGACTATGGCTGGGGTGATAACGGTCAATATTACGCCGCTAAAGCCGGCAAGAAGAACCAATTGCTGTCGCTCACTGTCACCGCTGACTACTCACTGTGGCAAAACGTCATCAGCCGGCTTGAGTTCCGCGGCGACCGCGCGCTCACCGGTGGTTCACCGTTCGGTGACGACGGCACGGGCGCTCCGAACGACCGCGACGCCTTCTCCCTCACCGGAAACATCATCTACCAATTCTGACGTTTTCGGGTATAGTGTGAAACGGATTTGATCATTGGTTCCTCCGATGATCGCTACGGGAGGCGGGGTGACTTGCTCGTCCATTGCAAGTTGCCTCGTCTCCTCATTTTTTATGCTCGCATCGAGCTCGAAATACCAACCGTGACGAAAATGCTCCTTCGCCGTCTCGGCTAAGGAATTAATCGCGGAAATTCTGGAACTGCAACGCCACCGGAAAATCTTTTGCGCGCACCGCCGCAATCACCGCCTGTAATTCATCGCGACTCTTCCCGGTCACTCGAATCTGTTGATCCTGAATCTGCGTCGTGACCTTGAACTTTCCGTCGCGAATAAATGTCGTCACCTGTTTGGCCACATCCGTTGCAATCCCTTGTTTGATCTTGATGACCTGCCGCGCGTGACCGAGCGGTGAAACGTCCGGTTTCCCCTGCTCCACATTTTTCATGCTGATATTACGTCGCGCCAGCTTGCCCATGACGATTTCGACCAGCGCATTGATTTTGAACTGATCTTCCGCGGAAAGTTTGATTTCGTTTTTCTCCAGCGCGATCTCGGCTTTGCTGCCTTTGAAATCGAAACGGTTGGCGAGTTCCTTCTTCGCGATGTTAACCGCATTTTCGATTTCCATCGAATTCACTTCACTCACAATGTCAAATGACGGCATGGCGCAGATGTTAATGAGCCGCCGCACGATGGGAAGATTTTTGAAGCTCATAGCAGCGACGGTTGCGCGCGCCACAACCGGATCCAGACGAAATTGATTTTGACTTTAGTCGGGTCGCGTCGCTACAGTGTCGCCCGCTTTTGGATGGGGTCGTAGCTCAGTTGGTAGAGCACCACAATGGCATTGTGGGGGTCAGGAGTTCGAATCTCCTCGGCTCCACCATCTGAAAAAGCCTGAAAGCATTGAAATCCCAATGTTTTCAGGCTTTTTCCATTTCCCGCCTGAATGCTTTAAAAGGAATTTAACTGGATACGAATCCCCCCTTTTTTGCCACATCCAGGCACTACGATTGCCTGCAATCTTTCTCCTGACGCACCGGTCAATCGTCCATGTGCTCCGGTGCGTTGTCCATTCCCGAACGACGTCACTCGTGACAACGTCCCTCCGAACCCTCGGTTGCAATCCGCGAAAGGTGGATTGAATCAGCGCGGGTAAATCATCAAGTGCAATCCAACCAAGCCAACATGAAACGTCATCTCTTCATCTATCTCATCGCTCTGACCGGCGCGGCCCCCATCACCGCGACGGCACAGATGAGCGGCAACAATATGCTCTTCAATCCAACTATCGATTTGTCGAGCGGCCCACAAAACACTCACGAAGGCGTCGTCGGTGGAGTGTTCCTCAGCACCTTCGATACATGGCCCGCGGTAAACTGGCTGGGTTATTACGACAAAGATGGCGATGGATTGCAGAACAGCCACGAAGTTTCACTCTGGATTCAAGGTGGGCCCGGCGGTTCATCTGCGACTCCAGTAGTGACCGTAACAATTCCTGCCGGGACCGAAGCACCGCTCGTCAACGGTTATCGCTGGGTGCAACTGCCATCAGAAGTTGGTCTCTGGTATGGCAGTTGGTATGTGCTCGCCGCCACCACCGATGGCGTGGACACCTGGGGCGATTTGATCAGCGCCGATGCCGGACAATTGACGTGGGATTCGGATTACGTGGGAAGCAACGAAGCATGGACACGCGCGGGACGCTACGACTGGCCGTGGACTTGGCCCAATCCACCTTCTGGTCAATCCGGCGAGAACTCCATCTATCCCGTCGCAAACATGGGCTACAACATCGTCGTCCCCGAACCCACGACGTTGAGTTTGTTGGGCTTCGGAGCATTGGCCCTTTGGCAACGCGCTCGTCAGCACAAAGCGTAATTCATTTTCATCTAAGTTGAGCCGCCATTTCGTGTGGCGGCTTTTTTTTTCGCAAATCGCAACCCATTTCGCGCGCGCCTCAGGATGAATACTTGGCGCATTTCGTTGCGTTCAGTAGAGTGGCGGCCATTTCCATGAAGTGGCGTGAGAAGCATGAAGGATTTGCCGGGCAACGCCTGGTTGTGGTACCGCGTCCCATCCTGACCACTGCCTTAAAATCGCCGCTACTCCAACATCTCCTGCCGACTGATGCGGGATATTATCCCAAAGCAAAAGGTCACACTTGTGTCCGCGAAAAAGGATGTCCCGAAGTCATCTTCATCTACTGTGCGGAAGGTCGCGGTTGGTGCGAAATCGCCGGACGGCATCATGAAATCGGAAAGAATCAACTGCTCGTCATCAAAGCCAACACGCCACACGTTTACGGTGCGAACAAAAATTCTCCCTGGACGATTCATTGGTTTCACGCCGTCGGCACGAATGTTCCGATCTATCTCGAGAAACTCGATGTGACGACTGAAAAACCGGTCGTCCCGCTGGGCGGCGATGTGCAGTTATTTTCGCTGTTCGAAGATGTGCTCGAAGGACTGGAGCACGGTTTCACCTCCACGCACCTGATTTACGCGGCTCATTCCTTAACGCATTTGATGGGACTGATTCTGCGGCACAAAGAGGAATTCGGTTACGGAGAAAAGAGCGTGCGCGAACGCATCGAGCAGAGTATTCAGTTCATGAAAGCGCATCTGCGCGAGCCGTTGACCGTAGCCACCCTTGCCGCCTTGGCAAATTTATCACGCTCTCACTACACCACGTCGTTCCGCCGCGTGACCGGTTACGCACCGTTGAGTTATTTGAATCACCTGCGCATGCAGCGCGCCGTGCAACTGTTGAACACCACCGAATTGTCCATCAAACAAATCAGCGACCAGCTCGGCTTTTCTGACCAGTTTTATTTTTCGCGCGCCTTCCGAAAGATGCACAATCACTCGCCTTCCGAGCATCGGCGGCGTTACGCCTCCTGATGAAATCCGGCTCTTCGGCATGCATTTGAATCCTGATAACGACCGGCTAATTGTCCATGCATGCCACTTAATCGTCCATTCCGCTGGACGCGCGACTATGAAAGATTCATCGCACGACCACTGAATGTCACAACCAACAAATCTCGTCGTCATGAATCAATCCGTCCACCCCACTTTGTTTCGTCGCACTGCATGGCGCGCTGCCACCGCGTTGCTCGCGCTCGGAACTGCGCCGTTTGTTTACGCTTATCCGGTCGGACGAGTGGACTTCAGCGAGCACGCACCGTTCGTAAACGGATACGGTCACTCAATGAACGCTGCGACTGCAGATGGATTATTCACCGTGGCGGGTTGGGCGGATACGGATGCAACCGTTCCTTCGAATCTCTGGAATTGGTGGGAACTTTTGGGCGTGGATTCCGGCGTGGGAAATGGCGCGTTGCTCGACGGAAATGAAGCCATCACGATTCAGTTGGATAAAGGCGTCGGCGTCGCGATGGTTTTCTTTCGTTACGGCGAAGCCAACGGTTCGGAAGCTGGCGACCTCATTCGGGTGAACATTTCTGGATTCACCGCCGATCCCGGCACGAGCCTGGTGCCGACTGGCGGAATCGCCAATCGCGTTAGCAATCTCACTTACGCCGATGGCACGTTGAGTTTTGATTACCTCGATGACGAAGGCGGCAATGATTCCGCGCAATTGATCTTTTCCAATCCCGCCGCTTCAGCGGGATGTGTTCTCAAGGTCACGGTCAGCCCCTCGCCCAACGGCAACGCAACCAGCGCAGGCATCGCGTTGACGGGATTGGACATTCAGGAAGCGTTTGGCGGACCGCAAATTCATCCATCGCAGATTGCGGAAAACGTGAGCAATACTCACGCAACAACGGATGGACTTTTGACCGTGCGCGGTTTCTCCAATCTCGACGCAACTGTTCCAGCGAATCTGGGTCGTTATCTTGACGAATGTTTCGGTATCGCCGGTCCGAATACGGTCAGTGGCGATAACAGCATCACGTTGCAATTCGCTGATGGCGCGGCGCTCGTGCGACTCGACAGCCGATATTCCGGCAACACTCTGGCGATTTCAGGTTTTCTCAGCGATCCCGGACTTGTTGATCCTTCGAATGGCGCCGCTGCTTTCGACTACTCAGATGGCACGTTGACCATCACCGTGAGTGGCGGCGGTTATCATCCGTTCTTTTTCACGAATCGCGCCGCGTCCGCTGGACAAACCTTGAAACTCACCTGCTCTGGACAATTCGGCATTGCTGGAATTGGTTACGACCACGCGTCGCTAGTGATGGCAACTGACATCACTCCGAATGAATCGCCGACGTTCGTGTCAGCGGACGGATTGTTGACCATCACCGGTTACGCCGACACGCCGGGAACTGTGCCGGTGAACATCAATCGCCATCTCCTTTGGTTCGGTGTTTCCGGCGGGGATAACAACGAATCCACCGAAGGCGCTGAATCGCTCGGTCTTGATTTCGCCGCAAACGCCGGACTCACAGGTCTCGGTCTGCGTTACACGAGTGGACAGGTGATTATTTCGGGCTTCACCGAAGATCCCGGTTTTATTGATGTTTCGGGCGTTGCCACCGATGTGAGCTACACCGAAGGCACTTTGTCATTCACATTCAATTCCTCCGGCTCACCGGAACTCGTCGTGAGGTTCAACAATCCAACCGCCTCCGCCGGACAAAGCCTCAGCCTTCACACCGATGGAAGTCCCGATGCGCAGGTCACGCTGACGCGAATCAACTACGCCACGAGCGGCGCAGCTCCGGTTACGCTGACCATTTCAAAAACTGGTAACGACGTTACCCTCACGTGGCCCACTGGCACGCTGCAATCGTCCACCAACGCCACGGCGTTCTTTGAAGATGTGAACGGCGCGACGAGTCCCTACACCATTCCCACCACCGACGCGCAACGTTTCTTTCGGGTGAAAGTTCAATGAGTTGATTATTCCGACACACACCATGAACTTTGCCATCCCATCGAGTCGCCCGACACGCCGCGCGTTCACGTTGATTGAACTGTTGGTGGTCATCGCCATCATCGCGATTCTGGCCGCGATGTTGTTGCCGGCCCTCAGCCGCGCGAAGAAACTGGCGCACCGCACCAGTTGCATCAACAACATCAAACAGCAAGGCATCGCTCTGGCGATGTATGCCGACGATCACAAAGATTATTATCCGGCGTACATGGCGTGGGTGGGTTACGGTGGCCAGGCTTCGACGCTCAAACCAACTGATCCCGGTTACAGCGCCGTCATTCCCAACGGCGGCAACATTCCACAAGAAGATCGTCCGTTGAATCGCTACGCAGGAAACAGCCTGAACCTCTTTCGCTGTCCGGCAGATAAAGGCGACGCTCAATACGCAGCTTCCGGCGTGAATTCCTGTTGGGACGCCTACGGCGTGAGTTACTACATGATCTTCTGGTTCGATGACAAAGGCGTGCGACACGTCGGCGGCGCAGCGAATTGGCCGTGGCCGCAACCTGGCAACGAAGGTCCGATTAAAACTTCGGAGATCGCTCGTTCTGCCGCGAATAAATTAATCCTCGGCGATTTTCCGTGGTATCGCTCGCACACCGATCCCGCCAGCGCCTGGCACAATGACAAAGGCAAAGGTATTTACCCCACCCTGTTCGGCGATGGTCACGTCGAGAACTTTCGTTTCCCGGTCACGCCGCCCCCTGCCCCCAGCCCAACCAACGCGTATTGGTGATGAGTTTCGTGCACCGATTGATTGGCGGCATTTTAATTTTCGGTCTGACGACACTCAGCGCGGTCGGATCGCTGTTACCACCTGTGCAAGTGGGAAACATTCTCAAAATAACCAATGGCAACGTCCGGCTCGAATACGACTTGAGCACGGGGCGAGCGGATTTCCTGTGGCAACACCATCGCAAGGTCGCCGGCTTTTACGCCGGGTTCGGCCTCTATGACAACGATGTACTGACGAATTACATCACGGGAACGATTTACGAAAACCGGTCGTGGAGCGTGGCCAGTAACAGCGTCGTAGTGACTTCATCGCACAGCACTCTGCCAACGCTGAAACAGATTTTCATCTTCGACAACGACGACAGTTTTCTGATGCGCATCGAAGTGATCGGAACATCTTTGCAATCGCGTTGGATGGGACCGCTCGTGATGGATCAGGTCGGCGGCGTGGATATCGGAGATTACAATGACAACCGCGCACTCACTGTTCCGTTCGACAACGACTCGTTCACCTTCAGTTACAACGCCATGCCAATCAATAACACGAGCATGAGCTACGAGGTTGGCGCGTTTTACGACAACACCACGCGTCACGGCCTCGTGGTTGGCTCGGTCACGCATGACACGTGGAAAACCGGCGTGTATTTCGAGGGTACGAATAATCGCCTCGACGTGCTCAACGTTTTCGGCGGCGTCACATCGAGCGATACTCGCGACGCGTTGGAACACAATTTGGTGAAAGGAAATATTCTCGTTTCGCCGACAGTTTATGTGGGATTCACGTCTGATTGGCGTCAGGGATTGGAAGCATTTGCCGACGCCAACGCCGCCATCGCGCCACGTTTGCAATGGGACGACGGTGTGCCCTTCGGCTGGAACAGTTGGTATGCCTACGCGTCCGGTGTCAATCTCTCCAACGCCTCCGCAGCTTCGTGGTTTATTAAAACCAATCTGCAACCGAATAATTTTCACAACGAAGGCGTGGTTTACATCAACCTCGATTCGTATTGGGATAATTTCAGCGACGCACAGCTTCTGCAATTCACGCGCCTCTGTCACAGCAACGGCCAACGCGCCGGCATTTATCATTCGCCGTTTGTGTATTGGGGCACGGCGACGCAAGGCTCGAATGCTTTCATGACCGGCAGCAGCACGTATCGCTGGAGTCATGCGTATCTGCGCGCGCCGAACGGCGACATTTTATCGCATAACGGCGCCATTGCGCTCGACCCCACGCATCCCGGCGTGAAACAGATGACTGCTTACCTGATTAACTATTTCCATTCGCGCGGCTTTGATTACTTGAAAATGGATTTCCTCTCGCACGGCGCGATTGAAGGCGTGCATTACGACACGAATGTGTTCACCGGCATTCAGGCGTTCAATCAAGGCATGCAATATCTCGTCACGCAGAACAAAGGTCGCATGTTCCTCAGCGCCTCCATTGCACCACTGTTTCCGTATCGGTACGCGCACGCGCGCCGGATTTATTGTGATGCCGCCAGCTCAATCAACGACACTCGCAACACGATGCAGGCGGTCAATTACGGTTGGTGGATGCATGGTCGGCTCTATCAGTTCAACGATCCTGACATGATGAAATTCGCTGGCGCAACCGCGAATGAAAATCAAAGCCGCCTCATCAATTGCGCCATCAGCGGCACGGTTTTTCTCAATAGCGACGATCTCGCTTCTCTCACCGGACAAGCATTGGCGCAAAATTATCTGACCCGCGCCGCGATGAATGAAGTTGCGCGCGCAGGCGTTTCTTTCCGCCCCGTCGAAGGTAATACCGGCAAGAACGCGAGCGATGTTTTCGTTCAAAAGGACAACAACACCTGGTACGTCGCGGTTTTCAATTACTCCGATTTCGGCACAACCAAAAACCTGAACCTCGCGCGCCTCGGCATTTCCGGAACGCCTTACACTGCGGTTGATTTATGGAGCGGCAACGTATCCACCGTGAACGTTACGACCTGGAACGTCAATCTCGGCGCGCGTCAGGCCAAACTGTTTCGCCTCGGTAAAGGCAGCACGAGCGCTATCGGCCCGACCAATCGCACGCTTGTCGTCGGCAGTTCCACGACGTTGACAACAGTTGCCTCCGGCACGCCGCCTTTCACTTACACGTGGCGCAAGAACGGCGTGATTATTCCCGGACAGAACACCAGCAGCCTCACTATCAATCCGGTTAACGTCAGCGACGCAGGAGTTTATTCGGTACAAGTGAATGGCGGGTTCCGCAACGTGACAAACTTCGCCACGTTGTCAGCGACCAGTGCACCGACACTCAACTCCCTCAAGAGAGGCAATCAACTCCAACTCGACTGGCCGCTGAGTCATACCGGTTGGAAATTGCAATCGCTGACCACGCTGGACGCCGATTGGGAAATCGTCACCGGCTCGGAATTCACCAACACGTGGCACACGCCGTTCGAACCAACCGCCTTTGCGTTTTTTCGCCTGCTTTCGCCCTGAAAACCTGATTTAAGACCGGCATGATCACCGCAACTCAAACCGAAACATCTTCGCTCCGCGCTCAGTTCAACCTCGGCTACGTCTGGCTTATTTCGCTCGTCGCCGCCATGGGCGGTCTGCTGTTCGGTTGGGATTGGGTCGTCATCGGCGGCGCAAAACCGTTTTTTCAACGTTACTTTGAACTGACAAACGAAGCACAGATCGGCTGGGCGAACAGTTGCGCGTTGATCGGCTGCCTTGCGGGTGCGTTAATCGCCGGCGGCTTGAGCGACCGCTTCGGACGGAAACGATTATTACTCGTCGCCGCATTGCTGTTTGCCATCACATCGCTCGGCAATGCGCTGGCGCACAACTTCACCGTCTTCATCGCGTGGCGCATCTTCGGAGGCGTGGCGATTGGTTTGGCGTCGAATCTTTCACCGATGTACATCGCTGAGGTTGCTCCGGCACAACTTCGCGGACGACTGGTTTCCATCAATCAACTCACCATCGTCATCGGCATTCTGCTCGCGCAATACATCAACTGGTTTCTCGTCCGAAATCTTCCGGAAGGCGCGACGAATGAATTCATCCGCAACTCGTGGTTCGGTCAACAAGGCTGGCGCTGGATGTTTGGTTTAACCGCCGCGCCATCGCTGCTGTTTCTCCTCGGTTTGTTGCTCGTGCCGGAAAGTCCGCGTTGGCTCGCCAAGAACGGACAAACCGACCGCGCCCGCAATATCCTGACCCGAATCGGCGGAGCGACCTATGCCGAAGGGGCGCTCAACGAAATCAAATCCACCGTCCAATCGGAAGCATCGGAGCGCGTAAGTTTCAGGGAATTGCTCGCGCCGCGGATGCGCAAAGTGTTGGCGCTGGGAATCACGCTGGCGGTGTTTCAGCAATGGTGCGGTATCAACGTCATCTTCAACTATGCCGAAGAAATTTTCCGCGCTGCCGGCTACGACATTTCGTCCGTGTTGAAAAACATCGCGTGGACCGGTTCAGTGAACCTCGTTTTCACATTCATTGCGCTGGGCGTCGTGGATCGCGGAGGGCGCCGTCCGCTGAT
>CALAYC010000196.1 GCA_937894935.1 uncultured Verrucomicrobiota bacterium
TGTCCGGTCGGCGATACGCATCAAAATCAGTGTCCACGGCTTGAACAACCAGATCCTTCCCGGCGGAATCTTTCACACGAACCGAGTGCAAATCCTTTGCGCCCAGCGGAGCAAGTTGTTCGACCGTCAGTTCAATCGTTTGACTGGCGCGGGCGAAATCGAGCGGATTCACCGCCGTAACGGTGAGTTGATTCGCCGCCGAAAGCACAGTGGGGAGCAACCCGGCCGAAATCAGTACAACAGCACGCAGGGAGAATGGGCTTGAGTTCATGGCCGCCAGCATTCAAAAACTTCCCGTCAGCGTCGAGCAGAATGATGACCTCGACTTCATCGTTTCACTCAAACTTTTGTCATCGGGAAATTTACTTTAATCCGCACCCTCATCGCGCCAAGATTCTTACGTGTCATTTTTTGGATACATTGTCATTGCACTGTTTGGATATCTGTTGGGATCCATTCCCACCGGCTATCTCGTCGCCCGCACGAGAGGCATTGATATTCGCACCGTGGGCAGCAAAAACATGGGCGCGACGAATGTCTTTCGCACCCTCGGCAAAGGCCCGGGAATCTTCGTTCTGTTGGTCGATGCGTTGAAAGGCTTCGGCGCCGTTGCGCTGGTCACCAATTTCATTCCTTCGGTGAGCAACTCATTTCCATCTCTCTTTCCCGCTGACGCCGCCACAAATCCACAGTTGCGCGAAACGTTCGCATTGATTGCCGGCATCGGCGCGGTGCTCGGACACAACTATACCTGCTGGTTGAATTTCAAAGGCGGCAAAGGCATCGCCACAACGGGCGGCGTTTTTCTCGCGCTTGCTCCTGCTGCAGTCGGCATCGCCGCAGCGCTGTGGTTGATTGCGTTCATTGCGACGCGTTACGTTTCGATCGCCTCCATCGTCGCCGCAGTCGCATTGCCCACCGCAGTCTGCTTTACGCAACCCAATCTCACGTTGCGCATCATTGCGATCATTCTTGGCGTGCTCGCGATTTATAAACATCGCACCAACATTCAACGCCTGCGCAACGGCACGGAAAATCGCATCAGCTTCAAAAAAACGGAGGTGACGCGATGAAAATTTCTGTCATCGGCGCGGGCGCATGGGGCACGGCGCTGGCCATTTTACTGACGCGAGACAGCGAACACGTCGTCACGTTGTGGGGCCACGATGCGACGCGATTGAACGAGATGAAATCTACGCGTCGCAACGCGTACCTGCCTGGCATTGAGTTACCGTCGCAATTACAGCTCGAATCCGATTTATCCGCTGCTCTCGCCGCCGCAGAGGTCGTAGTGGTCGCTGTGCCCTCGAAAGCATTTCGCGAAGTCACCACGGCGCTGGTGAAATTCTCCGGCATTATCGTCAGCGTCACCAAAGGCATCGAACATGAAACCGGTCTGACGATGTGCGGTATTCTGAACCAGACCGCCCCGCACGCCAAACTCGCTGCGCTCTCCGGGCCATCTCTCGCACTGGAGGTGGCACGTGGCATTCCGACCGCCATCGTAGCCGCGAGCGAAGACGCAACCGTCGCAGCCAAAGTGCAGGAACTGTTTCATCGCCCGACGTTCCGCGTTTACACGAGCACCGATTTGCTGGGAGTGGAATTGGGCGGCGCGCTGAAAAACGTAATCGCCATTGCGGCGGGCGTTTGTGACGGCCTCGGATTTGGCGACAATTCCAAAGCCTCACTTGTCACCCGTGCCATCACCGAGATGCGCCGCCTTGGCGTGGCTTGTGGCGCTCAGGCAGAAACCTTTTCCGGCTTAAGCGGCATTGGCGATTTGATGGTAACGTGTTTTTCAAAACTGAGTCGCAATCGCGGATTCGGCGAACGCGTCGGTCGCGGCGAAAAACCGGAAGCCGTTCTCGCCAGCATGAATTCCGTCGCGGAAGGTTATCCTACCGCACGCTCAGCCGCAGAACTCGCGCGCAAACTGAACGTTTCCACGCCGATTATTGATGAAGTCCGCGCAATGCTTTACGACGGCAAAAATGTGCGTCAGGCATTGCAGGATCTGACCCAACGCGAAACGAAAGCAGAAGACTGATTCTGCTCCGAGAACTTGCTTTCGAGGCCGAAGTGTTTTAACGCGAATTATCGCACGACGAAAAATTCGCGTGAAAGTTTCCTGCTTAAGCCGCCAGCGCCTCTTTAATCAGCTTCAGCAATTCAGCATGCGATTCCACCGCTTTGAATTGCGGAAACTCGCGTTTTACGTTCTCCGGCGCGTGAATGAGAAATCCAACGTTCGCTTCGGCCAACATCGCGGTGTCGTTATAGGAATCGCCGGCAGAAATGACGTGATAATTCAATGATTTCAGCGCGGCGACAGATTTCTGTTTTTGATTCGGCTGCCGCAGTTGATAACCGGTGATGCGATCGTTTTCGACGATGAGGCGATGACAGAACAATGTCGGCCAGTTAAGTTGCCGCATAAGTGGTTGCGCGAATTGCTCGAACGTGTCCGAGAGAATGATGACCTGCACGCGCGAACGCAGTTCATCGAGAAATTCCTTGCCGCCCGGCAATGGTTTGAGCGTGCCGATGACATTCTGGATGTCGGAAAGTTTGATGCCGTGATTATCGAGAATGCCGATGCGATAATTCATCAGCTTGTCGTAATCCGGCTCGTCGCGCGTGGTGCGGCGCAATTCCGGGATGCCGGTTTTTTCCGCGACTGCGATCCAGATCTCCGGCGTCAACACGCCTTCCATGTCCAACGTAACGATTGATTGTTTCACGCGGGCGGGAGTTTTCCAAAAGGGTCACGAAGTGTCCAGCATCGCAGACACAGGCGACGCAAATTATATCAGTGGTTTGTCACCGGCGCGCTGAAGTTCGTCAATCCCATCGAATACAACCGGTTCGAAAGCGATAATACATCACTCAGTTGCTCCGCTTCCGTACGATTTCTCCGATCGCGAAACGCGCTTCGCCCGACCGCTATCTGCACCCCGGCCAAAAAATTCGAATTCCGGTTCAACCAATCCCGTCCCGCAGAGATTCGACCTAACCCATCCAATAAAGAATTAACTCGCTCGGCATCAGGACCGTACCACTTCAGTCCATCAGCAACGTCATCAATCTGTTCATCGACTGGATACTGTTCGAGAGATGTTTTACGCCGCCAAGGTGCGGAGTGAGTAAGCATCTGGTCCAGCCGCTGTAGCAGATGCGCTTGCACCCAAGGCGCGTCGTTGGCTTGCACGACGGCAAAACATGCCGGGAGTTCTTCAAAAATCGGGTATTCGTAGGCATTGGGAACCAGTACACGCGCCGGTGAAAAATCTTTCCGCTCCCGCGCCGACATATAATTCAACGCCGCTCGATACTCACCCGCAGCCATCAGTCGTTCCACCTTTACATTTCGCGATAATTCAATTTGCGGCAGCACCGCCAACCCAATCCAAATCACAGCGAAGACAATCAACCAGCGGGCGTTAAACGAAGATCGCACTGGCGCAGGCAAATCCTCTGCGGTCTGCAACCTTCCCACGAAAAATGCGGTGATAAGAAGAACGGGCGAACCCCAGACAGCTACGCTAAAAACTGAGCCAAGCGCACTCAGCACCAGCGCTTCCTCCGGGGAATTTCGCATGCCGCCCATTCCCCTCATAATTGCCTGCGCAAATGCACCGCCAAAAAAGAAGACTACCAGAATCTCCACTGCCGCGGCAAACAACACCCATAGCAAGACCGCAATAAAACGCGCACGAGTCAAAAATTGAACCACGCGCGTCATCAGCAACACGCGCCACAACGAAACAATTCCCAACAGCAGCAGATTGGCCTTGGCCGCCGTCAACGAATCAAAGCAGCGCTCCACGGGAATTGCATACAACCACGCCACCGGCGCCGTCATCCAGAACAATCCCATGAACGTCCGCCAGCGTCCCCAAAACTCAGGCTTTACGTCATCGGCGTCAGCCGCCGCCGATCGGATGAAATCCGTGTAAACGACGAGATAAAGCCATGTTCCCGAAACCAGCGAAAACAGTAACGCGCCGAACAGCCAGAAAAACGGTTTCTCCAGGATAAGCGTCTGGTCGTAGTTGCGGGCGATGGAGGTCAGCAGCACCAGAATTATTCCCACCCAGATCGTCGCGCGATTCTCCGCCAGCTCGCGAATCGCCGCTCCCTTCCCGAGCAGATACATGCCCCACACAATCGGATTCATAGCGCAGGATATTCAGCGCCGTTTGAAAAAGACAATCGCCGAAAAAAAGCCGCTCCGGTTTCCCGAAGCGGCTTTGAATCATTCGGCTCAGTGGCCGTTAAGCGAGTGCCTTATTTCTTCTTCACAGCCTTCGCCTGGCGTTTTTCTTCAATCGCCGCCTGCGCTGCCGCAAGACGAGCGACCGGCACGCGATACGGCGAGCAGCTCACGTAGGTGAGGCCGACGCGATGGCAGAACTTCACCGAGTCAGGATCACCACCGTGTTCACCGCAGATACCAAGCTTGATGCCTGGACGGCTCTGACGACCTTTTTCCGCAGCAATCTTCACGAGTTGACCGACGCCGGTCTGGTCAATCGACGCGAACGGATTCTTCTTCACGATTTCGTTCTCGGTATAAGCGCCGAGGAACGAGCCGGAGTCGTCACGCGACATGCCGAGGCAGGTTTGCGTGAGGTCGTTCGTGCCGAAGCTGAAGAACTCCGCTGTCTGCGCAATTTCATCGGCAGTCAACGCACCGCGCGGAATTTCAATCATCGTGCCGACGGAGTAGTTGATTTTCACCTTCTTCTCCTTCTGCACCTGTTCGGCAACTTCGCGAACGATGGTGACCTGCAGGTCGAGTTCTTTCTTGAAGCCAACCAGCGGAATCATGATTTCCGGCTTCGGCTTGTAACCATCCTTCTGCGCCTGCGCGGCGGCTTCGAGTACGGCACGCGCCTGCATCCGGGTGATTTCCGGATACTTGATGCCGAGACGGCAACCGCGGAATCCGAGCATCGGATTGAATTCGTGCAACTCGTTCACCCGCGCCATAATCTTCTCGACGGGGATGTTCAACTTGCGCGCGAGATCCATCTGCTGCTCTTTCGAGTGCGGGAGGAACTCGTGCAATGGCGGATCGAGGAAACGGATCGTGGCCGGAAAACCTTTCAACGCTTTGAAGATGCCGTAGAAGTCGTCGCGTTGATACGGGAGCAACTTCGCCAGCGCGGCTTCACGGGCTTCGAGGCTGTCGGCGAGAATCATCTCGCGCATCGCATCAATGCGATCGCCTTCGAAGAACATGTGTTCCGTACGGGTCAGACCGATACCTTCTGCGCCGAACGCAATCGCCTGAGCGGTTTGTTCTGGCGTATCAGCATTAGTGCGCACCGACAGGCGCGTCGCCTTCTTACACCAGTTCATCAACTGGACGTAATTCTTATACTTCTCAGTCTTCTGCGCGGCTTTGTCGCCGTTGAGAAGACCGGAAATGATTTCTGACGGAGCGGTCTTGATCTGGCCCGCGTAAACGAGGCCGGACGTGCCGTCAATCGAGAGATAATCACCTTCGTGGAAGACCTGATTATCAATCGTCGCCGTTTTGGCGTCGTAATCAATCACCACGCCGGATGCGCCGCAGACGCAAACTTTACCCATCTGCCGGGCCACCAACGCTGCATGCGATGAAACCCCGCCGCGCGCCGTGAGAATACCTTCGGCCGCAATCATGCCGCGCAAATCTTCCGGAGAAGTTTCCACGCGTACGAGCAGGACCTTCTCGCCCTTCTCCGCGGCTTGCACCGCGCGATCGGCGTTGAAATAAACTTTTCCAGTGGCCGCGCCCGGACCGGCCGGAAGACCAGTGGCG
Organism: uncultured Verrucomicrobiota bacterium; assembly: GCA_937894935.1. Classification (GTDB taxonomy): domain Bacteria; phylum Verrucomicrobiota; class Verrucomicrobiia; order Limisphaerales; family JADLHS01; genus JADLHS01. The sequence goes on from CALAYC010000196.1 coordinate 5,813, forward strand.
ATGACTTTCGCTTTCTTGACTTCCGTGAGATCGAAAATCGGAGCGAGCAATTGCTCAAGCTGATCGGCCGGATTGCGCAACACTGCGGTTTCCCAGTCGATCAGTCTTTCCTTCACCATATCCGCAGCGAACTTGAGCGCCGCCGCCGCGGTGCGCTTGCCGTTACGCGTCTGGAGCATGAACAGCTTGCCGTCCTGGATGGTGAACTCGATGTCCTGAACGTCCTTG
>CALAYC010000197.1 GCA_937894935.1 uncultured Verrucomicrobiota bacterium
TGGGAGGTCGGGCCGATGAACAAACCGCTGAACAGCCAACTCAACGACGGATGATTCTGCCAATAGGCAATGAGCGAACGCAGGAGATCGGGCCGCCGCAGAATCGGCGAGTCGGCGGTGGTTTCGCCTCCGATGATGATGTGATTGCCGCCACCCGTGCCGGTGTGACGACCATCAAGCATGAATTTTTCTGTGCCAAGGCGCGTTTGCCGGGCTTCGTCGTAAAGCACGGTCGTGCGCTCAACGAGTTCATCCCACGATTTGCTGGGATGCAAATTCACTTCAATGACGCCGGGGTCCGGCGTCACCGCGAGTTTGTTCAAACGCGGATCGCGCGATGGCGTTTCGCCTTCGATGATGACCGGCGTGCCCATTTCGGTAACGGCGGTTTCGATGCCGGCAATCAAATCGAGATAATCTTCCGTCGTTGCGACCGGTGGCATGAAGACGTGCAGACGACCGTCCCGTGGCTCGACGCACAATGCGGTGCGAACAATCCACGGTGCGCTTTGGCCTTGAACCGGGCGGCGATTTGGATCGGCTTCGAATTCCGGCAATGGCGGTAATTCGACGCGTTCGTCTTCGAGTTCGCCGAGTTCCTGCGCGCGTTGGCCCGGACCGTAACCAGCCGGTGTTGGCGCACCGCCGCTGCGACGAATGAAATGCTGCCCCGTACTCTCTGGCTTGCGGACTTTGTAGGGAAACTCCTTTGGTAATTGCGGTAGATTGGGATTCGACGGGTCTTGCTGATGCAGCCACGGAAAATCCTTTTCTGCGACCCACGGAATGGAATCCAGCGGCAACCGCAGTCCCATCGGCGAATCGCCGGGAACCAGCCACAGCGTTTCATCATCGCGCAAGAACCACGCGCCGGACATCCAGCCAAGTTGGTTGCCATACCACGCGCGCTTGATTGGTAATGCGTAACCGACCACTTCGCCGAGCCCTTTTTGGAAAATGCGAGCGATGCGGTCGCGTTCCAGCTTGTCCTTGAGATGGGATTTCTCCGGCGTGACGTTTGACGGCAGGCGACGTTCCTTCCACGTGTAGTAGAACGCGTCTTCGTAACCGGGCAGCATGTATTTCGGATCTGCGCCGACGACGCGGGAAATCTTTTCAAGCAATGCTTTCGCGTCCTTTGCAGTGTAGCCGTAGTTTTTCGATTCATCCGCAATCAGCGAATCATCTTTCCAGATGGGCACGCCGTCTTTGCGCCAATAGCAGGCCAGCGCCCAGCGCGGCAATTGTTCGCCGGGATACCATTTGCCCTGGCCGTAATGCAGCAGCGAGCCGGGCGCAAATTTTCTGCGAAGACGCTTGATGAATTCACCGGAGAGAATGCGTTTCTTATGCGAGACCGCGGTGAAGTTCCATTCGGGTCCGTCAGGATCATCAATCGAAACGAACGTCGGTTCACCGCCCATAGTGAGGCGCACATCGTTTTTTTGCAGATCGTCGTCAATCGCGTGGCCGAGTGATTCGATCTTGTTCCATTGCTCATCAGTGTAGGGAAGGGTGACGCGCGGCGATTCGTGAATGCGCGTGACGCTCATCTCGAAACTGAACTCACAGTTGCATTCGTCCACGAGACCGGTGATGGGAGCGGCGCTGGTGGGATCAGGCGTGCATGCCAACGGAATATGGCCTTCGCCGGCGAGCAATCCGGAAGTCGGATCGAGCCCAATCCAACCCGCGCCAGGCAGATAAACCTCCGTCCACGCGTGAAGGTCCGTGAAATCCTTTTCTGTGCCGCTCGGGCCGTCGAGCGATTTCACGTCGGCCTTGAGTTGAATCAGATATCCGCTGACGAAACGCGCTGCGAGGCCGAGATGACGCAAGAGTTGGACGAGCAGCCAGGCTGAGTCGCGGCACGAACCGCTCGCAAGTTGAAGGGTTTCCTCGGGCGTTTGCACGCCAGGTTCGAGGCGAATCGTGTATTTGACGTCTCGCCAGAGCTTTTGGTTGATGGCGACGAGAAAATCAATGGTGCCGATTGGAGGCTTCGGGGGAGCGATTTCTGATGACGATGAGTGAACTGCGGGATCTCGTTTGCTGCGGTGCGACAGAAATTCGCGTTTTATTTCGCCGAGATATTTGAGGAATTGTGGCGTCGCGGAACATTTCAACCGGAACGGTGCAAGTTCGTGATCCAGCGCGTGATCGTAGTTGAACGGAAACTGTTGCGCCTCCGGTTCGAGGAAAAAATCGAAAGGATTCAGCACCGCCATTTCCGCGACCAAATCGACTTCGACGCAAAGTTCCCGGGTTTTCTCCGGAAACACCAGTCGGGCGTTCCAGTTGGACTGTGGGTCCTGCTGCCAGTTGATGAAATGTTTTTGCGGCGTGACTTTCAGCGAATAGCTGAGAATGCGTGTGCGGGAATGTGGCGCAGGCCGCAGGCGCACCACCTGCGGCCCGAGATTTATCAGGCGATCGTATTGGTAACGCGTTTTGTGATACAGCGCGACGTGAATGGCCATAGCTGAGTTGATTTAGGAAGGTTGAATGATGAAAGCCGGGGAACGCGGCGATTCTTTGTTTCAACATTCGAGCTTCAGAATTTGTTGTTGCTGTTCTTCCTGCTGGACCATGATCTCGTCTTCAAGGTTGTTGAACTGCTGGAAAATGTAGGCGTTGAACAACTCCGCGCCGATGTTGTTGAGTTTGAGTTGCAGGTTATCGAGATACGAATGCAGTCCCTGATCGAAAATTTCGTCAATCGTTGTGAACTGAAGTTCCGCAACGAGCCGACCGGCGAGTTTTTCGGCGGCGTTGCAGAACTTGCCTTCGGCAACTCCGGAGATGCGGCGCAGTGCGCGGTTTAATTCCGAAACACAGAATTCAACGGAGCGGGGGAATTCCTCGTTAAACAACAAAAAATCGGCGACGAGTACCGGACTGACTTCCGCGCCGTTAATGGATTTATAAGCATCCCACGCGCTGCAGGAACGGAGAATGGCAGACCATTCGAGTGCGTCTTCCTGGCTGACGTTTTGCGGCACGCCCCGTTCCGGCAGAGTAGCGTAGCGGAGGTCGAGAATGCGCGAAGTCTTGTCGGCGCGTTCGATAAATTTGCCGGCCTGCGTGAACCACCAGCCTTCGTTGTGAATCAATGTCGCGTCGGTCAGCCCGATAATGTGCAGCGAACCGGCTTTGATCTGTTGGAAGAATTCGCTCGGGCTTTCTTTCCAGACCTGACGCGCAGTGTTGGTGCGGACAAACCAGTAGAGGCGATTCAATTCTTCCCAGAGTTCGACGGTGATTTGATCGCGCACCATGCGGGCATTTTCGCGCGCCTGACAAATCGAGGAGACGATTGAGTTTGGATTATCCATCTGGAACACGAGAAATTCCGTAACGTTGTGAGCGGTCGCCTTTTTGTGCAGCGCAAAGAATTGTTCTTCGTCGCCGGTGGTTTGCACGATGGGCAACCAGTGTTCGGCGAGGCGTTTCTCGTTGAGATCGCGCAGATCGAGGAGAAGCTGAAGGTTGGTGTCCACGATGCGCGCGATGTTCTCAGCGCGCTCAATGTAGCGAGACATCCAGTAAAGAGAATTAGCAACGCGGCTTAACATTTTTTAAGAATCTAAATTCAAACCTTCAATCTTCAGAGAAGCATCAATCAACAAATTCCGATCCAGGCGGGTCTTCTTGGTATTTGGAGTTTCAGCTTTCTTTGGCGCTGGGTTGTTGGAGTTGGGACGCTTCATATCATTCGTCTCCATAAAGCACCCATGTGTCTTTGCTGCCGCCGCCTTGCGATGAATTCACGACGAGCGAGCCTTTGCGTAACGCCACACGTGTGAGGCCGCCGGGAACGGTGCAGATTTTTTCGCCGTAAAGGACGAATGGCCGCAGGTCAATGTGGCGTCCTTCGAACAACCCGTCGTTGACGTGCGTGGGATGGCGCGACAGAGAAATCGTCGGTTGCGCGATGTAATTGCGCGGCTCGGCTTCGACTTTTTTCCGGAATTCAGCAATTTCGGTGCGCGATGCTTTCGGTCCGATTAACATGCCGTAGCCGCCGGATTCATTCGCCGCTTTGACGACGAGTTTTTCGAGATTATCGAGGATGAACTGGCGGTCGGATTCTTCATTCGCCAGATAAGTATCCACGTTCGGAAGAATCGGGTCCTGGTCGAGGTAGTATTTAATCATGCGCGGCACGAAGTAATACATCACCTTGTCATCCGCGATGCCGGTGCCGATGGAGTTGGCGAGCGAAACATTGCCGGACCGATACGCATTAACCAACCCAGGTACACCCAGCATGGAATCACGACGGAACACCGTCGGATCGAGAAAATCATCGTCGAGTCGTCGGTAAATTACATGAACCGGCTGTAGGCCTTTCGTCGTTCGCATGAAAACGCGTGCGTTTCGCACGACGAGGTCGCGGCCTTCGACGATTTCGATGCCCATCTGGCGCGCCAGATAAGTGTGTTCAAAATAAGCGGAGTTGTAAGCGCCGGGTGTGAGCAGGACGACAGTGGGTTCATCCACGCCGACCGGCGCGATGTGTTGCAGCATGCGCAACAGCTCTTGCGGATAATCTTCAACTGGTCTTACGCCGATGGTTTCGAACATCTGCGGAAATGTGCGTTTCATCGCGCGACGATTCTCCAGGACGTAACTCACACCGCTCGGGCATCGGCCGTTGTCTTCGAGTACGAGATAATTTCCCCGATCATCGCGAATGAGATCCGTGCCGCAGATGTGAATGTAGATATCCTTTGGCACATTGAAGTTCACGAATTCGCGCCGGAAATGTTTTCCTGAGAGCACGTATTCCGGCGGAATCACGCCATCGTTAAGAATTTTCTGTTCGTGATAGATGTCGTGCAGAAACAGATTCAACGCCGTGATGCGTTGCGCGAGACCGCGTTCAAGCAACTCCCATTCTTTCGCAGGTATGATGCGCGGCAGCAGATCGAACGGGAAAATTTTCTCCGTGCCGGCGGAATCACCATACACGTTGAACGTCACGCCCTGGCGCATGAACGCGAGGTCCACGGATTGGCTTTTGTGACAGAATTCCTCTTTGGTGATTTCCTGAAACAGCTTGGCGAAGCGCGTGTAATGCGGACGAATTTCACCGTCGGGGGTGAACATCTCGTCGAAAAACATCGCGGTTTCGTAGCTGGAAAAAAGCTCGGGTTGAGGGTCGGATTTGAGCGCGCTGGTCATTTCGGAACAATGGTTGGTTGAGGCTTACATGGGACGATGCCATTCAACTGGTTGGGCGGCGACAAATAATCCGGCGACAAACAACGGAATTTTCACCGCAATAACAGCATGGAACGCGTAATTGAATCGGCGGTTGGATGTGATGAATGATTTGCATCATCATTCTCCTAGCATCCGCCTTGCCGAGAATTCCGGCCCGTAAAAACAAACCCCGTTCGGCGGCGATGCCAAACGGGGTAATGAAGAGAGTTAGCTTGCTTAGATGTCGATGCCGTACGCTTTGATCTTGTTGTAAAGCGTCTGGCGGCCGATGCCGAGGCGTTTGGCGGCTTCGAGTTTATTGCCGTTGGTTTCCTTGAGCATCTGAATGATGGCGTTGCGTTCCACGCCTTCAAGCAAAGTGAAATTGGTGTCCTGCGATTCGAGACCTTCCGGCCGCGTACGCGAAATGGAAAGATCTGCGCCGTCAATCATCTCGCCTTCGCAAAGCAATACCGCGCGCTGAATTTCGTTCTGCAACTGGCGCACGTTGCCGGGCCAATCGAAGCCCGTAAGGCGATCCACAGCGGATTGGGTGAAACCTTTGATGATGCGATTGGCCTGGCCGGCGAAGCGTTTCAAAAAGGCGTTCGCGAGCGGCATGATGTCGTCACGACGATTTCGTAGCGCAGGCAGGTTCACCGAAATGGCGCTGATGCGATAAAATAAATCTTCGCGCAGTTTGCCTTCTTTGATGGCTTCTTCAGGATGACGATTCGTGGCGGCGACGAGCCGGCAGTTGGTTTGATAATCCACTTTGCCGCCAACCGGACGGACGCGTTGATCCTGCAGGACGCGCAGCAATTTGCTCTGCGTGTCGATGGGCATCTCAGAAATTTCGTCGAGGAACAGCGTGCCGCCTTCCGCTTGACGGAAGAGACCTTCGCGATCGGCATGCGCGCCGGTGTAGGCGCCTTTGACAGAGCCGAACAATTCGCTTTCGATCAATTCGCGGGGCAGGGCAGCGCAGTTGATTTTGATAATTTTGCCGCGGCTGCGATTGCTCATCGCGTGGATGAGATCGGCGATGACTTCTTTACCGGTGCCGCTTTCGCCGCAAATGAGAATGGTCACGTCGCTGGGCGCCACGCGTTCCACGGTGCGGACGACTTCTTTCATTTCCGGGCTGCTGAAGACCGGCGAAGTGTTGCCGCTCATGATTTCAAGAGCGCCGCGCAGGGCGACGTTTTCCTGTTTCTTCTGTTTGCTTTCGTACGCGCAGCGGACGTCCGAAAGCAATTTTTCCGTTTCGAACGGTTTGGTTAAAAACGTGAATGCGCCGAGCCGGCCGGCTTCGAGTGCCATTTCCATCGTCCCCAATCCGGTGAGCATTACGACTTCGGTGTCCACCCAGCGTTTTTTGATTTGGGGCAACAGATCGAGCCCGGTGGCGTCGCGGAGTTTTTGATCGAGCACGACGACGTCGGGTTGGGGCAGATCGGTAAAAGCTTTTTGCAGGGCGGCGCCGCTTTCGACTTCAGAAACTTGAAACTCGCGCTGCAACACCGCGGCTACGAGGTCGCGAATGTTAGGTTCGTCATCAACCAACAGAACTTTGCCCTTCATAGTTATTTTTTCGGTCTGACCGCGCAGGCTTTGGCGAACGCGGTAAAAATTGCTCGATGTTCCGGGTGGTTGGCGGCGAGCCGTTCCGGATGAAACTGGACGCTCAGCAGAAACGGCAACAAATCCGCCACCGCAGGTTTTAATTGTAAACTCTCGATGACACCATCGGTGCTATATCCCGCGACGGTAAGAATATCCGCCACCCGATCCACCGCCTGATGATGCGTGCTGTTCACTCTTATAACACGCTTGTGAGTTATCTTGGCCAGCAGTCCGCCCGGTGTCAAACGAACATCGTGAACCTTTGCCGATCGTTTATCCATACGGCGATGGTTCAGCGCGCCGGATAATAGGGTCGGAATATCGGCAATCAACGTGCCGCCGAGCGCCACATTCAAAATCTGATGCCCGCGACAAATGGCGAGCAACGGCTTTCGCTGGCGGAACACTTCGGAGATTAACGCCAGCTCGCGCCAATCCCGCGCGCCGCCATCCGGGGTGAGGACGCATTTCTTTTGCAGCCGCTGCGGCATGTTCTCGGCGTAAAACTTCGGATGCACGTCTTCGCCGCCGGTGAGCAAAACGCCGTCGGCGCGCCGAACGCACTCGGCGATCTCGGATTTTGTCTCCAGTGAGAGAATCGGCCAGGGCAACGCTCCCGCATTGAGTAATGCGCGTTCGTACGGCGCGGACAAACTCAGCGAGTAATCTTCGAATTCCTCGCCTTTGGGGGCGACGCTGGGCGAAACCAGAATTAACGGACGCATACGCATGACATGGCAGGCTAACGAAAGCCACAACCCACTGTCAGCGGAAAACCTTCATTTAATCGGAATAAACCGCGCGGGTGATCCGCGTTGGCTTACCGCTTTTCCAGACAACTCCTTCGGAGTGGCGTTGCCGGAGGGCTTTCGATTAAGCTCACGCACAAACCCAACCCGACCTTATGTGGCAACTGTTCAAAGAATTTCTGGTATTCCTGCGCCAGGAGAAAAAATGGTGGCTCATTCCGCTGGTGGTCGTGTTGTTGTTGCTGGCCGCGCTGATTGTATTCAGCGGCGGTTCGGTGCTCGCTCCATTGATGTATCCGTTCATGTAATCCGTGCGCCACATCCTCGGCATTTCGGCTTATTACCACGACTCCGCGGCAGCACTGCTGCGTGAGGGACAAATTATCGCGGCAGCGCAGGAAGAACGCTTCAGCCGGCGCAAGAACGACGAACGCTTTCCCATTAACGCGGTGAATTTCTGTTTGCGGCAGGCGGGAATCGAAACCAAAGACCTCGACGCGGTCGTTTTTTACGATAAACCGATCACGAAATTCGTGCGCCTGCTGGAAACCTATCTGGCAGTGGCGCCGGGAGGATTCACCACGTTTCCGCGAGTGCTGCCGACGTGGCTTGGTGAGAAACTGAATCTGCGCGGAACGATTCGGTACGAATTGCCGGGGCTGCGGGACGATTGTCCGGTGTTGTTCACCGAACATCATCAGGCGCATGCCGCGAGCGCATTCTTTCCGTCGCCATTCGAGGAAGCGGCAATTCTCACTGTGGACGGCGTCGGCGAATGGGCGACGACGACGATCGGCATCGGGCAAGGCAACGAAGTGACGTTGCTGAAGGAACTGCGATTTCCACATTCGCTCGGGTTGTTGTATTCGGCATTCACGGCGTATTGCGGTTTTCGTATCAATTCCGGCGAATACAAACTCATGGGGCTTGCACCGTATGGCGAACCGAAATATGTCGCGACCATTTACGAACATCTGGTCGAAGTAAAGCCCGATGGTTCGCTGCGATTGAACCTCGATTACTTTCAATTCCTGCGCAGCTTCCGCATGACGAATGAAAAGTTCCATCGGCTGTTCGACGGTCCGCCGCGCGAACCGGAAACCCCGATCGAACAACGGCACATGGACGTGGCGCGATCAATTCAGGTCGTGACTGAGGAGATTATGTTGCGATTAGCGCGACATGCCCGCGAAGTCACCGGGAAAAAAAATCTCTGTCTCGCCGGCGGCGTGGCGTTGAACTGCGTCGCCAACGGAATCATTCAGCGCGAAAAAATTTTCGATCGCCTGTGGATTCAACCGGCAGCCGGCGATGCCGGCGGAGCGTTGGGGGCGGCGCTGGCGGTTTGGTTCATGCGGAAGAATAATTCCCCGGCGCGTCAGGTGATTTTTCCTGACGCCATGCAAGGCGCGTTTCTCGGGCCGGAATTCAGCGATGCTGAAATCGAATCGGTTTTGCGACAACACGGTGCTGTGTATCAACGACTCGAGCGGGACGCGTTGTTGGAACGCGTGGTTGATTTACTGACCGAAGGAAAAATTGTCGGCTGGGTGCAGGGTCGGATGGAGTTCGGTCCGCGGGCGTTAGGACATCGTTCGATTCTGGGCGACCCTCGTTCCGCACGGATGCAATCGGTGCTGAATCTCAAAGTAAAATTTCGCGAATCGTTTCGCCCGTTTGCACCGGCGATTCTGGCGGAACGCGTGACGGATTATTTTGAACTCGATGCGCCTTCGCCGTACATGCTGTTGGTCGCGCCCGTGCAAACGCAGCAACGCCTTCCGGGAAATGACGCGTCGTCCGGGCTGGAGCGCTTGAAACAGGTTCGATCGCGGATTCCGGCGGTAACGCATGTGGATTATTCCGCGCGCGTCCAAACCGTGACCGAGAAAGAGAATCCATCTTTTTACGCGTTGCTGAAGCGATTTGAAGGTCGGGCCGGTTGTCCGCTTTTGGTAAATACGTCGTTCAACGTACGAGGCGAACCGGTGATTTGTACGCCGGACGATGCGTATCGCTGTTTCGTGAACACGGAAATGGATTATCTGGCGATTGGAAATTTTTTGCTCGAACGCACGGCGCAACCGGCGCAAGGCGTGAAGCAGACTTTTCATCCTGTGCCAGATTGAACCTATGTTGCGCCTGAAAGAAAATCCGCGCGAATGGCAGAAGTTTGTCGCCGTCATCGGCGTCGCGCTCAATCTGGTGATCTGGCTCTTGTGGTGGCGCGGGAGAGTTCCGCTGGCGTTTGGAATTGTGAGCGGCAGTGCGGCAATGGCGGCGTTGGTGGCGGCATTGATTCAGCCCCGCTGGTTTCGCGGATTTTATCGCGGCGGAATGACCGTGAGTTTTCAAATCGGGCAAATGATCGGAAGAGTTCTGCTCACGATTTTTTTCTTTCTGTTGGTGACGCCGCTCGGGTTGCTGCTGCGATGCATGGGGAAAGATTTGTTGCAGCTTAAGCGGGATTCGCGGGCGGAAAGTTGGTGGCAACCGGCGAAAAATAATCGTGAGTTTGATCGAATGTTTTGATTCGCCCCCTCAGGGTTCCAACGCGGATGGAATGGCGTCCATGGAGAGGATTAAGAACGCGTCAGGTGAACTTCGGACACCAAACGGTTGCGCTCTGCTTAACGACAGGTTGGCATCCGACAGTCGCAATCACTTCCGGTAGGTCGTTCGATCCGAGAGCCAATCGAAATCAGAATTAGGATCGGCGCGGGTCGTCGTGGCCATTTGGGCGAGCACGTTTCTGTCGCGCCATTTTCTGGTTTCAGCATGGCCGTCGGCGAATGAAAGACTGCCGGCGTTGCAGTGATAAATAGCCGGGTAGTCACGCCAGGTTGCAGTGCCGGGGCGAACGAGAAACCAACCGTCGTTGATGCTCTCCGGGTTTTCATCAATGGCAACCCAGATATCCACCGGACGAAGAATGTTTGCCTGTTTCCGGAAGACCACATAGGTGTTCAAATCCAGCAGGCCTTCGTCGTTGATGGGATTCATCCACGCATTCATGGACATGTTTCGCTGATTGAACCTGCCGTTGCTGCGTGGACGTTTGTCGCCGGGATCTTTGTAAACTTCCAGTTTGGTGATGTAAGGCCAGAGCAGTCCGTTGCGGATAAAGTCGAGGTTCGGATCATCGGCGAGACCGAGAACCCAATTAGCGCGCGCGCCGCCGGGCTTGTAAACCGGGTCGTTGGGATTCGTAGCGAGAACCTGCGTTCCACCGGTGGCGACGATCTGATCGTTGCTATCCTGCGAGTAAAGCATCCAACCGAGTTGAAGCTGCTTCAGATTGTTGAGGCAACTGATACCGACAGCCTTGCATTTCGCGCGGCTCAAAGCGGGTAACAACATCGCCGCCAGAATGGCGATGATGGCAATGACCACGAGCAGTTCAATCAGCGTGAAACCGCGATGAGCCTTTCGAGCGGCGATCATAATTCGGGTCTGATCTCCGCGGACGACAGCTACGCGACGACGGAAATGACGAGCCAGGGTTTTCAAGTTGCTAAAAGTTTCGCACGGGCGCAGATGGCATTCCACCGCATGTTTGTGCGAGCACAAACCGCATGAAGGTGCGGTGCATTGAATCGTTCCGCCGCGTTAGGATGCGCTGATTGGCCCGGCGGAAAATTCTCTGGACCGCTTTGAAAGGATTGTTTGAATTCGCATCGGTCTCTCAATTGCCTTTGTCGCGCGCTGATTCTGCTGGCGTTCAATAGCGTTCTGGTCGCGGCTCTGTGGGCGGCGCCGCCGAAAGTTTCCCGCATCGAACCGCCGAACTGGTGGGCCGGACACACGCATAATCCGGTGCGTGTGTTGATTACGGGCGAGCATCTCCAGGAAGCTACGATGATTTCCACGAATGCAGGAATCGAGGTGCGGAATCTGCGCCAGGCTACGAGTGGGAACTGTTTGTTTGCGGACGTTTCCATTTCGGCGGAAGCGGCGGATGGATGGTTGCTCGTCACGAATTGCGATGGCGTAGATGCGATTCAGTTTCCGGTGCTGCCGAAATCTGTGTTGCGTGAACCGCAAGGTTTCTCACCGGACGATGTGATTTATCTTGTGATGACCGATCGTTTTGCCAATGGCGATGCTGGCAATGATGATCCGCCACAATCGCGCGGTTTGCATGATCGACGGTTAGCGCGGTTTTATCACGGCGGCGATTTCGCGGGATTGATGCAGCGATTGGATTACTTGCAAGACCTCGGCATTACCGCGCTGTGGCTGACGCCGTGGTATGACAATGCGAATCGCCTCAATCATCAGGAAAAATACACGGTCGATAATCAGTTGTCCTCGCGGGGGCGACCCATCACGGATTATCACGGCTATGGCGCGGTGGACTTTTACGGCGTGGACGAACACTTCGGCGATTTGGCCGCGTTGCAACAACTCGTGCGTGCGGCGCAGTCGCGCGGAATCAAAGTGATTCAGGATCAGGTCGCGAATCATACCGGGCCTTATCATCCGTGGATAACGCGGCCGCCGACACCGACATGGTTCAACGGTAGTCCGACCAATCATCTCGAAAACAAATGGCAAACGTGGACTACAACCACACCCAACCCGCCGCAGGATCAACTCAAAGCGACGTTGGAAGGCTGGTTCATCAATATCCTGCCGGACTTGAATCAGAACGACCCGGAGGCTGCCACGTATTTGATTCAGAATTCACTCTGGTGGATTGGCATGACGGGATTGGACGCTGTGCGACAGGACACGCTCCCTTATGTGCCGCGCAGTTATTGGGCGAAGTGGACTGCGGCGCTGAAACGTCAGCATCCGAAGCTCACGGTGCTTGGTGAAATGTGGCACGACGACCCCCGGCTCGTTTCGTTTTTTCAAGGCGGACGAAAGCAATTTGATGGCGTGGATTCCGGCGTGGATACGCTGTTCGATTTTCCGCTGTACAATGCAATTCGCGATGTCTTTGCGCGCGGTCAACCGATGACCCGTCTGACCGATACTCTCGCGGTGGATTCGCTTTACGTTGATGCGAGCGTGCTTGTGCCGTTTCTCGGATTGCATGATACGCCGCGATTTTTGCACGAGTCCGGTGCTTCGTTGGAAACCATGAAACTCGCGTTCACGTTCCTGCTGACGACGCGCGGCACGCCGCTCATTTACTACGGTGACGAAATCGCCATGCGCGGCGGAGGCGATCCGGATAATCGGCGCGATTTTCCCGGTGGCTGGCGCGACGATGCGCACAATGCTTTCGAAGTCACTGGTCGCACTTCGGAGCAGGAAGCCATGCACGCACATGTAAAACAATTGCTCGGGCTGCGGCGGCAACTGCTGCCGTTGCGCCGTGGTGGGTTAAAGCATTTAACGGTGACGTCGCAGACTTATGCCTATGCGCGAGTTGCCGGCGATGAATTTGTCGTTGTGGCACTCAACAAATCAGGCGAAACGCAATCGTTCGATGTATCGCTCAAAGACATCTGTCCGGCAACTACGACGGTTTTATCGGACCGACTGGGCAAGCTGGGGCGGGTTGCGCTGACGGATTCGCGCTTGCGATTTACGTTGCCGCCCCGTTCGGCGGCGTTGTTCACGCCACCAGTTGAAACGGCGTCGGGCAATGGCGCGGACGGTTTATCGGAAGCAAACGAGTAGCGTGCGTTTGCGTTCGTGGCAGCGCATGCACCGCACAAACGTGCGGTGGTTGCTTCAGCGGTTCGGGTGTTAACTCCTTTCTCAATACCAGCCACATCACAAATCTATGACCACAACCATGAAACCTCTGGCCTTGGCGGCAGTTCTGGCGACTGCTGCAGCGCTGGCCCCATCCGCGCGGGCACAAACCACTTATCCTGATGCGACCGGAGATGTGTTTACGGATGCAGGCGGCGGCATTCTTGACATCACGTCCGTGGAAGTCAGCAACGACACCATCGATCTCATTTTTAAAATCAATCTTGCCGGTAATCCGGTCGCGACTGATTGGGGTAAATACATGATCGCCCTTGATTCGGTTGAAGGCGGCGCGACGACCGGAAACGGTTGGGGGCGTCCGATCAACATGGCCAGCGGCGTGGATCATTGGGTTGGAGTGTGGGTGGACGGCGGCAATGGCGGAAATCGTTTCAGTTGGGACGGCGCCAGTTGGGTCGAGCAGACACCCGGTAACGTGACGGTATCGAAAGACTCGAGTTCGGTGACCGTGCGTTTTCCTTACGCAAGTCTCGGCCTGACGGTGGATGATTCTTTTGAATTCGATATCTACACCAGCGGTGGTGGCGGCGGCGATGGTGCGATTGATGCGCTTTCCACCAACGGCATTGCGGCCGGTGACTGGGGCAGCACGTTTACCACCGAAAACAGTCTCACTTACACCATCAGCGGTATCGCTCCGCCGACGAATCAGATTTCGTTCACGGTGGACATGGAAGTGCCGATTGCGATTTTCGCCAATAACCCGTCGAGCTTGGAAGGCTTCGATCCTGAATCGGATCGGGTTTTCGTGCGCGGCAGTTTCAACGGTTGGGCGACGCAGCCGGCCTACGAACTGTTCCGCGTCGGCAGCAGTTCCATTTTCAGTAACACGGTGGAAATCGTCGGCCATCCCGGAACGCAGATTTCCTATAAGTTCTATGGCGATCCATTCCCGGTGCCGCAGGAAGAAACGCCGTTGCTCATTTGCAACGCCACGCGCTCTCTGATTATCACGAACTCCACTCAATCCGCGCCGCCTGCCGCGTGGAGTGATCGCCGATTAAGCGATCCGACGAACAACATCACTTTTCAGGTGGACATGACCCTGGAGCGCGCCGTCGGTCGCTTCGATCCGGATGTGAACTCGGTATATGTCCGAGGCAGTTTCAACAATTGGGGCACGTTTGGTCCGCTGACCAACAAACCCGCGCCCGATACCAATATCTTTGTGGGAGTCGTGACGGTCGAGAATTGGCCGATTGGCGCATGTGTGGAATACAAGTATTGGCATAACGGCCCGAGTGGCACTGCCGAAAATTGGGAAGGCGGCGGCAATCGCCAGTTCAATATTCTTTCATCCGACCATGTAGTGCCCGTTCGCGCATTCAATGACGCCGACGTTTGCGACGTGCTGGAACAAACCAACTTTGTGACGTTCAGCGTGAACCTGGCCGATGCGGTCGCGACGGACACCACCGTTTATGACGGCACGCAGGATGTTTATCTGAATGGCGATTTCGCGAACTGGTGGGCATGGGGCGCTCCGCCGGATGAATATCGCCTGACGAAGGATGGCGATATCTACAGCATCACGCTGCCACTGCCGCCCGGAAACAACATCCGGCTGGAATACAAATACTCGCTCGGCGGCGCGGATAACGAAGCGGGATTCGCGGTGAATCATGTCCGCTACATTCGCACGCAACCGGGGCAGGAGAATTACACCTTGCCACAGGACACGTTCATCGGAACGAACGAGGTTTCCGTGGCCGAGCGCACCGAACCCAAGTTTGGCAATCTTGTCGCCGTTCCCGGTGCGCCCGGACAGGTGCAAATCCAATGGCTCGGATTGAAATGCGTGCAATTGGAAAGCACCACCAATCTGACGTCGTCCGATTGGATTACCTATCCCGCAACCGATGGCCTCGGCTCGACCAACTGGTCTGCGTCCGGATTGCAGGAATACTTCCGGTTACTCGATAAAAGTCCGTAGTGGGGTAGGGGGTATTGGGTTGGTTGAAACGCCGGGAAGATCATCAGCTTCCCGGCGTTTTCAATTTTTCAGCTCGGTTGCGAATGCGATAGAGCGAAGTCTGCAAATCAACCGCGCAGGTATTTCACCACCGCTTCAGTGCGCGAGTGAACGTGCAGTTTCTCGTAAACTGTCCGCACGTAACTGCGCACCGTATCAATGCTGATGTTCATGCGATCGGCAATTTCCTTATACGCGTAACCTTTGGCGAGTTGATCGAGAAATTCGCGTTCACCGGCCGTCAAACGTGCGACTTCCGATGAATCGTTCGGCGTGGCTTGTTGATTGAAGAACATCACGACACGCCGGGCCAATTGCGGCGACATCGGCGAGCCGCCGGCGTGAACGTCCTGGATGGCGTCCAACAGGTTTTTTGACGCGGTGCGCTTGAGCAGATATCCGCTCGCGCCGGCTTTCAGAGAATTGAACAGCGAATCACTGTCCTCATAAACCGTCAGCATCAACACCTGCACGCCGGGTAAAACGGCCTTGAGCCGACGCACACATTCCACGCCGTTCATGCCGGGCATGTTGATGTCCATGAGCACGACGTCCGGCGGATGTTGCGGAATTTCTTTGAGCGCAATTTCCGCATTCGCGTAATCACCCAACAACCGGAATGCCGGGGCGCGGCGAATTAACGTGGCGAGGCTCGAGCGAATGCCTTCGTCATCATCCACGATGGCGACTTTGATGGGAGTAGCTTCGGCTTTCTTGACGCTCATGGTGATGCCTCAGAATGGAACGACGTTCCGCGCGCAGCAAGCCTCGTCAGTTGCGTCGCTCGGAAATTTTGACTCGCAAAGAAACAGTTGTTCCCCGGGAGCGACTACTGGTGACTTTCAAGCTGCCGCCCATGGCTTCCGCACGGCGCTGCATATTGCCCAGTCCATTCCGAATCGCCGGAGTTGTCTGGTCCGGCACATCAAAACCGCGACCGTCATCTACGACCACAATTTCCAACGCAGATTGAATCACATTCGTGCGGACCTGCACTTCAGTGGCGTTCGCGTGTTTGAGTGCATTGGTCAGCGCTTCTTTGACGATGAGAAAAATATTGTGCCGCATGTCCGGCGGCAGGGCGACGTGAGGCAAATCATCCGGCAGGTCGAGGCGACAACGACACGGGTTACCCTCAAACATTTCCTGCGCGATGTGCGCGATGTATTCCACGAGACTTTGCAACGTGTCGCTGCCCGGTCGCAACGCCCAGACAATTTCCTCCAATGCGCGGACGGTTTCGGTGGATGCCTGAGTGATTTTGGCGGCGCGAGATTCGATTTGTTCGGGATCGTTCTTGTGTTCCTTGAGCGAATCACTCAACAGCGCCAGCCGGGTCAGCGATGAGCCGAGTTCGTCGTGAAGATCCTGCGCGATACGCGCGCGTTCGCGTTCCACCGCGCGTTCGCGTTCGGCAATTTGCAAACGCCGCAGATACTTGCGCCGTTCCACAAAGCG
>CALAYC010000198.1 GCA_937894935.1 uncultured Verrucomicrobiota bacterium
GAACCCACGACCTACGGTTTACGAAACCGTTGCTCTACCACTGAGCTACATTGGCCTCCAATGTGACGGGAAATTAACGCCCCGGGGTAATCGCGCCAAGTAAAAACTCGTCGGGTAACTCACCCAACACAGATCGAAAATCCACTCCGTTCAGGTTTAAGCTGTTGCCGGATCGGTCGCCGGAGTGGCTGCTGATTGACAGGGCGCTGGAGCCGGGGCCGCAGTGGCGAGTTCTGTGATGCGAATTCCGAGCCGGTCTTCGACGACGACGACTTCGCCGCGCGCGACGAGTTTGTTATTGGCGCGCAATTCAACCGGCGTACCGGCGGGTTTATCCAAAGAGACCACCGAGCCTTCGGCGAGTTGCAACACCTCGCGCATCGGCAATTGGCACGAACCGAGTTCGACGGTGAGCGTGACCGGCACGTCGAGGAGGATGTCCAGATTGGCGGGAACCGCGAGAGGGGCATTCATAGTTCAGGATTTTAAAGCTTTGAGAATTTGTACCGCCCAATGATTGTCGCGTGTGCCGAGTTGACCTTCGAATCGGCTCACGCCATTGAGGCGCAGTTGCACTTGATTCGCCGCTTCCACCGGGAAGGACAACACGTCGCCGACTTTCAGATTCTGAAGTTGGCGCGCGGTGATTTGTGGTCCGGGCAGCGATGCGTGGATCGGAATATCCACAAGATCCAACGCCGGATTCCACTGCGCCACCGGAGTGGAGGCGATGGGGGACTGTGTATCGGCCGGTGGTTTTAATTCGGCGCGAATTTTTTGCAACAGCGGGTCCAACGTGCCGACCGGCAGCGCGAGACGAATTTGTCCGGAGCACTCACCGATTTGCGCGGTGAACGTGGCAATCAATTGTGGGCTTTCGGGCGCGGAGCTTTGCAAATAATGCGGATCGTTCTCGTGCCCGACTAAAGTGGATTTCAGTTCGCGATAGTTGGCCCAGTGCGTACACCAGGCTTCGGTGATGAGTTGACTCACCTGACCGAGCAATGCGACTTCGATTTCGGTCAAATCCCGCGCGGCTTCGATGCCTTCGCCCGGACCGCCCATCAAGCGATCCAACAACGTGAGCGCGAGCACGGGATCGATTTCTAAAACGCCCACGCCGCGAAGCGGTTCAACTTTGAAAAGTGTGAGATGCGTGGGTTGCGCGAGACTGGCGACGAATTGCCGGAAGGTCGGCGTTTCGAGCGATTCCAGCGTCAAATCGAAATCGGCGCGGAACAACACCGCCAATCGCACGGCACAACTGCGACGAATGGTGTCATAATCAGCGGTGAGGCGTCGCAGTTCCGGCGCAGAGAACAGAGTGCGCTGCGAGAGCTCATACATGCGCGGACCGGCAGCCAATGTCGTAGCCGAATCGGTCGCTGCAATTGTCGTTGATGCTTGCTCCACAGTCTCCATGTTCCGAACGCGTTTGAGGGATTACTGAATCGCGAATTCCGTGAAATAGATTTCTTTGACGCGCCCGTCGCCGAGCACGCCGTTGAACGCGGAAATCAATTCGGTGCGAATCAGATTACGCGCGCCGGGTTTGTCGAGGTCGGCGATGGTTTTGGTGGCCAGAACGCTGGAGGCGATATCGCGAAGTTGCGCGTCGCCCTTTTCCACCTGCGTTTTCAAATCAGGATGCGTTCCGACCAATGTGAGCGACGCGAGCAGATAACGGGTGCCAGCGGTGCCGGAAACATTCACGAGAACTTTCGCGCTCAGCGGCACAGTAATTTTACTGCCTGCTTTACTGTTCTCGGCCTCGCCGGTTTTACCGGTTGAACCGTGTTCGCCGGATTCCGCAGCTTCGCTCCGGGCGTGCGCCGTAACGCCGCTCGAAGTGACTTTAGGCAGCAGCACATAGACGGTCATGACGTAGGCCATGACGGGCATGAGCACGACATTGAGCACCAGCGGCAGCATGGCTTTGAAACCGCCGCTCGGGGCGGCGCCATCCGCCGGTTTAGGCGCTTCAGCTTTTTTATCCGACATAACTCAGATCAGGTTAGCGTTTGAGGTTGACCAGTTCCTGGAGCACTTCATCGCTCACAGTGATAATGCGGGCGCTGGCCTGGAAACCGCGTTGCGCCGAGATGAGGCTCGCGAATTCATTGGCGAGATCCACGTTCGACAATTCCAACGCACTGGATTCGATACCGCCGAGGCCGTTCGACAACGGTGCTTCCATCTGTGGCAACGGTCCGGCGGTGGCGAGACTGGTATATAGATTGTCACCGGCTTTCAACAGCGCTTGCGGATCATTGAAGCGTTGCAGCATCACCACGCCGCGACGGAACTCAGTGCCGTCGGACATCTTGATGTTGATCGCGCCATCACGCGCAATGCTGAACGTCACCATCGTCGCCGTCGGATCTGTTGTGGCGGGAGCGTTCGCGGCGTCGATGCGAAGATCCGTGCGCGTGCCGGTCAGTTCATCGTAACCCTGAACGCGCAGACCTTTGTTGGTGATGAGATAACCTTGGGCGTCGAGACGGAAATCCCCGGCGCGCGTAGCGAATTCCTCGCCGCTCACAGGATCGCGCACGATGAAAAAGCCGTCGCCATCAATGGCGAGGTCAGTGCCGACACCGGTGCGGGTGAGCGCGCCTTGCGTGAAAACATTCTTCACGGCGGACGTGTTTACGCCCGAACCGACCTGCATACCGGCCTGCGACGAGCCGCCGGAGCCGGAGCTGGAAACGCGCAGCGTCTGGCTGAACGCGTCGGCAAAATCCGTGCGTGCGGATTTGTAGGCGACGGTATTGGAGTTGGCGATGTTGTTACCAATGACGTCAATGCGGTTCTGGAATTGTTGAATACCGCTGACACCGGATGAGAGAGCTCGAAGCATGGGATGTTTTCTTTGGTTAATGGTTTTTCAGGCCGGTGTGATCGTGAGTATCTGACGCAAGTCATAACTCGACCGGCCAACGACGATTCGCGGCTTCCCTGCCTCGGTGAACACGCCCGTGACCACTCCGTGCGTGACTTTTTGTTTACTGACAGAAATATCAACTGTTCGTCCGACAAGCGCTTTAGCCAGGTTGAGGCTCACGACATTCGGAGCAAACTGACGGCGCGGCAAAATCGCGCCTGTATGAGTATTCTGATGAATCATAAATCTCACTCTGTTGCTGCTGGCGGGTTTTCGGCGGTCGGCGGCGTCGCGGGGAAGATGCGCAGGATATCACTCAAATCGTAGCGCGTTCCGTTCACGAGCAACCTGGCCGTGCCGTTTTCCATCATCACTGAATCCACCACGCCGGTGTTGATACCGGTGGGATAATCTTCGTCCTCGACCATTACCGTTGTTCCGAGGAGTGTCGTGGCGCGCAGCGATGCCATGTCCTGCATCATTGCCTTGCTTTGTTCCAACGAGCTGAACTGCGCCATCTGCGCGATGAACTCCGTGTCCTTCACCGGATTCATCGGGTCCTGTTGCGACATTTGCGCGACGAGCAGTTGCAAAAAATCTTCCTGGCCCAATGTCTTCGTCGGGACGCGGGAGCTGCCGTCCATCGAGTACATCGTGGAACTGTTCGTCGATAGAATTGCTTCAGTGCTAGCCATAAATCTCAGGCCCAAAAATCCACTAAACCTTTGTTTCGCACCGGCGCCGGAGACGTTGTTCCGCTTTTGCCGGATGGCGCTGGAATCGCAATCACGCGTTCCGAACCGCTGCGTTCCGCATGCGATTGCTGCTGGTCATGCCGCTGTTGTGAAAAACCCGGATTGTTAAAGAAATCAGTGAAACCGGTCGCGACGCGTTCACCCAGGTGCGAGAGCCGCACGCCATGCGCTGCCAACGCGGCTTGCAGTTGCGGCCATTCAGTGCTGAGAGAGCGGTAATCGCCAAAGTCGCAACGAGCCTGAACTTCCACCTGACCTTCGCGCCATTGCAGTCGCAACGAAATCTGGGTCTTTACATCCGGCGTGAGAACTACCTCCACGAGATCATCACCGCTGCGTTTGAACAGGCGCACTTCGCGGGAAATCAATTCACCCGCTCGCACCAGAGGCGACACTGTGGGACGCTCGGTTAACTCTTGAAGCGACGAAACATCCAGTCGTGCGGGCGAAGGTGCGATGCGACCCGCTTCGCTGCTTTCGAGCGAAACCGCTTTGCTATCGCGTCGCGGGAATTCGCGGACCAGATCGCGATCGAGCAAAGGGGCCGGAGCGTCCGGCAATAGTTGCTCGGTACCCCCGGCAAAATCTTCCTTTCGCAGCACAGTTTTCATCGTCTCGCCTGTTTTAGCACTGCCTGTGCCACGGGCCTTAATTGCCTGTTCCGCATGGAAAACCCGTGAATTTTGCGCCTCGCGACGGACGGTTTCCGCGTTGGCGGTGGTGACGGCGGCAAAATTTTCCGCGTTCGGCAGCACGACTTTGCCGTCTATCGGTTCAACCTGCGCGGCTTCAACGGGAACGGCTGCCGCTTGTTTGATGACAGGAGGCGCGGTGAGTTCATCAGGCGTCGTTGGTTCCGGCGTATCGATTTCTGAAAGTTCGCGCGTGATGACGGCGTTCAGTTGTGCCATCAACTCCGTTCCACCGCTCGATGGAATCGCCGGTTGAGCCGATGCAACCTGATTTACGGCTGTGCCCGACGTCGGTTGCAGTTGAGTTTGCGTCAGTGAGAAACTTTCCGACGGTAACAACGATTTCGCTTCAGAAATCGCCGTTTGAACCGGTTTGTGATTGTCGCTCAACTGTTCAGGATATTTTCCGGCAAACAAAGCTGAATGGCTGAGAGCATCGCGATCGACTCGAACGGGGCGTTTGCCGGTGAGATTAATAGCGGACTCTGTGGTTTCAGAAGCTGTGGCGTCCGGCGGGATTTCTGTTGCGACAACCTCAGTTTCAGTCGCCATCACTTGATTCACCACGGCGCAAGCGCCAGCGAGATTTTGCGCTTCTGATTCGTCGGACTTTACTTTCCGCTCGCGTTTGCCGGAAGCGGGTCGCGCGTCGGTTCGGGTGTCGCGTGTGTCCTGTTGGGCTTCGCTGTTGCGCGTCTGACGCGACGCATTGTGCGCTGTCGGGTTGTTTGTTTCGCGCGGACGTTGCAGCGTCTGTTCGAACAACGAGCGGAACGAATCGCCATTGCCTTCCGGGGCAGCGGCAAAATCCACCGGTGGTTGTGGCAGGCCGGCGGAACTGGCGCCCAGCTTCGAGAGAAATGAATTCACGACTTTTTCGGATCTTTCGGTTGCGGAATGTAGAAGCGCAGGCGGTCAGTTAATTGCGCTACGCGTTTGGCTTCGTCGGCGCTGAGTCGCGCCATCTCTTCAAGCAGCGGCGCGCTTTCGGTTTCCTTCATCAGAGCGAGAATTTTGAGCAGCGTGGTTTCCTCCAGTTCTCGCATAATCGGTGCGGCGCCTTCCGGCGACATCGCGGCGTAAGTGCGCGAAAGTTTTTTCAGATTCGCCGCCTCTTCCGCTTTGATGCGAACGATGTTCGCCTCGACCTGAGCCTGCAGTTGATGAACGGCCTGCGTCACAACGTTGATCTCGAGCCGTTCGGCTTTCAGGCGTTCAGCGAGTTCGTTCAATTCTTTTTCGCGCTGAGCCAACGCCGCTTTCTCCGCCTTCAATTCGTTGACCAACATCTCGGCTTCCTGGCTTTGAAATTCCCATGACGGCACGGCGGCCTTGGCTTTGGCGACGATGACGTTCTGCGCGAGTTCGCCTTCGACAACGGGCGCGGGCGTTTTCCACACTAACACGGTGACCAGCACGTAGAGAGTGAGTCCGATGACGGACGCAACGATGGGGTTCTGGAGAATTTTCATGCTAAGGGATCAGCCGCCGAGCGCCAGGCCGATGCCGGCGTCGCGCGCTGAGTTGCGAGTTCATCAAGAAATTTCTGCGTGTCGCGTTGAACGTCGCGGTCGTATTCCATCCGCTTTTTCACGCGCACTTTTTCGACCGCTTCGCGTTGTTTGCGAGCGGCGAGCATCTGTTGCAACGCCTGACTCACGGCGAGTTCCGCTTGCGCCAACGCTTCTTCCCGAAGCTTCCGTTCTTCTTCGAGAAAGTAACTCTCCTGCCGCAAACGCGTGACAGCGGAAGCCGAGCAACCGGATTCCAGCGTCTGGCGCAAACGCGACCACACACCGTCCAGGTTTTGTTGCAAGGCATCCAATTGCGCGAGGGCGCTTTGACGCGCGAGTAACGCCTGCGCGTAGTTCTCCAATGCAGCCTGTTCGCGTCGGCGACGCGTCGTCGCTACGGCTTCGAGACTGAACTTGAACGGTTTCATAAATTATTATTTCGCAAACGCGGGTCGGGTCGCGGCGGCTGCCGGTTGTGAGGTCATGACCTGCCCCAACAACTGCCAGCTTTCGGCCGCAGAAAAGCCTTCGCGCGTACCTTGACGAAGAAACTTTTTCAACGGATCGCTCAGGCGAATCGCCTGATCGATGGCGGCATTACTTCCGGCGGGATACGCGCCGATGCTGATGAGATCCTGATTGCGGCGATACAGCGCCATGGCTTCGCGCGCCTGACCGGCGAGTTCGAGCTGATCTTTGGTGCAAAGGTCGCGCGTCAAACGGCTCACACTCTCGAGGACGTCAATCGCCGGATAGTGATTCTGCGTGGCCAATTCGCGCGTCAGCACGATGTGGCCATCGAGAATCGAACGCACGGCGTCGGCGATCGGATCGTTCATATCGTCCTGCTCGACCAACGTGGTGAATAAACCGGTAATAGAACCGCGCTCGCCGGTGCCAGCCCGTTCCAGCAGTTGCGGTAAGAGCGAAAAAACCGAAGGGGTATAACCTCGTGTTGCAGGCGGTTCGCCGACGGCCAGACCGATCTCGCGTTGTGCCATCGCGAAGCGCGTGACCGAGTCCATCATCAACAGAACATTCTTGCCCTGATCGCGGAAATATTCGGCCACCGCCATCGCGGCGAACGCACCTTTCACGCGCGCCAAGGCGGGTTCATTCGAAGTGGCAACGATGATGACCGAACGTTTGCGTCCCGCTTCATCCAGATCTTTTTCGAGGAATTCGCGTACTTCGCGACCGCGTTCGCCGATGAGTGCGATGACGTTGACGTCGGATTCAGCGCGGCTCGCAATCATGCCGAGCAATGTGGATTTGCCGACGCCGCTACCAGCGAAAATGCCGAGACGCTGACCGCGTCCGCACGGAATGAACGTGTCGATTGCTTTAACACCGGTTTGAAAAACCTGATTGATGCGTTGGCGCTTGAGCGGATGTGGTGGAAGAAAATTGGCGCTGACCTGGGCGTCTGTATTCAGCGGGCCGAGACCGTCGAGCGGTTGGCCGATGCTGTCAATCACGCGACCGAGCAATCCGTCGCCTACATGGACTTTGAGCGGAGAACCAAGCGCGATGACTTCGCTGCCGGGATGAATGCCATGCACTTCTCCGAGCGGCATCAACAACACGTGATGATTTCGGAAACCGACGACCTCTGCGAGCGTGCTGCCGTCGTGCCGCGCGGATTCAATGCGACAAACTTCGCCGACCGCGCAAAGCGGACCTTCAGATTCGATGACCAGGCCGATGAGTTGCACCACGCGACCGCGGTTCTCGAGCACGCGCGTGTCACGCGCGCGTTGGAACGCTTGCGCGAGGCGATGACCGGGACGAAGACTGGGTTGAGTCAGTGGCATGTGGCGTTCAACGATTGTTTGAGAGCGGCGAGTTTCGTTTCGCGGCGGGCATCCACCACCCCGAAGTTTGTTTGCACCATGCAACCGCCGCGCGTGACCTGCGGTGAGGTTTGAAATTTCAGACGTTCGCCGCCGATATCAGTCAGCAACACCGGTGCATTGGCGTTTTGCAACAACTCGAAATCCATCGGGTTGAGCAACACGGTAAGGTTGCTGCTTTGCTCGATGTTCGAAAGCGCTTCGCGGACGGCGACCTCGACCATTTCGCTCGTAATCGGTAAATCGGCGACCAGTTTTCCGGCGATTTCCAGCGCCAGCGCCACCATCGCTTCTTCGCATTCGCGCGTGACGTCGGGCACCGCATTGCGCAACGAATTCAAAACGCCGGTCTGCAATTCGATCAATTCGCCGCGTTGACGAATGAGCTGCTCGCTCAACGCTTTTTCGCCATCGCGCAAACCGCGTTCGTATGCGGCGCGTTCCAGTTCCGCGCGTTCGGTGGCAGACATCGCTTCGGCGAGCGAGACGGCCGTAGCGAGTCGCGCGTCGCGCAGCGGTTGCGGCAATCGAATGGTCTCACACAGTGGCATCAGCGGTTTCCTCCTGCGGGTTGAGATCGATTTCGCCTTCGCCTTCGAGGCGACGGACGATTTCCACAATGCGCATTTGCGCGGCTTCGATTTCCTTGTTTTTGAGCGTGCCGAGGAAGCTCATTTCTTCCTTCACGGTTTCCGCCGCGCGTTTCGAAATCGCCCCGAGCAAGGCCGACTTGACCTGGAAGCTGGCTTTCTTGAGCGAGACCGCGAGGTCGCGGGTATCCACTTCGCGCATGACTTTTTGCAACGCGGTATTGTCGAGTCGCGTCATGTCTTCGAAGGTGAACATCTTCGCGCGAATGGATTTGCTGAGGTCGGGATTGCGCTCTTCGATGGACGTTAAAACGGTTTTGCTCATCGCGCGATCGAGACCGTTGAGCAGCGTCGCAGCGGATTTAACCCCGCCGGTTTCGGTAATGGCGCGAGTGGGTTTGACGCCAAGTTTCTGACCGACGATACGGGCGATGGTTTCAATGACTTCAATCGGTGTCGGCTGCAACATTGCGAGGCGCTCGACGATTTTGTCGCGCAGTTCGATCGGACATTGATTCAGGAATGCCGCGGCGCGCTCCGGTGGTAGATGACTCGTGAGCAACGCGAGGGTTTGCGGATGCTCGGCTTTGATGGCGTTGTATAACTCCCGCGGATCGGCATTCAGAATCGGTTCAAGCAACTCGGATTCAGAGAGTGATTGCGAACCTGAACCGTTTTTGTTGACGAGCGAAGCCGCGCGACTTTGACCGACGGCTTTTTCCAGTGTGAGTCGAACAATTTCTTCGCCGCCGGCGACCGAGGTGCTCGCTTGAATTGCCACTTCCGCAAATTCGCGCAGCACCTTGTTTTGCAGCTCCTGGCTGATCAAATCGAGTTTGGCCATTTCGCCGACGATGAGTTCCATTTCGCGCTCTTCAAAGTGTTTCAGGATTTGCGCGGCGCTGTCCGGGCCCAGCATGCAAAGCAACACCGCCAGCTTTTGCGGGCGCGTCAACTCACTCTTCTGGGCGGAGGGATTTTCAGTTTCAACAGCGGCGGCCATAAATTATTTCTCCTTCGGTTTGCCCATCCACGAGCGGATCGCCTGCGTCATGTTGTGCGGGTTCTCGCGAATCAATTGATTCAACACTTCCACCGTGACGGCGTCGGAATCACCGGGGCGCAAAGGACGAGTGTCCAATCCGGAGCCTACGGGAACGCCGAGGGGGATTTGTTCAACCGGCGTGCTCTTGAAGACGCGCCAGAAAACAAACAACACGAGCAGGCCGAGCACGGGATAAATTCCGGTCTTCGCCATTTCCCACCAGAATTGTTTTTTCTCCTGCTGATCCAGTTGCTTCGCGATTTCCATCGCCGGTTCTTCGTTGAACGGCATTTCTTCGATGGTGATCTGATCGGGTCGCGAAGCATCCGGGCCTTCCTGAATTCCCAACGCCCCCATGACGACGCGACGAATTTTTTGCATCTCTTCCGGAGAACGTGGTGTCACGACGCGATTCGTTCCTGTTCCCGTAGCTTGAGCGGCAACAAACACCGCGGCAGACAAGCGCTTCACGCTGCCGGGCGTCTGCATGATGTTGCTGATGGTTTTATTGATTTCGTACGAAGTGTTGGTGACTTTTTTGTTCGTCTTGCTTGAGCTGGCGGGCGTGCTGGCAACGCTGTTGGTTTCACCGGAGTTCGCTGCCATACCCGGCACACCGCCCAGGGGATTCGCGGTGACGGTGTCCATTTTCTCTTCGGTAACGATGGAATTGCGCGGAATCTGTCCTTCGGGATCGTATTTTTCTTCGACGTGCGAGATGGAATCGAAATTGATATCCGCCGAGACGCGCACCACCGATTGGCCGGCGCCGAGCACTTTGTTCAACATGTCTTCGGCTTTGCGCGCGAGATATTTTTCCAGGTTTTGACGAGCGGTGAGTTGCGTGGCGCTGAGGCCGGCAACGGAATCGTTGTCGTTGTTTTCGGAGAGAACGTTGCCTTGATTATCCACGACGCTGACGTTGTTGGCGGTCAGGCCTTCAACCGCATTTGCGACGAGGAAGCGAATGGCGTTGACGTTTTGCGGCGGAAGAACGGAATTGCCGCGGACGCGCACGAAAACTGAAGCGGTCGGCTTTTTCGTGTTGTCCACCAGCAAACGATTTTCCGGCATGACAATCATCACGCGAGCGGCTTCGATGGAATCCACTTGCGCAATCGTGCGGGCGAGTTCGCCTTGCACGGCGCGGAGATAGTTCGCGCGTTGCACGAAATCGGAGATACCGAAGTTGGGTTTATCGAAAATTTCAAAACCGACTCCGTCGCCGCGCGGAATGCCTTTGGCCGCGAGCTGCATGCGAACCTGATGCACTTTGTCGCTCGGCACCATGATTGTTCCGCCGCCGCGACTGACCTGATGCGGCACGCCGGATTCATTTAAGGCCGCGATAACCTTCGCTGCTTCGGCGTCATCCAGGCGACCGTACAACATCGCGTAATCAGGTCGCGCCGACCAAAAAACCAGCGCGCTCAGACCTGCGATGACGCCAACCGCCGTGACGATGATGGTCAGGCGTTGGCCGTTGCCGAGCTGTTTCCAGATGGCGGCTAACTGGCTGCCGATTTGCGTTAATCCTTTCATCGAATTTAAAATTAAAAATTAACCAACAAGTGCCGGTGACATTCAGTCGTCACACTTGCATGCGCATCAGTTCCTGATACGACTCCAAAAGTTTGTTGCGCACCTCGACCATGAGTTGGAACGAGACGCTGGCTTCTTCCATGGCAATGACCGCTTGATGCAACGGCACCCCTGCGCCCGTTGCCATGCCGGCGACCGCTTCACTCGCGGCGACCTGTTTCGCGCTGACGTCCGCGACGAATTTTCCGAGCGTGCTTTCGAATGCACCGCTGGCCCCGCCGGTGGGCGAAATCGTCGGTGCGACGGCTGGTGATTCAAGCGGCGCAATAGGAGTGAGCTTGCCCAGTTCATACTGCGGAATGGCGACCTTCGAGACGTCAGGCGTGAGGTTGTAACCTCCGCGCAATCCGTCGAGGCCGACCGGCAGTTGAATGGCAGAAAGCGGGTTCATTTAGCGCGAGTTAATCAGCGTTTTCCGATTGAGAGAGTCTGCATTGCCATGGTGCGGGCATTACGGACCACGGCGAGGTTGGCTTCAAACACGCGCGAGGCGTTGATTAAATCCGCCATTTCCTCGTGAATATTGATGTTTGGTAACGCCACCATGCCGTCGGCGTCCGCGTCTTTGTGACCGGGATTGAACACGAGGCGCGGCGGGCGTTGATCTTTTTCAATGCGCGCAACCTGAATGGCGCTGCCACCGGTTGTCGCGCCGTTGAGCTGTTGATCCAAAATCGTTTCAAACACCACCTGTTGGCGCTGATAAGGTTTGCCGTCGGGCATTTTGGCCACTTCAGCATTGGCGATGTTCTGCGAAATGACTTCCATGCGAATCCGCTCGGCTTCGAGAGCGGAGGCGGAGGCGTTGATTCCAGTAAGAGCGTTAATCATAGGTCATCAGGCAGGTCGGCCGGTGATCGCGAGGCGCAGTTTGAGCAATTGGCCAGTGATGAGTTGCGTTTCGAGCGCGTGAGCCACGGCGTTTTGATTCAGGAGCATCATCTCTTTCTCCAACTGCACCGTGTTGCCGTCGCGAGTATTAGCCACGGCGTTAACGTCCGTGGCGAGGGACGGGCGCAAACTATGGATCTGCGCGACGTTTCCGGACTGCATCGCCGCTTTGAGTTCCGTGGAGAAAGATTGGCTGACTTCGACGCGCTTGTAGCCGGGCGTTTCGGCATTGGCCAGATTACTGGCGATGGCTTCATGCTGGAGCGTGGTGGCATCCAGCATTTTCTTCATCGCCGCGTAATTGGTCTGGCTGAACAGCGCGTCAATCATACGTTTTTAAGACACTTTTGTCGGTTTCCGCCAAGCAACGGCAGTGCCATGAAGGGAAACATGCGGTTTTATTGGGGTTTTGAAGATTTTCAGTCTGCCTGGGGGAAATTTTTGCCGGTTGAACACGGTCGAGATAGGCAAGGAGCGCCATTGGGGCGGCGAAAACTCTGCGAGCCATTACGCCCTTGGGAAAAAGTGTAACACGCTTCGAAAGCTGACTCGATTCATATATCTCGGCGCTTGGCCGTTCAATTGGTCGGTCTGGAATCTGCCGATACGAAGAGGAATGCCTGTTTCAGCCGGTTGTTGGAATTGCGTTGATTAAAACGGTGGAGTGAGGCGGGCGAACCGAATTAAACCTTGCTTAGCGGGAGAAAGGTTGGTTCATTTTGGAGGCCGTGCGCACGTGGCGGAATGGCAGACGCGCTACTTTGAGGTGGTAGTGCCGCAAGGCGTGCAGGTTCAAGTCCTGCCGTGCGCACCAATTTCTCGATGAAACTTTCCGGCAGTCCCAGACACACGCTTTCGCCTGCTAACATTTAAAATTGTGGTCACACCGGAAGTCTCAGTTCTCATCGTCAACTACAACGGAGCGCATTTGCTGCGGGATTGTCTCGATTCGCTGGCGCAGGTGACCGGACCGGCGTTTGAGGTTATCGTGGTGGACAATGCCTCCAAGGACAATTCGCTGGAATTATTGCGTTCTTATCTTTCCGTGCGGGTCGTCGAGAGTTCCAGTAATCTGGGTTTTGCCGGGGGGAACAACCTCGGTTTGCCGCATTGTCGGGGTAAATTCATCCTGCTGCTGAATAGCGATACGATTGTTACGCCGGATTTTCTCACGACGTTATGTAATTACCTGGAGCAAAATCCGACGGTGGGAATTGCGCAGGCGCGAATGACGCTGCCGCATCGCGAAGGAAGATTGGATAGTTGTGGATCGTTTTTCACTGCCACCGGATTCATGTACCACTACGGGTTTTTGAAGCCCGATGCGCCGGAGTATCGGCAATGCTATCGGGTTTTTAGTGCTAAGGGTGCGTGCATGTTGATTCGACGGGAAGTAATTGCGGCGGCCGGCGGCTATCTTTTCGATCCGGATTATTTTTGTTACTACGAAGAAACGGATTTCTGTCATCGCGCCTGGTTGGCGGGGTGGGAAAGCCATTTTGTCGGTACGGCGCTCATTCAGCACCTGATGGGAGCGACCTCGGAAACGAGCCAAGGACGCAGCTTTGTCATGAGCAATTTCTTGCGCAATCAGATCTTCAGTCTCCTATCCAATCTGGAAGTCGGATCAGCTGTGCGGATTTTGCCGGTGTATTTCGCCTTTTTCTTTTGCAGTTTCTTTGCCGCCGGGCTGACGGGAAAATGGTCGTTATTTCGTGCGCATGGTCATGCGTTATTGGCAAATGTGCGCGCCGTGAGAAAAATTTTTCGGCAACGACGGCTGATTCGTTCGGTGCGTCGTTTACGTGATCGCGATTTGTTTGCCCGTTTTCAGTTGAATCCGAAACCGGGGTATTATTTGTGTACATTCCAAGGTCGCATTGGAGATTATAAGGATGAACCGTTACCGTTGCGGGTGCGATCTCGTGGTGGATGAGATCTCAAAACTCAGACTGTTTTGCTGATGAATAACGTTCCACCCAAAGTATCCATCATCATCCCCGTGCTGAATGCCGAGGGATTGCTGGAAAACTGTTTGCGTGCGATCTCCGAGCAAACGTACCCGGCGGCAGCGTTGGAAATTCTTGTTCCTGACGGCGGCTCGACTGATCAGACGCGAGCAATCGCAGCTCGGTACGGTGCGACAGTTTTAGATAATCCGGATCGGGTCGCCGAATCGGGGAAACGACTCGCTCTAAAACACGCGACAGGTGACTACGTGCTTTTTCTCGATGCCGATAATGAATTATCGCATCGGGATTTCATCGCCTTGGCAGCAGATGCATTAGCCGTGCATCCGCAAGCATTGGGTGTGGAAAGTTATTATCCGGCCAACGAGCGGATGAGTTCCTTTTGTGCTTATCTCACCACCACTTTGCATATCAGTGATCCGGTGGCGTGGATGATGAGCGTCGCACCGGTCGCGGTTCGATCAGTCGGAGCGGTGGAACTGTGGCGTTTTCCCGACCACAGTCTGGCTTTTCCGCTGGGCGCGAATGGCTTCATGTTTCGGCGCGTTGATCTGTTGTCTGTCGGAGCGACAGAATATTTCGAGGACACAGCGATGGTGTTGAAACTGGCGCAACGCGGTCGGTGCGAATGGTTACGACTGACCGGACGTGGGGTGCATCATTATATCGTGAGCGGGCTAGGGGATTTTCTTCGGAAACGCCGTCGGCAAACGTATCATTTTCTCTCGCAGCGTCACCGCACCGACCGACCACCATCCTGGACGACGACTAAACCTGCTATGCCCGGATGGTTGGCCTGTCTGGCGTGTGCATCACTCATTGTTCCGTTATGGCAAACGGGACGAGGATTGATTCAAACGGGCGACTCGCGTTGGCTTTGGCATCCGCTTGCGAGTTTATTGTCCGTGTTGGGTGTGGCTTGGGGGGTGTTGACTTTTTTGCTTTCTGAACGCAATGCCGACGCCGAAGCGATGCTCCAACCGAAACAGAAAATAGGCGACGCGTCCCAGTCTCAAAAAGAATAGGCGAAAATTACCGGGCTTAGTGGCTATGTAATTCGTTTCAGACAAAAAATGGAGAATGCCTTCTCCGG
This sequence comes from uncultured Verrucomicrobiota bacterium, assembly GCA_937894935.1. Lineage (GTDB taxonomy): Bacteria > Verrucomicrobiota > Verrucomicrobiia > Limisphaerales > JADLHS01 > JADLHS01. Next base: position 14,890 of record CALAYC010000198.1, read on the forward strand.
GTGACGACGGGTTTGGAGATAATGCATGGCAACCGAAATTAAGCTCCAAACCGGGCGAGGTCGGTATTTTAGCATGGCTTTTTCTCCTCGCAGAGACTTGGGGCCGTGCATGCCGACTACTGTATAGCCTGCCGCGCGCATTTCTGTAATTTCCCAGCCGGAGAGGTGTTGTTGAAGATTACCGTCTTCGCTGAATTGAGGAATGAAACCGTTCGGCGTGAAAATGACAACGCGTTTGGTCGCCAGACGTTCCATAGATTTCAACATGCGCCAACCGTCTTCTTTGGTGAGGTGTTCAATGACGTCCAAGGCAATGCACGCGTCAAACTTCCGACCGGGGAACAACGATTCCGCTTCCCGAACATCGCCGAATACATACTCGTCATGGGTGCCGTTCTCTCGGGCTTTGTCCAGGTCAGGTTGGTATCCATCCACTCCGGTCAGGCGGCAGTGATTGAGGAATTTGGCTGGAGAGTTGCAACCGCAGCCGAGGTCTAAAACGGTATGGCAACCGTGGAGCGCTTTTTGCAATTCCATCACCAACGCCAAGGCGGCTGGATTCCGGAATCCTTCTTTTATTTTGCTAAAACTGGTTCTAGCCATCGCGATTCTTTTGAGCGTCAAGCGTGATGCCAACGGTGAGCCAGCTTTCGTTTGAACATTTCCCATTTGCTCAGGGGATGTTGGTCCTGAGGAAATGTGGGCAGCTCAGCATGTGATTTGATCTTGAGGTGAGGATAATCCTGAAGCACTTCGCGGACGGCGTTGTTGTTGTGGTAGAGATACACACCGTCGAGATTGTCGCGGCGGGGCCAGGCTCGCCAGTGATGTTGCCAGCCGCGGAAATCCCGCTTGTAAAGCGCGCGCCAATTGTATTGGGAGGGCAGGACCACCAATTGATCGAAATATTTGGTGTGAATGACCTCGTTAAGAACAGTTTGATCATCGTACTCGCCCCGGAAGCGCGCCCGCCCGCGAGCGACGATTTCTTCGCGGATAACTTTGCTGCTGGGCAAGTGCCAGAACGTAACGCCGCCGTTGATGTAGGTGCTGGTGTAACCTTGTCCGAGGATTTTTACAGGCAATCCCCACTCCGTCGCACCAGCGACACCTGCGCCGCGCAAAATTTTTTCGAAACGCGGTAATTCCCGGAGGCAGATCACGTCTGTTCCATCCACAACAAGCGCGAACTCGGCATCGAGAGAATCCGGCCAGGTCCACCGCCGAAACAAAGCGTCGCGTCGCGTTGAAACAAACTGAGGGTCGGCCTTTACGAGGTGGTATTTCAACCCCGGCAGCGGATTTGTGGGAAGACTGTCTCCGTAAACAAAAACGTGCAGCTCGGTATCGGGGATCTTCAGAAAGCTCGTAAACGTCTCGCCGAGGCGATTCGCCCCAGAGCCGAAAACTGTCGTAACGATGACTTGGCGACCGGACATAAAGCGATGCGTTTATTACTTCATCACACTTGGCAACTGCAATTTGCGGAATGCAGACGGCGGAGTAAGTAGTTCATTTGCCGATTGAATGAAATGCAATTTCTTTGTTTTGTTTCCCGCCGCTCTGGGCGCGGAATAGGAACGTTGCTTTAGTCGGCAACAATCGGTATCAAATCGAGAGCAAAATGAATTCGCTTCCGCCGGAATCGCCTAAGAATGCTGCTGAACCGCAAGCACGCGAGTCAGAGTGGTATAACGAACACTATAAGACCAGCGGAACGGCACCAGCCAAACAGATACTGACCGGCCATACGTTATTAAAACATCTCGGCCCGTGGTATGGCTATGCGTTGCCTCATCTAAGGAACACGCTGACTCCATCCAGCCGGGTTTTGGAGCTTGGGTGTGGGACGGGTCGCCTCCCGACCCAGTTGGTGCGAGAAGGATTGGTGACGCCTAAAAACGTTTTTGGACTTGATCAGAGTCAGGTTGCTGTTGATCAAGCCAAGGCGGCGATTCCAGAGGCCACTTTTTTTGTTGGCGACATCTATAATTTGGAACTTCCAAAGGCGCATTTTGACGTGGTGCTGCTCATGGAGGTGATTGAGCATTTGGAATTTCCTGATCCAGCCCTCCAGCAGATCGCCTCCGTTGTGGGTCCTAACGGATTATTATACGTTTCATTTCCTAACTATCTCCACCTTCCCTGGCTGGCGGTGCGAATTTTAGCCGAGAAACTTAATCGTCCCAATTGGATTGTACTTCAACCGATCGACAAGATTTACACGGTCGGGCGAGTCCGAAAACTCGTCGAAAAGGCCGGTTTTGTTTTCGAACATGGAATTGGAAGCAATTACGGGCCGCCTGTTCTGTATCCGCTTGAAAAGCCGTGGATGACGAACACGTTGAATAAACTGGGTTTTTGGTGGCTCTCGTTTCATCCCATCCTCGTGTTCCGGAAACGGAATTAAGCCGCCCCAAGACCAACGCCTACGCATTACAAAAATCTGATTTCTATGATTCAGTCAAAAGGGAACGGCACGGCCCAATTCAACCAAGGCTTTGTAATAATAGTCGGGATCTTGATCGCATTGCTTGGTGTTTTGTTTTTGCGGGGACTTACGCCTGGATACGTCGTATTTTCAAACGACGGTCCTTTGGGCGGACAAATGGCCGAGAGTTATCGGCCCGGCAATGGTATCAACGGGATTTGGGTTGATTTGAATTGGCTTGGCACTAACGGAGGCATCATGGCGCCGAGCATTTCAGAATCATTGCGAGTGCTCTTTGGTCCAGTGTTTTTTTCAAAGCTTTATGCCCCGATAGCGCTACTCATTGTCGGCCTCGGCGCCTGGTTCTTTTTGAGGGAGCTGGGATTCGCCCGGTTGGCCTGTTTATTGGGAGGAGTAGCAGCCAGCTTGAATTGCGACTTCTTTGCCACCGCGTGCTGGGGCGTTGCGTCGCAGCCGATCTGTTTCGGGCTGGGTTACATCGCGTTGGGACTAGTGGCTAATTTGCGAAGCTGTCCTTGGGCTCGAATTCCATTGGCGGGCATGGCGGTTGGAATGGGAGTGATTGAAGCTGCTGACATCGGGGCAATCTTCAGCGTCTTCGTTGGTGTATGGGTAGCGGTCCATGCGCTGGTTGAAGATGGCAACCTGTTGCGCAGAATTGGAATGAGTATTCTCCGACTGGGAGTGGTCGTCGTTTTCGCTGTTTTTATTGCAATAAGTGCGGTGAGCGCATTGGTCGGTGTTGCGGTCAAAGGCGTCGTCGGGACGGCGCAGGATGAAACGACTAAAGCCATGCGATGGCACGAAGCTACGCAATGGAGTTTGCCCAAACGGGAGGTGCTCGATCTGATTATTCCCGGATTTTTTGGTTTTCGCATGGACACGCCTTACCAGTTGCCGTCCTGGTTACAGAAGCCGATGGATGGCGGGGCGTATTGGGGATTCTCCGGTCGGGACGCGAATTGGGATCGCTTTTTTGAGTCAGATCGAAAAGGAGATTTACCGGGAGGTTTTTTCCGCTACGGAATGGGTGGCGGCTACCTTGGCATGGTGGTTCTATTAGCCGGGTTTTGGGCATTGGTGCAATCGTTTCGCGGTGAGAAATCTTTCTTCAGTCCGGCGCAGCGAAAAATCCTGTGGTTCTGGTTGGGTGTATTGATCGTCTCGGCAGCTTTGATGTTTGGGCGTTTCGCACCGTTTTATCAGTTCTTTTACGCGTTGCCGTACGCATCCACGATTCGAAATCCAGCCAAGTTCCTGCATGTCTTTACGTGGGCATTTATTATCGTGGCGGGCTATGGATTGCACGGGTTGACAACGCTTTATCTGGAACGAGCAACCGCGACGACTAAAGGCATCTTCAATCATTTCGGCACTTGGTGGCGAAAGGAAACCGGTTTCGACAAAAAATGGGTTATCACGATGTTCAGTCTGTTGGCTTTGGCCGTCGTGGCGTGGGGACTGTATGTGGGGAATCGGCATCGGGTAGAAACTTACATCGGCGAATTAAATTACTTCGGCATGCTGCAACAAAGCGGCCGTGCAGACCCGGCTTCCGCTGCGGCAGCAGCAGCGAAAACATTCGACTTCACAATCCGACAAGTGCGCTGGGCGATCGCGTTTCTCGCACTTACCGTAGGAATGTTTGCGCTCCTCATCAGCGGAGCGTTTGCCGGAAAACGCGCACGTGTCGCGGGTTATATTTTAATGGGATTGATCGTTGTTGATCTGGGATGGCAAGCGCAGCCCTGGGTGATTGCGCAGAATTGGAAAGATCGTTATGTGGAGGCCGGGAACAATGCAGTCATCGATTTCCTTCGTGCTGAACCGTACAAGCATCGGGTGTCCCGGATTCCGGATCGCACCTTGCAAGCATTCCGTCTCGATTCTCGCCTCAACGAGATCGAAAGCATGTTTCAGTCGGTCTATAACTCGGAGTGGATGCAGCACATTTTCCCGTACTACAACATTCAGAGTTTGAATGTGGTGCAAATGCCGCGGCGGCCGGTGGAATATGACGCATTCGAACTGGCGACGCAGTTTTTCTCCAATGAAACGCTATATCGCGTCACGCGGCGGCTTGAACTCACGAGTACCGATTACATCCTCGCGGCAGCGCCGATGGTTTCCGTTCTGAATCAGGCGTATGATCCGGAGCAGCAGCGATTCAAACCCATCCTCTTTTTTGAGTTTTATCAAACCCGCTCCGGCGGTCCGATTTTGGCGCGCACCAATCAAACCGGTCCGTTTGCAGTAATCAAATTCACCGGTGCGTTGCCGCGAGCGAGTCTTTACACAGATTGGCAAACGCCCACTTACACGACCAATACAGCGCAATGGCGGGAAAGCTTTCAGGAGATGTTCCCGCCGGATTATCCAATCATTTTCAATTCTGTAGCGACCAACGATCTCGCGGCGCTGGAGTTGATGACGCGAAAATCTTTCGATCCTGCACAGACGGTGTTGCTTGCTGAGTCGTTACCGGTGGCGCCGTCTGGCAACGCCGCGCCGGGCACGGTGGAATATGTGAGTTATGCGCCGAAGAAAATTGTGCTCAAAGCCAACGCGACTGCGGCGTCGGTGCTGCTCCTGAACGACAAATATGATTCGGGTTGGAGCGTAACGGTAAATGGCAAGCCGGCGGAATTACTGCGATGCAATTACCTCATGCGCGGCGTGTTTCTTCCGGAAGCCGGCGAGCATACGGTGGAATTCACGTTCAGTCGGCCGATGGGACCGACTTACATTACGCTCAGTGCAATCGTGATTGGTTTGGGACTTTGCATGTGGTTGGTGATCGCGTCGCGGCGTGAGAAGAACACGGAAACGAAGCGGGAATCCTGAACGATTCGCGTTCGCGAAACTGCGGTAATTGTATTTCTACAAAAACGCCGGCGGCACGTTGTGGCCGTCCGGTTCACATATTCGTGCCAAGCTTTACGTTTGTTTCCGCAAACAGGCCGCCGTATAGATGCGGGCACTGATCATGTGTTGTGCCTCGCCTTATCGCGTTGGATTGCGTTATTTCAGTGCGCTTCTGCTGGGGGTCGGAACGCTGATCACCACCGCGTCGGCCCAGAATTTCGGCAGTCTCAATCTTCAACTCGTCAGCAACGTCAAACCGTCCGAGGAACCGATTTCCTACGGCGATGTGTGGGCGGAAGGCGGCCTCGCGTGTCTTGGCGTCTGGCTTGGCTACAACACTTACAACTACGGCGTGGGTATCTATTCGATCAGCAATCCGGCTGCG
>CALAYC010000199.1 GCA_937894935.1 uncultured Verrucomicrobiota bacterium
CGAAGGTGGCTCGGTCAATTGTCTTCAGCTTGGCGATGTTGCCATCTAACTCCTGTTGGAGTTTTGACAAACCTTGTGCACGAACGAGGTCGGCCGTAAGCGATGTATGTTCTGGGATATACTGTTCAGCCCGCTCGATGAGGCCTTGAACAGCATTCACAACTGGCGCGAGTCGACGCTCCTGAGTATCGAGATCTTTCCACTGCGATTCCTTCAAAGCTAGTTGCTGGTCGAGTCCCTTCTGACCAATGAACGGAAAATTATCATAGTGACGCCGCCGCTCAACAAACGCACCGCGCGTCATGAAGCCGTCGGGCAGAATCGCGTAGTCGTGCTTTGCAAGATCCTCGCGCTTTTCCACGCAGATCAAATCACCGAAAAGTTGATTCACAACGGCCCGAGCGACGGGGTGTTCCGCGCGAATTTTTTCAGCCAATGAACCGGGTTTTGCCGGTTTCGTGAGTCGCAATGCTTTGCCGGGATGAACGAGTGATTCTTGGGGCGAATCACTTTTCAATTCGTGATAAATCTTTATCGCTTGCTCGTAATTCGCCTCACTCACAACGACGGCAAACTTCCGGGTGAAGGCCACTTCAGCCGCCGCCCGCCACTTCTCATCGGTGAGTTCGCAAAGTTTGCACAACGGTAGCGCCGCCGGTTGGCGTCCTTCCCTCGGCAAAGCCCTGTTCAACGCCTCCAGCAACAATGTCGGGAAGGGCAAATGCCCCAATTTCAGAGCATCAATTTCCTCGCGCAACTTGCCAAGTTTGGGTCGCACGTCATCCAGAGTTTTTCGTGTCGGCGCAATGGCTCGATTCAATGCGGCTTTGACGGACTCGGCTGCGTCTGCAACTGCTTTTAATGCCACCTCGCTGTCATTTGCGTCACAACCTTCGAGATGTTTGATGGCGCTATCCAGCGCGGCCACATTCACTTTTTCGGCTATCGGGGCATTGAGAGCATCGTCACGCCACTGACGCGCCTTGCGGACGCGGTTGCGGAGCGCCTCATCTACGCGCGTGCCGACTGCTCGAAGACCCTCAATCTCACCAACCAGTGTCTTGTTGCGCTCCTTGATAAACAAATAAGTCTCACCGCCCGGAATGGTGCGAATGAGGTTCTTCAGTTGCTCAATATCGCTCTTCCGGGTTTCAATGCGCTCACCCAAGGCTTTGGTCTTCTTTTCTTCCTCAGCATACGCATTCTGTTCCCTTTGCAGCTCCGCTTCTTTGTCGCGCATTACCGCGAGCGCGTTCTGATGGGTTAAATCGGCCGCCAGCCAGCGAGCGACGACCTGGTCGCGTTTCGCGTTGGTGTAAGCCACAAAATGTTTGTTGATTGCTTCCAGACGGGTCTTTTGGTCACGCAATTCCTTGAGATCAGCTTCAAACGAAAGAAAGCTTTTGTAGCTGGCGACGACGTTTTCCACGTCGAGCTGGTCGCCGGGAAGCACATAGTCACGGATGAAGCTGTCAAAAGATTCCCGGTTCGTGAACGCCATCGCTTGCGGCAACAGCCCGGTGAGCACGGCCGGGTTGTAATTCAGGTGCTGCTCGTTCGCCATGTCACGCAGGTATTGTTTCTGCGTTTCAAAAATCCTGCCGTCACGTTCCTTCACGATGAAGTTTCGGAACGCAGCAAGTTCGAGCGGACGCTTTTTCCCGTCTTCGGCACTCACAGCGAGAAAATCATCACGACACAACTGGCCATCACAATAATACGAATCAATGTGTCCTTGGTTTTCTGCGGTATTGCGAAATTCGATTCGCAATCCCCAGGTTTCCACGCGGGGAGTTTCACCGGGTTTGGCGGGCCAAGTAAATTCGAGCGCGATGTAGGTGATTGCCCCCTTGTTGCGTTGATACTCCGGCACTCCGTTCTCCTCGCGCTTGGTGTCGAGAAGGCAGTAGCCCTTCAAGGTGCGCTTGGAATGCCTGCCGGTTGCTGAACGGTTGAAATGATCGTGCGCCACATCCGTGCCAACCAGCACCGTCATGATGAGGTCCATCAAGATGGACTTGCCCGAGCCGGTGACACCCGCCAACAGCAGATTCCCGTCAATAGCCAAGGTGTCATTGTAGCCATACCAGTTGATGGCATGGATGCGGGTGAGTTTGATTGCGCGGCTCATGGCGTATCGCTTCCTTCCTCCGGCGAATTACCGTTGGCTTCAGTGCTGGGATTGCGGTGCAACTCCGCCGTTTTGTTCCATTCTTCGACCCCGTTGAACTGGATGACCTTTTTCAGGGTCGGCAAAACTTCGATTACCGATTTCTCGAATGGCTCATCAAACTCCACCTCCACAAGATTGAAGCGTCGCGCTTGCGAAAGAATTTCCCGCATCCTGCCTGCACTTGGCTGGCTTTTGAGATCAGGCAAAAGCTTCTCTTTTAGCAATTGGTTGAGTTGTTCGACCGAGAGGCGGACTTCCGTTGCGCCGTGGTCACGGACTTGCGTATCGAACTCATACCAGAGTGCCAACAACACAAGTGTCGCATCCTGTTTAAGATTCAGAATCAGCGAGGACTTTTGCGGGATGGCCTGCACCAGACGGCTCTCGTGTTCGCTATAAACCGCAAGGCCAACCAGCGCCGCCGCCTCGCGCACCCAATCCGGGTTCAGCCTGCACCACTCGTAAAGATCAGCTTGGCCGGGGTTGAGGCCTAGAATTGAACCATGCCCCAACAATTCCTGTAGCACTTCGGCCAGACGCGCTCGGTCTGCATCCTTCAATTGGAGCAGGGAGTTGGAGGATGGAATGGGTGGGGAGGATGTCATTTCTTGATGATAAAGAATTTTTCGAGGCGATAGTTGAGTTTGTGGTCGAACTCAGCCACAGAGAGGTCAGCCTTCACGCGCGGCACTTCAATGCGATAACGGGCTTCACCGGCTTCGGCATGCAGCAACAAGGCGATCAAGTCGGCGAGATCATCTTCATTTCGGATGGTGACAGTTGTGCTTGGTATGCGAGCGCCCTTGCCACCATCGAGTTTTTCAATCAGCCGATTGGCCCGTGCCACGGTTAGCGAATCGCGAACAACCGCGCCGAGTTGAGCTTTTGCCCGGTCACGCTGCTTATCGTCCACCTCATCATCCACGGGAGGGTTCTCCTCCAGAGTGCGGCGGCGTGGCGGTTCATAAAGTGAATCGCGGCCCGCCATCAGCCTGGCATCAGGCAATAGCAAGGGCGGCAGGGAAATAGCGCCATTCAAATCGCCAAGTCGCCAACCGTGAAACGTGGCATTGATGCGCTCGAACAGTTCTTTTACTTGAGAGCGCCGCTCCCCCACAACTTCCTGCAAGTAACGGGAGCGAGCTAGCGAACGCCGGGCGAATTCAGCAGTGCGTCGGTCGATTTCATCAGCCAGCGGCTGAACCAATTCAAGTGCCCTCGCCAGTTCATCCAACCGATTGCGAACGCGTGACATTGCCACTTGCGGTTCAATGGCATCGCGCCGCATGACCTCATGCTGTATTTTGTGCAAAAGCTCGGTGTCCGTGAGCAATGTGCGGATGCGTTCACGCGCTTCATCCAAGCGCGCCGGCAGTTGGGCGCGGACAAGTTCGGCGTAACAGGTGCGGCCAACTTGTTCGGCGTATTCGTCAAATACGACCCCGTAAATCTCACCCAACGTAGCGGCCTGTCGCTGGCGCTGAACCAGTCGCTTCAAAGATTTCTCAATGCCACGCAGTTCCCCAAGTCCGCCCCGGGCCAGCGTAAGGCAGTTGTCCAGATGAGCCAGCGGAGATTCAGCAAACGCCCCTTGGTTCGCCAAAGCCGCGCACACACCCTGAAGTTTGTCGGTAAAGACCACCGCATCGGGCCGGGCAATTCTCCTTAACGCCTCCAACAAGGTGACGCCATGTGCATCAAAACGGACGACGCGTTCCCAATTCGGGAGTTGCTCATCGAGCACCCAGCCGACCTCCGGCTTCGCCAGATGATCCAGCACGCTGCGGGCTTTCTCACGTAATGGCAGTCCTGTGAACTGCTCACGAATGTCGCCCCCAGCTTCGCCTTCATCTGGGAAAAACGTCGGATGTTGCGCCAACACTTCACTGACAATGGCAAGATCCT
>CALAYC010000200.1 GCA_937894935.1 uncultured Verrucomicrobiota bacterium
GATCTGGCTGGTTCGAGTTGATCCCGATGAACTGATTAAAGCGTCGGTTGATCCTGCGTATGAAATTAAACACGAAGTTTTCGGTACGTCCGATGGACTGCGTGGTTTCCCGCGTCAAAGCCGACCGTTTCCCATTGCAACGAAGTCCAGTGACGGACGCATCTGGGTGGCGACGACCGCGGGTCTGGCGATGGTTGATCCGACACGCCTTCTTAAAAAGAGTAATCATTCTCCGCCGGTGCATATCGTTCGGGCGTTGGTGGGCGGAAAGAAATTTGAGCCACTGGCGAACGTGGATTTGCCGGCCGGAACAAAGGACCTCAAGATTCATTTCACTGCGCCGAGTTTCTTTGATCCAGAGCGGATTCAATTCAAATGCAAACTGGAAGGCTACGACCCGCAGTGGCGCGAGGTGGGAAACTCACGGGAAATTTCCTATTCCGGGCTGGGGCCGGGGCGTTATGAGTTTCGGGTTCAAGTGCGCAATCACGATGGCGTTTGGGCTGAACCGGGCGCGATGTGGAATTTTTCCATCCGGCCTGCTTTCTATCAGACGAGCTGGTTTCTAGCGGCGAGCACCATTGTGATCGGTATGATGGTGTGGGGATTTTATCGTTGGAATCTGGCGCGCGCCACAGCCCGGACCGAAGCACGAATGAACGCGCGAATGGAAGCGCAGATGGACGAGCGCCGCCGTATCGCGCAGGAATTGCATGACACGCTGTTGCAGGATTTCACCGGCATTCGACTGAAGTTGTGGGCGATTTCGCAACAATTCATCGGCTCATCTTCGCCGGTCGGAGAGCAACTCAAGCAAATCATCAGTCAGGCGGACCGATGTCTGGCTGAATCCCGTCGGTCCGTCTGGGCTTTGCGTCTGCCGCGCCTGGAAGAAGCGGATTTGGCTACCGCACTCAAAACCGTGGTCAAGAATGCGCTCGGCGATACAGGCGTGCAGTGGGAATTCAAAACATCGGGAACGCCCGAACGACTTTCAGACATCGTCGAATTCAATCTGTTGCGAATCAGTGAAGAGGCTTTGGCCAATATCATTCGACACGCGAAAGCAAAACGGGTGTTGGTGGAACTGCATTTTGAGCGACGGAAAGTGACGTTGAAGATCTCCGATGATGGCTGTGGATTTGATTCAAGTCGGACGCCGACGACCACCGAGGGACACTTCGGTCTGGCGGGAATGAAGGAGCGCGCCAATATCATCGGCGGACATCTGGCGGTGGAGAGTCGAGTAGGCGGACCGACAGTGCTGACGGTTGTTGTTGGTTAATCGAAACGATAAGGAGGACGATTCGTCGCGCCCTAGTCCGAAAGTATTATTGAATTTTACTCCGGTTGCCGGGCTGCGTTGCTGCGTGGAATGCGTGTAACTTGAGCGCATTACTGCAGACGACAAAAATGAATTTATCCAAGCTTCTTCGCCGGTCAGATAGCCAAATCGTTGTTTCTTCCAATCGTTCCGCTGGTCTGGCGTTGTTGGTGAGTTTGGTTTGGATGAGTTGTTTGCCGACGCAGGCTGCGTTGCGAAATGTCGAAGGCTTTGAAACCTACGCATCCACCGTGCAACTTCAGGCGGCGTGGACAAATCGTGTCGGGTCGCCGAGCGTGGCGTTAGAAACCACGACAGTCTGCGAAGGCACAAAAGCCTTGGCGCTGACTTATTCCGGCGCGACGTCGCCGTTCACCAACCTCGTGCGCTTCACGTTCGGCACGCTTCAAAACTGGGCGACAAATTCAACGTTCCAGTTTAGTTACGGTGGGCTCGCGAATTCCAATGACACAGTCGTGGTGCGGCTGTTGGATCCGGTCGGCAATGTTATAAAAGGGACCAACATTGTCGGCGGCACAACTCATTCGCCGTGCCGCGTGGCGACGATCAATCTCGCGGGCGTGCCGAATATTAACGCCGTTCGCTCGATTGAACTCGGCGTAATCGGGAGCGACTCGGCAAATACGGGCACGGTTTTTTTCGATGCGCTGAAAGTGGGCGACCTGGGGTTGCTGTCGGTGTTGGGGTCTTCGTTGGGGAAAGGTTTTGGCGCTTCCGGACAGGCTGGGAATCAAACGACCAACGGTTCTTACCTGAACAGTTACGCCGCGCGACTTACCACCACGCAGCCTGCTTATGGTTGGCGCGTGACGAATCAATCCATCGGCGGCGATACCACCACGGCGGTGATTAATCGTTTTTACCGGGATGAAGTTCCAGTGGCGCCGACGGCTAACATCATTGCGCTATCGTTGGGCAATGAAGGTCTGCCGGGCGCGGTGAATCCGCAGGCGGTGTTCGATAAGTTTTTTACGGGCATCACGAACATCATCGCGTTGTCGCGTTCCAACAATATTTTTTCGGTGGTCGGGAATGGTTATCCACGCGATGCGTATTCGGCGACGGAATATACCTACCTGAAACGGATGGATCTTCTGCTCAACACGCTGGACGTGCCGAGCATCAATTTTCTCGGCGCGACCGACGACGGTTATGGGCATTGGGTCAACAACAGCTTTATCAATCTGAATTCCGGCGATGGCATTCATCCGAACGATGCGGGTTATTTCGAAATGTTTCTCACCATCGTGCCGAGCGTGTTTGAAGCGGTGCGGCAAGGGAAGCCCACGCCGCAATGGGGCAGTCGCACGAATGTATTGCGAATCGTTGGCGATTCGACGCAACGTGCGCCGCTCAGTCTCGACACGACGTTAATGCACTCGTTCTCAGTTTCATTTCGCGTGCGAGCGACGGGCACTGGCACGGTTGCTTCCGCGACGCTGGCTTCAGGAATAAATCATCCGACGATTGAAATTTTGCCTGAGGGAATTGCTTATCGCAGCGTGAATGGCGCGGTGGTGAATTCCGGCGTGAATGGCACGAATGGGCTGTGGCACGACGTCGTGATTGCACATCAGTACGCGCGGGGCATTACGGCGTTCTACGTTGATGGGTTGTTGGTCACGAATGTTACAGAACGGTTGACGCCAATTAATTTCGTATTAGGCGGTCCGGGGAATGCCGTTAGCCGACCCGGTTCACCGGCGCAGGCGGATTATCAGGATTGGTTCGTGCATCGTTCGATGTTGAACTTCGAGGAAGTGACCGCGCAAGCGCAGGGCCAGTTGCAGCAGGCGAGTCTGGAACTTTACGCGCCGCTGACGGATGCAACGTTGGTGCAAGGCGGAGTTGTCACAAACGTTGCGCAGAGTTTGACGGCGGCGAAACTCAATGCCGCCACGCTGAATGTCAGTTCGGTTTTAGTTTCAATGCCGCCGAGCAAACTCCTGCTTGCAACCAACAGCGCAGCCGAACCCGAAATTTTGCTGAACTGGATTAATCCACCTTCGACCAAAGACGCGTATTACGTCGAACGCAGCCCCGAAGGCGGAGCGTGGACTGAAATTGCGATTCTCCCCGGTGATGCGTCTAGCTACACCGATACCGAGGTAGGCATCGGAACGAATTATCAATATCGCGTTTCGTATGAATCAGAAGGGCAGCGCAGTGGTTATGCGGTGAGTGCGATGGTGAAAATTCCGCAGCCCATTGTTCCGCCGAGCATCGAGCCTGATGCCGTGCTGGTGGATTTCGGGCGACACGATGGCGGCGCGAACGGCGAGGTAACATCCAGCCCGGATGCCTACGGACATTACTGGAACAACATGGGCACGGCAGCCATGTCCGTGGCGCAGAATTATTTTATCACTAATCTGGTCAATGCGACCAATGGGCCGACGACCTATTCGGTGCGGGTGCTTTCCTCGACGTTTCAGTGTAATGGTTTTTTGAACGGTGGTCTGCTGGATCCGGATGTTTCGTTGCTCGGTAGCTTCGCCATTCCTACCGCGACAGGTGATTATTTTTTTCTCAATAACGGGGCGTCTGGTGTTTCCGGCACGCTCCGAATTTCCGGTTTGAATCCCGCGCGCAAGTATAAGTTTTCCATGTTTGCCACGCGCAACACAGACGCCAGCACCATTCGCACAACCAGATATTCCGTCACCGATGTGAACGGCTTGCATACCGTGACCCTGCAAACCTCCGGGCCGGGCGCTGGCTCGGCGGCGCGTCCTTATGGCAACGATGATACGATTGTGACTCTGAACGGTCTCGTGCCGAATCTGTCCGGTGAATTGGATCTCGTGGTCTCCGAGGTAAATGGTTTGTTTGCTTATCTTGGCGTTCTGCAAATCGCGCTGGCGGATGACAGCCCGGTGTTCGTCCTGAATCCGCAATCCATCGTCGCTCCGGCAAATACCGCCACTTCACTTACCGCGTTTGCGACCAGTCCGTTGCCGGTGAGTTATCAATGGTATTTCGAGAACAGTCCCATCGCTGGCGCGACGGACACGAATCTGCCGTTGCCGAGTTTGAATGTCTCCGACGTCGGCAGTTATTTCGTCGTCGCCAGCAATTCAGTCGGCATGACCACAAGTGCCGTCGCCACCGTGGCTCTTGCGTTGGATCATTTAAACCCGTTGTCGGTCTTGATTGATTTCGGACGACACGATGGCGGCGTGAACGGAGCGGTGACGCTGAGTCCGGATCACAATGGTAATTACTGGAACAACATCGGCACTGCCAGCGGTACGGTGGCGCAAAACTCTTCGATCATGAATCTGGTCACGATCAAAAACCAGCCAACCACCATCGGGTTGACCGTTCTATCTTCTACGTTTCAGGCGAATGGATATTTGAATGGCGGATTACTCACGCCGGACGCGTCGTTGATTGGCGATTTTGCAGTTCCCACGGCCACGGGAGATTACTTTTATCTCAACGGAAATGGCCTGAGCGGCACACTGCGTTTGAGCGGACTGGATCCCACGAAGAAATATAATCTGGGAATTTTTGCGACGCGTACTACGGACGCGAGCAGCACCCGCATCTCGAGATACTTTGTGATGGACGTGAACGGCCTGCACAGTGTCGAGCTTCAGACTTCCGGTCCGGGCTCAGGCTCGCCAGCGCAACCCTACGGCAATAACGACACCATTGTGACGTTGAACGGATTGACGCCCAATCCAGCCGGTATGTTGGATCTCGTGGTGATGGAAGTGGCCGGTTCGTTTGCCTACATCGGCGTGTTACAAATTGTGCCCGCGGCAAGTTCCAATTTCCTGCCACCGACGGCGATTACCGGTGGATGGCAATTGCAGCTTAACGCCACGCCCGGCTACGCGTATCGCGTGCAACGGGCGACGGAGGCGACCGGGCCGTGGGAAGACCTCGCTACCATCGTGGCGCCGGAAAGCGGATTAATTGTCTTCGACGACACGAATGCTCCTGCGAGCCAGGCTTTTTATCGCGCTGTCAGCCTCTGATTACCCGAGTTGATGATAGTTCAAAAGTATTAGCGCAAATTAGCCCGGTTGCTCAATTGCAGCCGCTGCGCGCTCAATAGAAAATTCGCCCTACGACCCAGAATGAATAAACGGCAATAGCAGTCACAGTCGTTCCTCGGAAATTATTTCAACTATGAAAAGCCAACTGTTGTACCAAAGTAAAAAGACTCTCGCTTCGATAGTCAGAACGTTCCATGTCGTTCTTCCATTGACGCTGGCGTTGTCCGCCTCCGCTGCTGCTGTTGATGAGGCAGTGCTCATTGATTTTGGCCGTCACGATGGCGGCAACGGTGCAGCTACCGCCAGTCCCGACGCCAATGGCCTTTATTGGAATAGCTGGAGCGGCGGGCCGGGAAACATCCCTGCAAATGCTTCGCTCACCGATCTCGTTACAACTAACAACAGCCCGACCGCCATCAGCATCACGGCGGTAACGGGTTTTTCAAACAACGGATACGTGAATGGGGGATTACTGACGCCCGATCCGCTTTTGTTGGGTGAGTTCGCCATCGGCGAAGCGACTGGCGATTATTATTTCGTTCAAGGCGCGACCGCCAGTGGCACGTTGCGATTGTCGGGACTTGTTCCTGGTCGGCCTTACAAGTTGAGCATGTTCGCCACGCGTATTACGAGCAACACAGATACGCGCACGACCCGATATACCGTCACGGATGCCAACGGGGTTCACCCCGTGGATTTGCAGACGTCCGGTCCGGGTTCGGGTTCAACGCCCACGATGTACGGAAACGACGATACCATCGCCGAACTCGATCAACTGATTCCCAACGCATCGGGACAACTCGACCTGACGGTTTCGGTCGTGAACGGCGGCTTTGCTTACATCGGCATTCTCAAAATCACGCCGCTGCCAGTGGATCTGGGCTTCGTCGAAAATCCGGTCTCGGCTGAAGTCGCGGCTGGAACCACGGTCACATTCACCGCAGTGGCCAACAGCTCGGAGCCGATTACGTATCGCTGGTATTTCAACGACGGCCTTCTGCCCGAGGAAACCGGCACGACTCTGACGCTGCCGGATGTCACGACGGAAAACGAAGGAAGTTATTATGCCACGGCCTCGAACGTGTTTGGCGTGGTGACGAGCGCGGTGGCGACATTGACCATCGGTCCGGATCACATTTCCGGTTTCTCCGTGCTGGTTGATTTCAGCCGTAACGACGAAGTGAACGGGCGCGATACTATCAGCCCCGATGTGAACGGTCGTTACTGGAATAACTTCGGTATTTTCGGCGGGACAGTGCCGGAATTCGCCGGTATCGGCGGGTTGGTGACGATCAGCAATGAACCGACGTCAATCAGCATCACGGTTCTCTCCTCGACCTTCCAATGCAACGGCCGGTTGAACGGTGGATTGCTCACGCCGCATTACGCGTTGTTGGGCGACTACGCCATTCCGACCGCCACCGAAGATTACTTCTATCTGTTCAACGGACAGCCCGGCATTTCCGGCACGTTGCGAATCTCCGGTTTGGATCCGAACACCTCTTACAAACTCAGAATGTTCGGAACACGCGATACCGCCGAGACACGCACGACCCGATATTCCGTGACCGACGTCAACGGTCTGCACACCGTGACGTTGCAAACCTCCGGCGCGGGCGCAGGCTCTTCCTTCCTGCCAAATGGCAACGACGACACGATCGTCTCATTGAATGCTCTGGTGCCGAATGAATTCGGCGAACTGGATCTGGTCATCTCGGAAGTGAACGGCCTGTATGCCTACATCGGCATTCTTGAAATCACGACCGCGGACGAGATTCCGACGTTTATTCTCCATCCACAATCCATCGAAGTCGCACCCGGTTCAACCGCCACGTTGACCGCCTATGCGCTCAGCCAGGAGCCGTTGGATTACCAATGGTATTTCGAGAACAATCCGATTCCCGGAGCCACGGAAACCAATCTGGTGTTGTCCGACATCACCGACGCGAACGTCGGCAGCTATTATCTCGTCGCCTCCAACAGCCTTGGCGTCGTGACCAGCTCGGTAGCTACCGTGATTCTTGGTCCGCCACATCTACCCGCCGCTGCGGTGTTGATTGATCTCGGTCGTCACGACAATTCCAACGGCCACGAGACAATCAGCCCGGATGCGAACGGCAATTACTGGAACAACATCGGCTCGACCGCGATAACCGTGCCGCAAGGTCTGACCATCGCGAACCTGGTAACGGTCAGTGGTTATCCGACCACCATTGGCGTGACGGCGCTCTCCGATAACTGGCAGGAGAACGGCACGCAAAACGGCGGCCTGCTCGCACCGCATTACAGTCTGTTGGGTGACTTTGCCATCCCGACCGCGACGGAAGATTATTTCTTCGTCAACAATGGTAGTCCGGGCATCACCGGGACGCTCCGAATCTTCGGATTGAATCCGGCGTTGAAATACACGTTCTCAATGTTTGCGACCCGCAACGTCAATGAACTGCGCACGACCAAATATTCCGTTACCGATGTCAACGGATTGCACGAAGTCAATCTGCAGACGTCCGGCACCGACGCAGGCTCCAGCTATCAGCCGTTCGGAAACGATGACGACATCGTGTCGTTGACCGGACTCGTGCCCAATGAAGCCGGTGAGTTGGATCTGTTGGTCACCGAAGTGAATGGTCTGTTTGCCTATCTCGGAGTTCTGCAAATTACTCCGAGCGCAGAAACAACCTTCACAGCGTCACCCACTCCGATCGACGGCGGATGGCGACTGCAATTCAACGTTGGCCCGGGATATTCGTATCGCGTGCAACGTGCGACGGAAGTGACCGGTCCGTGGGAAGACCTCGGCACATTTACCGGCCCTTACGACGGGCTGGCGACGTTTGACGACACCGACGCGCCTGCTACTCAGGCCTTCTATCGAATCGTCGTTCCGTAAAACGTAAAAGTTGATCCGCAGAGTTGGGCAGCTTGTGTTTCAGGCACAAGTTGCCCAATTGGTTTTTGGAGTATGAACTCACGACCAACGATCGCACGCGTGGCCAATGAAAATAGCACTGGCGCAGCGTCTTCGGGTTACGACTCCTCTTTGAGGAAAAACTTACCCTGCGTCTCACTGAACAGCCACGCAGCTTGCCTGCCTCGTACCGCGTGCGATCCGGTCAACTCGGGAAGGACATTTTCCCATTGGCTTTGCGTCCGCTGGGTCTGGAAACTACGACCGGAAAGTGATTGCGTTGAGAGGTAGGAATGGTAGAACGACCTCGAACCCGGTTCGTAACCAGTCAGAAAAATTGATGAGAATAAACTGACCTGCGTGGAGCGGCTTAATGATTTATCGGTAAGTTTCCAAAACCAAGAACCGACCCCTTTACGATTGCAACCGCGACGCTCAGGCCGGGTTCGCTGCAGCGCCTGGTTAGCGAACCAACCGCGTCGGACGCGGGGC